>NZ_JABERD010000036.1 GCF_013044505.1 Streptomyces sp. S3(2020) | reverse complement strand
ACCCCACACCCCCTCAACTCTCCTCACGCCCCGGAATGCACATGCGCCGCCCAGCTCAACGGCCGCTCCGGACACCGCGCTCGAAGCCTGCGTACGGCGTGATGCAGTGCGAGTGCCGCGGGCGGCGCCCCCGGTCCCGCTGTCGCCAGCTCGCCGTAGACGCCCTCCGCGATCTCGGCCGACGTGTCGTCGTCGGCCCGCCACAGCGTGCCGATCACCTGGGAGAACCCGGCGAGTTGGAGAGACCCGGCGAGATGCAGGGCCTCGTCGGGCAGCCGGGTCCCGCCCAGCGCCGTCTCGCACGCCGAGAGATACGCGAACTCGGCGGCGGGCAGGTGGAGTCGGGTCACGTCCCGCACGGACAGCGTGCCGCCGGGCAGCAACAGCCGCCCCTCGGAGGGCTGTTCGGGGTCCTGGACGCCGTGGCAGGCGAAGTGCACCCAGGAGTGCCCGGCGAGCGCGGTCCGTACGGCGTCGGCGTGGGCGGCGTCCCCGGACAGCAGCGTGCCGCCGACCGTACGGTGCGCGAGCTCGGCCTCGCGCAGGGCGCCCGGCAGCGGGGCCTGGCCCGGTGTCTCGGGTACGGCGACGATGAGCGGCTCCCTGTCCACGGGCACGGCACGTTCCCGGGCCCGCAGCAGGGCCGTGAGGCTCGGGGTGTACGAGGAGACGACCCGGTCGGGCACGGCGCCGGCGGCGTGCAGCGGCAGGAAGGTCAGCGGTCCGGAGGGACACCACCACAGGCGGGGCGGCTCCTGGCCGGGCGGGGGCGGGCCGGTGATGTCGAGGGCGTCGAGCACCGGTTCGGCGACCGTGTTCCACAGCCACTCCAGGAGGTCACCGACGAACCGCTCGGCGAAGCCCCGGGCCAGCCCCGAGCGCCCCGCCGCGGCGACCGCCTGGAAGAGCAGTTCGCCGCGCTCCCGGGCCTCGGCGTGGGTGAGGCCGGGCAGCGGGCGGACCCGAACACCGGTGCCGTCGAGCAGCAGGGCGTGGCCGGTGCCCTCCTTGGCGACGGTGACGACCACGACCGGACCGTGGGCACCCGCCGACAGCAACCGCCCCGCGCCGGGCGGTCGCAGGAAGTCCCGGAAGCCGTCGCGGGCGCGGATCGCGTCGAGGGTCTCCTGCCACTCGCGGGCCAGCCGGTGACGGCGGTCGGCGCCGGGCGCGGAGAGGTCGTCGGCGGCGCCCTCCAGCTCTTGGCGCATCGCGGAGTAGCGGGCGGCCAGTTCGGGTGCCGCGGCTGCCAAGTCCTCGGCGTCGGTGCGGAGTTCGATAGCCTGGGCGGCGAGGATGCCGCGCCCCGCCTCCAGCAGCTCCAGCGCGTCCCGCGGCTTCCCGGCGGCCACCGCGACCTTCGCGGCGAGCGAGCCCAACTCCTCGTCGCTGAGCACCCGTTCCTGGTCGGAGCGGTCGCCACCGCGCCACACCACCAGCGGGAGCTTCTCGATCGCGGCCCGCAGCGCCGCCAGCGCCCGCTCCTCGTCGCCGACGGCGTGGGCCACACCGGCCAGCCGCACCGAGGCCGCGACGCTGTGCGACGGGGGCTGTGCCGGATCGGCGGCCAACTCGGCGTTGACGGCGAGCGCCTGGTCACGGATCGCGTCGTAGCCCCCGTCCGCGCCGGCGATGTCCGTCAGGGCCCAGGACACCGCGCCCAGTCCGCCGCCGCGCAGCGGATGCCCGGCCGGCACCAGGCGCACGCACTTGCGGGCGGCCGCGAGCGCGATGTCGAGATCCTCCCGGTCACCGCCCGCCCGGTGGCGTTCGCGCAGGGCGTGGGACAGGTTGCCGTAGAGACCGGCGCGGCGCAGCGGGTCGGCGGGCGGATCCTCGAGGGCCGTCTCGTAGTGGCGTACGGCGGTCTCGGCGTCCTCGATCCCGGCTCCGGGCAGCCTGAAGCGGGCGAGGAGGACGCCGCCGAGCGCGCTGACCAGGTGGTGCCGCATGTGGTGGCCGGGCGAGGTGGTGGCCAGGGCGCGCTCGACCAGCCGCCGCGCCCGGTCGAGTTCGGCGCCGTCCTCGGTCCGGCGGGCGTACTCGACGAGCAGGGTGGTCACGTTGCCGAGGAGCACCGGGGTCTCGGCCTCGAACTTCGGGATGTGGGCCGCCAGTTGTTCCCCCGCGGCAACCGCCTCCCGCAGCGAGGCGAGATGCCCGGTACGGATGTGCCGTTCGGCGAGGGCCATGACGAGGCTGCCCCGCAGTGAGTCGAGCACCTCGGAGTCCTCGTCCTCGGGCAGTCCGGCGAAGCCCTCGCGGCAGTCGGCCACGGCCTCGTCGAGCACCGCCAGGTCATGGTCGAACCGGTAGCGGTGCACCAGCACCTTGGCGAGCGCGGACAGCGCCAGGGCCCGCTCGACAGCGGAGCGGGCATGGGCGAGGGCGCGGCGGGCGGCCTCCTCGGCGGGGCCGAGGTCGGGCACGGCCTCGCTCTCCGAGCGGGCGAGGCGCAGACTGCAGAGCGCGCGCAGGGCAGGGGA
Organism: Streptomyces sp. S3(2020); assembly: GCF_013044505.1. Lineage (GTDB taxonomy): Bacteria > Actinomycetota > Actinomycetes > Streptomycetales > Streptomycetaceae > Streptomyces. The sequence goes on along the minus strand of NZ_JABERD010000036.1, from coordinate 58,855 downwards.
GTCGTCCGCGTGGGCGCCGCCCGGACCGGTCAGCGGTGTCACGACGGCCAGGGCACGGACGATCGCCGCGGGGTCGCCGGTCTCGCGGTACTCGTGCACGGCGGCGGCGCCGTACGAGCCCACCGCCTCGCGCGAGGTGTCCGGCCCGGACAGGCCCTCGCCCATGAGGTCCAGCGCGCGCCGCCGGTCGGCGATGTCGCCGCGCAGCTGGTAGCGGTACTGGAGGTGCCGGCCGAGATCGGCGGCGAACTTCTGCGGCCGGGCCGCGTACAGCTCTTCGAAGGCCTCGATCGCCTCCGCGAGGATGTCCAGGTCGCGCCGCCGGGCGAAGCGCTGGGCGAGCAGCCCCGCGGCGATCGTCTCCGCGCTGTCCCTGACCCGGCCGTAGTGCGGGTGTCCGCGGATCGCGCGCTGCAACTCCAGGGCTTCGTCGAGCAGTTGGACGCTCTTGGGCTCGTGGGCGGTGGCGGCGATGTAGGCGCCCGCGGCCGTCATGGCATACGCGAGCCACTCGATGCCGGCGGGATCCGTCGCGGCGAGGGCGGTCCTGACGAGGGCGGGTGTGTCGCCCATGGGTGAGGCGTCCCGCAGCCGGGAGCAGCGCTTCCCCAGCAGTCGGGCGAGCCGGGTGGCGGTGTCGGCGCCCGGTGTCCCGGGCGGGCGCAGTTCGTAGGACGCGCGGACGTGGGCGATCGCGGTTTCCTCGTCGGCGAGGTCGCCGGTGTCCTTGAAGCGCGCTTCCGCGATGTGCGAGAGGAGTTCGTGCATCACGGTGCGGCGGGGGTCGTCGGGCGCGGAGCCGCTCAGGATGCGGGTGCCGCAGAACAGGGCGATGTCCAGGCACCAGCGGCGCAGGTGCTGGGGCGTCCCCTCGTCCTGGGCGTGGTGGAAGAACCCGACGGTCATGTGCGCCACGGCGTTCGCCGTCTCGGCGTCGAGGTGCGCCGCCGGGTCGACCAGGGACCGCAGTCCGGCGGGTGTGGCCGCGGGCTGTGTGCGGTGCAGCAGGGCGAGGGCCAGCAGGACCGCCGCGTTCTCGGGCGGGTGGGCGCCCTCCTCGCCCCGGGCCTCGACGGACCGTCCCGTGGCCCGGAGCAGCGCGGCGAGGCCGGCCGCCTGCCGCGGTGAGGGCGTCGGCGGCATCCTGCCGTCGCGTACGGCGGGCCAGACCGCGGCGAGTTCCTCCTGATGCCGCTCCAGCAGCCCCCGCAGCTCCCGCCCGCTGAACCACCCGACCATTCACCCTCCCGGCGACATGTCCCCCTGCCACCTACACCGAACGCCGCCGCGGTAACCGCGGCGGCGCCCAGGTGTTGTGACAAGTCATGGCACTGACAGGGCAGTTGGCCGGCCTCAGCCGAAGAACACCCCGACCTCTTCGTACAGCTTCGGGTCCACGGTCTTCAGCTTCGCCGTGGCCTCCGCGATCGGCACCCGCACGATGTCCGTGCCCCGCAGCGCGACCATCTTGCCGAAGTCACGGTCCCGGACGGCCTCGATGGCGTGCAGGCCGAAGCGGGTGGCGAGCCAGCGGTCGAAGGCGCTGGGGGTGCCGCCGCGCTGGATGTGCCCGAGGACGGTCGTGCGGGCCTCCTTGCCGGTGCGCTTCTCGATCTCTTTGGCCAGCCACTCGCCGACCCCGGACAGCCGGACGTGTCCGAAGGAGTCCAGCGACTGGTCCTTGAGGACCACGTCACCGTCCTTCGGCATGGCGCCCTCGGCGACGACCACGATCGGGGCGTAGGAGGCCTTGAAGCGGGAGGTCACCCAGGCGCACACCTTGTCGACGTCGAAGCGCTGCTCGGGGATGAGGATGACGTTGGCGCCACCGGCCAGCCCGGAGTGGATGGCGATCCAGCCCGCGTGCCGGCCCATGACCTCGCAGACCAGGACGCGCATGTGCGACTCGGCGGTGGTGTGCAGCCGGTCGATCGCCTCCGTGGCGATGCCGACCGCGGTGTCGAAGCCGAAGGTGTAGTCGGTGGCGGACAGGTCGTTGTCGATGGTCTTCGGTACGGCGACGACGGGGACGCCGTACTCGTCGTTGAGGCGGGCGGCCACGCCCAGGGTGTCCTCGCCGCCGATGGCGATGAGCGCCTCGACCTCCTGCTTGGCGAGGTTCTCCTTGATGCGGCGGATACCGCCCTCGACCTTCAGGGGGTTGGTCCGCGAGGAGCCGAGGATGGTGCCGCCGCGGGGCAGGATGCCGCGCACGGCGGGGATGTCGAGGCGGACGGTGTCGTTCTCCAGTGGTCCTCGCCAGCCGTCCCGGAAGCCGACGAAGTCATAGCCGTACTCCTGTACGCCCTTGCGGACGACGCCCCGGATGACGGCGTTGAGCCCGGGGCAGTCGCCGCCTCCGGTCAGTACTCCGACCCGCATGGAAATGTCCCTTCGCCGCGGTTGCCTGTGAGGGTCACGCTAATGGTGATCCAGGTCACACAGCGATGGGCGGGAAGGGCAATTCCGGTGAATCAGCGGCTCGTTGGTTTACGCGGCGTCAAGCCCGCGCTTCCATCCGTCGTCGGGCCCGCGCTTCTACTCGTCGTCGAGCCCGCGCTCTATGGCGTACCGGACGAGTTCGACCCGGTTGTGAAGTTGCAGCTTGCCCAGGGTGTTCTGGACGTGGTTCTGGACCGTCCGGTGCGAGATGACCAGACGCTCGGCGATCTGCTTGTAGCTCAGGCCCTTGGCGACCAGCCGCAGCACCTCGGTCTCCCGCTCGGTCAGCTGCGGGGCCTTGGGCTGGTCGGGGTCGGAGGCGGGCGTGGGGTCGGAGGCCAGGCGCCGGTACTCGCCGAGGACGAGCCCCGCGAGCCCGGGCGTGAACACCGGGTCCCCCACCGCCGTACGACGCACCGCGTCCAGCAGCTCCTCGGTGGACGCGGACTTCAGCAGATAGCCGGTCGCGCCCGACTTCACGGCCTCCAGGACGTCCGCGTGCTCGCCGCTGGCCGACAGCACCAGGACCCGCAGCGCCGGGTTGTGCCCGACGAGTTCCTTGCACACCTGGACGCCGGGCTTGAGCGGCAGGTTCAGGTCGAGCACGAGCACATCGGGACCGGCGGCCTTGGCGCGGCGGACGGCCTGGTCGCCGTCGCCCGCGGTGGCCACCACGTCGAAGCCGGACGCGTCCAGGTCACGGGCGACCGCGTCGCGCCACATCGGGTGGTCGTCGACCACCATCACCTTGATCGGACCCTGGTCGCTCATCGCTGTCCTGCCTTCCCCCGTGAGACCTTCGGTACCTTCAGCTCGACCTCCGTGCCCTGCCCGGGCACCGAGATCAGTTCGGCGCTGCCGCCGAGTTCGCGCAGCCGCCCCCGGATCGACAGGGCCACCCCCATCCGCCCCTCCCCCTCGGCCTGCGCGAGCCGCCCCTCGGGGATGCCGGGCCCGTCGTCCCGCACGGTCACCACGACCTCGTCGGGCTCGTCCTCGACGAGGATCCACGCCCGCGCGTCCGCACCGGCGTGCTTGCGTACGTTGTCCAGCGCGGCCCCCACCGCGGCGGCCATCTCCTTCGCGGCGGCCGGTGGCAGCTCCACCGGGGCGCCGGGCTCGGCGAAGCCGACCTTGGCGGCGGCGAACGGGGCGAGCAGCGCGCGGAGATCGACGGGACCCTCGGGATCCGGCTCGTCGACGGCCCGTACGACCGCCCCCTGGGCCGTGTCCTCCGACGCCCACGAGACGGGCCTGAGCCCGCCGGAGACCAGGGTGCGCAGCGCCACCTCCTGCTCCCCGGCCATCCGGCCCAGCTCGGCCGCCTCGCCGCCGATGACGGCACCGCGCCGCTGCACCATGGCGAGCACCTGGAGCACGCTGTCGTGGATGTCCCGCGCGAGCCGCTCCCGCTCCCTGGTCGCGGCCTCGATCTCCAGGGCGCGGGCGAGGGTGCGCTCGGAGGCGCGGGCGACCTCGACGACGTAGCCGATGGCGATGGAGGCGACCCAGACGAGGATGACGTTGTGGACGGTGTCCCGGGCCGGCTGGCCGCGCTCGATCAGGTTGGCGGCGGCGACCGGGGTGGAGGCGAACGCGGCCCAGCGCCAGCCGCCCTTGATGGCGTACGCGAGGACCGAGCCGGCGGTCCATATCGACGGCAGGGTGGGACCCCCGGTGTCGATGTGGTGGTCGCTGACGGCCAGCGGGGTCAGGAGGATGCCGGTGATCGCGACGGCGAGGTCCACGGCGAGGAAGCGCTTGGTGCAGGCGGCCGCGTTCTGGACCCGGGGCAGGGTGGCGAGCGTCCAGCCGCACAGCACGACGTAGTAGGTGATGGCGATGCCGGGACGGTCGAAGTTCTCGTAGTTGGTGGCGAACAGCCCGACCGCGTACAGCATGGTCAGCACCCGGTAGCCGGTGAGCGCGCGCCACAGCGGCAGCTCCACCGACATCCTCATCACACGCTCACGCCTGGCCATGTCCCCACCCCCGACCCCGAAGCCCCGTCTAGGACTCGGAGTGTTCCTTCTCCGCCTTCGCGAGGGCGGCCTTCGCCGCCTTCTCCGCTTCCTTCTCCGCCTTCGCCGCGTCCGTGATCTGCCGCTTGGCGGCGGTCGCGTACATGTCGACGTACTCCTGGCCGGAGAGCTTCATGATTTCGTACATGACCTCGTCGGTCACGGCGCGCAGCACGAAACGGTCGTGCTCCATGCCCTGGTACCGGGTGAAGTCCAGGGGCTCGCCGATGCGGATGCCCGGCCTCATCAGCTTGGGCATCACCTGCCCGGGCGGCTGGATCTTCTCGGTGTCGATCATGGCGACCGGGATGACGGGGGCGCCGGTGGCGAGCGCCACGCGCGCGAGGCCGCCCGGCTTGCCCCGGTACAGGCGCCCGTCGGGCGAGCGCGTGCCCTCCGGGTAGATCCCGAACAGCTCACCGCGCTCCAGCACCTCTATGCCGGCCTTGATCGCCGCCTCGCCCGCTCCGCGCGCACCGGAGCGGTCCACGGGGAGCTGCCCGGCGCCCTTGAAGAACGCGGCCGTGAGCCGGCCCTTCAGACCCGGCGTGGTGAAGTACTCCGCCTTGGCGATGAAGGTGACCTTGCGGTCCAGGACCGCGGGCAGGAAGAAGGAGTCCGAGAAGGACAGGTGGTTGCTCGCCAGGATCGCGGGGCCCTCGGCAGGGATGTTCTCGAGGCCTTCCACCCAGGGCCTGAAGGCGACCTTCAGCGGCCCGCCGATGGCGACCTTCATCGTTCCGTACAACAACCCCGTGCCTCCTGTGTGTGTCGATGAGACCTTAACCCGGAGCACTGCCAAAGGGCCCGACGACCCTGGTCGGTGTCAGTGCGGTCGCGTACGGTGAACCACACCTGGACTCGTTCACACCCTTCTCATGAACAGGAGACCGAAGGTGCCGGTCCTCCCTGGAGCCGAGCCGTTCCGCCACGAGGGCGGGGAGACAGGCGTCCTCCTCTGCCACGGCTTCACCGGTTCCCCGCAGTCGCTCCGCCCCTGGGCGGAGTACCTCGCCGAGCGCGGTCTGACCGTGTCGCTGCCCCTCCTTCCGGGGCATGGCACCCGCTGGGAGGACATGGCACTCACCGGCTGGCAGGACTGGTACGCCGAGGTGGAGCGCGAGCTGCGGGCCCTGCGCGAGCGCTGCGCCCAGGTGTTCGTGGCGGGCCTGTCCATGGGCGGCGCCCTCGCCCTGCGGCTGGCCGCCAGGCACGGCGACGCGGTCAGCGGCGTGGTGGTCGTCAACCCGGCGAACCGTATGCACGGCCTCGCCCCGTACGCCCTTCCGGTGGCCCGTCACCTGGTGCGGTCGACGCCGGGGATCGCCGACGACATCGCCAAGGAGGGCGCCCACGAGCTGGGGTACACCCGGGTGCCGCTGCACTCCGCGCACTCCCTGCGGCAGTTCTTCCGGCTGGTCGACGGTGAGCTCCCGCAGGTCACCCAGCCGCTGCTGCTCCTGCGCAGTGCCGTGGACCATGTGGTGCCGTCGGCCGACTCCGCGCGCGTGCTGAGCCGGGTGTCCTCCACGGACGTATCGGAGATCGTGCTGGAACAGAGCTACCACGTGGCGACGTTGGACCATGACGCGGAGCGGATCTTCGAGGAGAGCTTCGCCTTCATCGGCCGGCTCGCGACCGGTATCGGCAAGGAAGGGACGGCCGCACGTGGCTGAGCACGACTCCGACCGCGAGGACCGCGAGCCGGAAGAGCAGGGCGTGCCCTTCGACGAGGCGGCCGCCTGGGAGGCGATCGTCGCCGGGTACGGCGAGGAGCCGAAGGACCCGCCGGGCTCCAAGCCGTTCAAGTCGGTGGAGGACCTGGCCCTGCTGGAGCCGGAGACCAACGACGAGAAGCCGAAGGAGGAGGACGAGAAGCCCGCCTCGGCCAGGCCGCTGGGCAGCTCCGTCGCCTTCGCGCCCGGTGTCGGCCCTCGTGACTACACGGCGCCCGAGCCGGCGGAGGAGGACTTCGACGAGGACGACGAGGGCCACTTCGTCCCGCCGGAGCCACCGCCGCTGCCGGCCGCGGACACCACCGCGAAGTTCGCGTGGCTGGCCGTCCTGGGCGGGCCGCTGCTGCTCCTGCTGGCGATACTGCTCGGCTGGGACATGACCTGGTGGCTCGCCACCATCGGCATCGGCGGTTTCCTCGGCGGGTTCGCCACGCTGGTCATGCGGATGCGGTCGGACGACGAGGACGAGGACGACCCGGGGCGCGGGGCGGTCGTCTGAGTCTCAGCTCGCGGGAATTCTGAGGGCGGCCAGCACCGGCAGATGGTCGGTGGCCGCCCTCAGCTCCGTCCCGGGGACGTCCTGCGGGACACCGCAGCGCAGTACCTCGACGCCCTTCGTCGCGAAGATCGCGTCGATACGGCGAGGGGGTTCGGTGTGCGTCCAGGTGTGCTCCCCTCCCCAGGGAGCCGCCGCCCAGCAGTCCTGGAGGTTGTCGGAGAGGCGGCGGAAGGTGCGGCCGTCGGGACCCTCGTTGAGGTCACCCCCCGCGACGGCGTGCTCGACTCCCATGCCGGCCAGCCGGTCGAGGAGCATGCCGCCCTGCTCGTAGCGCTCGTCCTTGCGCAGGGAGAGGTGGCAGCTGAGGACGCCGAGGCGGGCGCCGCCGATGCGGACGACGGCGGTGGCGAAACCTCGCCGGTGCTGTCCCGGCGTGAGCGGGAGAAGGATGTCCTCGGTGCGCTCGACCGTGGTGCGCAGGTCGCACAGGATCGCCGGTCCCGCGGCGGTGGCGCCCCCGGTGAGGACGACGAGGTCCGCCGCGCGGGCCAGGCGGGCGAGTTTCTTGCGCCAGCGGAAGAAGCGGGGGGCCTCTTGGATCAGTACGAGATCCGGGGCGCAGGCGCGGATGATCCTGGCCAGCGCATCGGTGTCGTCTCGCATGGAACGGATGTTGTAGCTCAGGACTCGGACGAGGGCGGAATCGTCGGGTGCCATGCGGGTAATTTACGCCCAATGACTCGGGGCGCGAGGTAGATGTGCGACTGCCGGTTCGTCGTGGCTTGTCGCGCAGTTCCCCGCGCCCCTGGGTGGGTCGCCCCACTCCCCGCTTACATGATCGGGTCGGGCTCTCTTGCCAGGTCGGCCGCGCCCACCAGGCCCGCCTTGTTACCCAGCTGAGCGGCGATCACATCCGCCACCGGGCGCCAGTTGCCGCCGACGAGCCAGCGCTTGTAGGACTTGCGGATCGGGTCGAGGACCAGTTCGCCCTCGTCCGAGAGGCCGCCGCCGACGATGAAGGCGGACGGGTCGAAGAGGGAGGCGAGGTCGGCGAGGCCGGCGCCGGCCCAGCGGGCGAGCTCACGGTAGGAGTCCACGGCGACCGGGTCGCCCTGACGGGCGGCCATGGAGATGTGCTTGCCCTCGATGCCCTCGGGGCTGCCGTCACCGAGGCCGAGGAGGATCTCGGCGTTCTCCGGAGTGGCGTTGGCGCGCTGCTTGGCGTACCTCACCAGCGCGCGCCCCGACGCGTACTGCTCCCAGCAGCCCTGCGAACCGCAGCCGCACAGCAGGCCGTCCGGGACCATCCGGATGTGGCCGAACTCGGCGGCGACACCGAAGTGGCCGCGGCGCAGCTTGTTGCCGATGATGATGCCGCCACCGAGGCCGGTGCCGAGCGTGATGCAGATGACGTTGCGGTGGCCCTTGCCGGCGCCGAACTTGTACTCGCCCCACGCGGCCGCGTTGGCGTCGTTCTCGACGACGACGGGCAGGCCCACGCGGGCCTCGACCTTCTCCTTCAACGGCTCGTTGCGCCAGTCGATGTTGGGGGCGAAGTAGACCTCCGAGCGCTGCCGGTTGACGTAACCGGCCGCGCCGATACCCACGCCCACGATCTCGTGCCCGGCGCGCGCGCCGTCCACCGCGGAGGCGATGGCGTCCACGATGCCCTCGGGCGTGCCCGGGGTCGGCACCTTGTGGGTCGAGAGGATGTTGCCTTCCTCATCGACCACGCCGGCCGCGATCTTCGTGCCGCCGATGTCGACGCCGATGGTGAGTCCCATGAATCCCTCAGTTTCGGTCGAGCCCCGCTACGGCCCACCGTACCCGAGGGCCTGCCGCCGGACTCCCGTCGTCCGCCCGCAGGGCAGGCCCTTGCGGACAGGCGGGAGTCCGGCGGCAGGCCCTCGGGGGCCTCTAGTCGAGGTCGATCCGCTCCCCCGGTCCGGGGTCCTCGCCCCGGTCCTTGAGGTCGCGTGACGCGTCGTCCCGTGCCGTCCATCGCTGCTCCTGCGCCTGGACCGCGGAGCGGTACGCGGCGAGCAGTTCGCTGCCCGCCGCGGCCAGGTGGTCGAAGACGTCCGGGTTGCGCTCGATGACGGGCTCGACGGCGGCCTTGGCCTGCTGGACGACCTGGTGCACCACCTGCTGGGCGGCGGGTCCGGCGACCGCCCCGAGGAGCGGCGACTGGATCGAGGACAGCTTGTCGGTGACGGCGTCGACGAGCTTGCGCAGTTCCTCGGCGGCCGAGCCGGGCGGCGGGCCGTACTCGGCGCGACGGCGGGACTTCTCCGCCGCGAGGTCCTCGGCGCACGCCGTCGCCCAGGCGTCGGCGTCGGTCGCCCGCACCTCGTCGACAGCCTCACGACCGGCGGCGTCTGACGGGGGGAGCTCTTCGCTCATGACGGACTCCTGACTGCGGTTCGTCCTTACGACGTTACCCGAATGGGCGTACCACGTTCACCGTGTCTCCGGCCAGAGGTCCGGGTCCGGCGCGAACCGGATGCGGAGCTCTCCGTCGCGCAGGGCGGCGCCTGCGACGGTGCAGCGGCGCAGGACGGAGGGAAGGGGCACGATACGGCGGAACTGCCCGGCGGCGACCACGAGTTCGTCGCCGCGCCGGATGAGGTCGAGCTCGTCGCGTATCGCGCCGGGGAGCGGGATGTGCCAGACGAAGACCCGGCTGACGCCGTCGTCGGCGAGGGTGTCGGCGACGGACCACTCGACGGCGGAGCCGGTGTCGTCGACGCCGGGGACCGTGAGGGCGGCGAGGTCGTCGGTGCCGCGTGGGTCGTGACCGAGGTGGCGGACCGGGCGTACGTCGTACGTCTCCTGCCACTCCTCCAGTGCTTTGCGCTGCTGGGCGGCGGGACCGGCGAGCCAGGTGTCCTGCGCCTGCTCGGGCAGGACCCGGTTGGCGACCAGGACGTCGGGGCGCAGGCCGCGCAGGGCGAGGGCGAGGGCGGCGGAGCGCACGGCGTCGGCGCCGGCCGGGCCGGGTTCGGCGACCAGCCGTACGACGGTGTTCCGGTCCGCGACGACCGCCTGGACGGCGGCCAGTTCCATGTCCCAGCGCGCGGCGGTCTCGTACAGCCACTCCGAGGGCATCGGCACTCCGGCCAGCCGTCCGAGCATGGGCCGCAGCGCGCGGGCCGCCTGTCGCTCGGGCGGGAGGAGGCGGCGCAGATAGCGGCGGAGTTCCTCGGGCAGGGCGAGCAGCGCGAGCGCCTGCGGCGTGGGAGGAAGGTCCACGACGAGCAGTTCGTGCCGCTCGGAGAGGGCCGCGTCACGCAGGGCGCGGAGCAGGGTCAGTTCCTCCGCGCCGGGGAGGGGCGTGACCTCCTCGGCGTCGAGCCGGGAGGCGCCGAGAAGGTCGAGGACGTTGGCGGCGCGCTCCTGGAAGGCCCCGAGGTCGTCCCGGAACCCGGCGGTGGCGTCGGGCCGCCAGGCGGTGAGCCCTTCGGCGGCCTCCACCGGCTCGGGCCCCGTGGTGACCCCGAGTACCGAACCGAGGGTGTCGGTGCGGTCGGCGCTCAGCACGAGCGTGCGGACGCCTTCCCGGGCGGCGGCGAGAGCGGTGGCGGCCGCAACGGTCGTACGACCGCTACCACCGGGCCCGGTGATCAGAAGGGTGCGCATGGGACTGAACGGTAGTCCCCCTACTTCGTCCCCGACTCCACCCGCTTCTTCAGGCCGGCCAGCGCCCGGTCGATGATGACCTTCTCGGCCTTCCGCTTGATCATCCCCAGCATCGGGATCTTGACGTCGACCGTCAGCAGATACGTGACCTCGGTCGAGCCGGTGCCCGTCGCCTTGAGGATGTACGACCCGTCCAGCGACCGCAGCATCTGGGACTTGACGAGGGTCCAGGAGACCTCGTTCTCACCGGTCCAGGTGTATCCGAGGACCTGGTCGTCCTTGATGGCCCCCGCGTCCATGACGAGCCGCACCTGCTCGGCGCGGCCCTGGGCGTCGGTCGCGAGGACCTCCGCCTCCTTCACCTCGCCGGTCCAGTCCGGGTAGCGGGCGAAGTCGGCGATCACCCCCATGACATCGGCCGGTGCCGCCTCGATCGTGATGCTCGAGCTGGTGTGTTCCGCCATCGCTGTGGCTCCTCCAGATGCGGGCCGGTAGGGCAGTCTGCTCACAAGGTGGTCCTGCGCACGTGTGTGCAGCGTGAAGGCTACCGCGCACGTGGACGCCCGACTTCACCGCCCGCTCACCATTCCAGGGCCCAGGGCCTGCCGCTCCCCGCGAAGTGCCCCACGTTGACGCACTCGGTCGCCCCGATCCGCATCCGCCGCACCAGCGGCTGGTGGACGTGTCCGAACAGGGCGTACCGGGGCCGGGTGCGCCGGATCGCGTCCAGCAGCGCCCGGCTTCCCCGCTCGAAGCGGCGCGCGACGGTGTCGTAGACCAGCTCCGGTACCTCCGGCGGGATGTGGGTGCACAGCACGTCGACCTCGCCGACCGCCTCGATCTTCGCCGCGTACTCCTCGTCGCTGATCTCGTACGGCGTGCGCATCGGGGTCCTGAGCCCGCCGCCCACGAACCCGAACACCCACCCGCCGATCTCCACCCGTTCGCCGTCAAGGACGGTGGTGCCCGGTCCGGCGTACTCGGGCCACAGCGGTGGCATGTCGACATTGCCGTAGGTGGCGTACGTCGGTGTCGGGAAGGCCGCGAACATCTCGGCGTACTGCTTGCGCACCGCCTTCTCGATCGCGGCCGCCCGGTCGGTGCCGATGCCGGCCCACAGCCGGGCGCCGAACTCGCGGGCCTCCTCGAAGCGGCGGGCGGTGCGCAGTTCGACGATCCGGTCGGCGTTCTCCGCTCCGAACAGGTCGGGGAAGATGCCGCGCGAGTGGTCGGCGTAGTCGAGGAAGAGGACCAGGTCACCCAGACAGATCAGGGCGTCCGCGCCCTCGCCGGCTCTGGCCAGGTCACGGGCGTTGCCGTGCACGTCGCTGACCACATGTACGCGTGTCCTCCGGTTACCGGCCGGTGTGAGTGCCATGGCGATCAAGGGTAGGCGTGTGCGGCATACGTGAACAGTGGCGATGGGGCCTGCGGCTACTGGCTAGTCATCAAATGGGTGGACTACTGTGCGCGAGAGAAGCACCAATCTGTGTGACGCAGCGAACATCTCGCCGGACCCCCCTGTCGGAGACGCCATACCGGCGGGTAACGTCCGGGCAGTCCAGTCGTGCTCAGGATTTCAACAAGTGGCGCAGCCGCTGAGGGTCCCGAGCACCTGCCCGAGCCTTGGACCGCACCGTCGCATCGCACAACGTCGTGGCGCCGGCGCCCTATGAGGAGCAGCAGTCTTGCGCGAGTTCAGCCTTCCGGCTTTGTACGAGGTCCCTGCGGACGGCAACCTCACGGACATCGTCCGTAGAAACGCCGCGCAGCATCCCGACGTCGCCGTGATCGCCCGCAAGGTGGGCGGTGTCTGGCAGGACGTGACCGCCACGACCTTCCTGGCCGAGGTCCACGCCGCCGCCAAGGGGCTCATCGCCTCCGGTGTCCAGCCCGGCGACCGCGTCGGCCTGATGTCGCGCACCCGCTACGAGTGGACGCTGCTCGACTTCGCGATCTGGTGCGCGGGCGCGATCACCGTGCCGGTGTACGAGACCAGCTCGGCGGAGCAGGTCCAGTGGATCCTCTCCGACTCGGGCGCCACCGCCATCGTCGTCGAGCTGGACAACCACGTGGCCGCCGTCGAGTCGGTGCGCGACGGGCTGCCCGCCCTGAAGCACATCTGGCAGATCGAGGCCGGGGGCGTGGAGGAGCTGGGCCGGCTCGGCAAGGACATCAGCGACGCCGCCGTCGAGGAGCGCAGCTCGCTCGCCAAGGCCGACGACCCGGCGACCATCGTCTACACGTCCGGCACCACCGGCCGCCCCAAGGGCTGTGTGCTGACCCACCGCAGCTTCTTCGCGGAGTGCGGGAACATCGTGGAGCGCCTGCGCCCGCTCTTCCGCACCGGCGAGTGTTCCGTCCTGCTCTTCCTCCCGCTCGCGCACGTCTTCGGCCGGCTCGTGCAGATCGCCCCGATGATGGCGCCCATCAAGCTGGGCACCGTCCCGGACATCAAGGACCTCACCAACGAACTGGCGTCCTTCCGGCCGACCCTGATCCTGGGCGTCCCGCGCGTCTTCGAGAAGGTCTACAACTCGGCGCGTGCCAAGGCGCAGGCGGACGGCAAGGGCAAGATCTTCGACAAGGCCGCCGACACCGCGATCGCGTACAGCAAGGCGCTGGACACCCCGTCGGGCCCGTCCCTCGGTCTGAAGATCAAACACAAGACCTTCGACAAGCTGGTCTACAGCAAGCTGCGCGCGGTCCTCGGCGGCAAGGGCGAGTACGCCATCTCCGGCGGCGCCCCGCTCGGCGAGCGCCTCGGTCACTTCTTCCGCGGCATCGGCTTCACGGTCCTGGAGGGCTACGGCCTGACCGAGTCCTGCGCGGCCACCGCCTTCAACCCCTGGGACCGGCAGAAGATCGGCACGGTCGGCCAGCCGCTGCCGGGCTCGGTGATCCGGATCGCCGACGACGGCGAGGTGCTGCTGCACGGCGAGCACCTGTTCACGGGCTACTGGAACAACCCGGGCGCGACCGAGGAGGCGCTGGCCGACGGCTGGTTCCACACCGGTGACATCGGCACCCTCGACGAGGACGGCTACCTCAGGATCACCGGCCGCAAGAAGGAGATCATCGTCACCGCGGGCGGCAAGAACGTCGCCCCGGCCGTGATCGAGGACCGCATCCGCGCCCACGCGCTGGTCGCGGAGTGCATGGTGGTGGGCGACGGGCGGCCGTTCGTGGGCGCGCTGGTCACCATCGACGAGGAGTTCCTCGGCCGCTGGGCGGCCGAGCACGGCAAGCCGGTGGGTGTCACCGCGGCGTCGCTGGTCGACGACCCGGATCTGAACGCGGCGATCCAGGCCGCGATCGACGACGGCAACGCCGCGGTGTCGAAGGCGGAATCGGTGCGGAAGTTCCGCATTCTCTCCTCCCAGTTCACGGAGGACTCGGGCCACCTGACGCCGTCCCTGAAGCTCAAGCGCAACGTGGTGGCGAAGGACTACGCGGACGAGGTCGAGGCGATCTACCAGAAGTAGCAGGCCCTCTGAAAGAGCGTCATGGCGCGGTGTCCTCCACGAGGACCCGCGCCATCGTCCGTTCGGCGAGCGCCGTGATCGTCACGAACGGGTTCACCCCGATCGATCCGGGCACCAGCGAGCCGTCGGTGACGTACAGCTTCGAATACCCCTTCACCCTCCCGTAGTTGTCGGTCGCCTTCCCCAGCACACAGCCGCCCAGCGGGTGGTAGGTGAAGTCGTCCGCGAAGACCTTGTTGGACGTTCCGAACAGGTCGTACCGGTAGATGGTGGAGTTCGCCGAGTTGATCCGGTCGAACAGCTTCTTGGCCATGCCCGACGACACGGCGCTCTGCGCGGCGGTCCAGCCGAGGTTCACGCCGCCCGTGGCGCTGTTGTACGTGAACGTCGCGCGCTGCGGGTTCTTGGTGATCGCCAGGTAGAGGCTGACCCAGTGCTCAAGGCCCGTGGGTAAAGGAGCGATCTCCGCGAAGACGGGGTTGGCCGTGTTCGCCCAGTCGTCGATGCCCATGACCGGCATGGTCGACTGGTTCGCCCCGACGGTGTCCCACAGGTGGTTGGCCCGGCCGAGCATCGTGTTGCCGTTGGGCCCCCACCCGGCGCCGACGCTCGCGTCCAGGGCGGGCAGGGTGCCCGTGTCCCGGGCCCGGACGAGGAGTTCGGTGGTGCCGAGGCTGCCGCCGCCGAGGAACAGGTAGGTGCAGCTGTACTGCTTGGTCTCGACGACGGTGCCGGTGTCGTCGACGCGGTCGGCGGTCAGCACGTAGGTGCCGTCGCTCGCCCGGCTGATGGCTCTGACCCGCTCCATGGTGTTGATGGTGACGTTGCCGGTGCCGAGGGCGGCGGCGAGGTACGTCTTGTCGAGGCTCTTCTTGCCGTGGTTGTTGCCGTAGATGACCTCCTGCGCGAGAGCCGACTTGGTCGCGGTGCCCGCGGCCTCCTTCTGCATATAGGCGAAGTCGTAGGTGCTGGGCACGAACGTGGTCTTCAGGCCGGTGTTCTGGGCGTGTTTGCGGGAGATGCGCGAGAACCGGTACCACTCCGTCGACTCGAACCAGGTGGGGTCGACGGTGTTGACGCCGAGCATGGAGTTGGCGCGCGGGAAGTAGGTGCCGTACATCTCGTCGGCGTCGACGGTGGGGAACTGCTCGGCGAAGTACGACTTCAGCGGGGTCACGGCCATGCAGCCGTTCACCAGGGAGCCGCCGCCGACGCCCCGCCCCACGAACACGGACATGTTGGCGAAGCGCACCCGGTCCAGGACGCCCGGGTACAGGCTGATGTCCTTGTTGACGACGTCCAGCCACAGGAAGGTGGCCAGCGGCGCCTCGGTGCGGGTGCGGAACCACATGGAGCGCTGGTCCGGGTTGGCGGTGGAACAGAAGATCTTGCCGTCGGAGCCGGGGGTGTTCCAGAGCCGGCCCATCTCGATCATGATCGTACGGATGCCTGCCTGACCGAGGCGGAGGGCGGCCACGGCGGCGCCGTAGCCCGAACCGACCACGATGGCAGGGGCGTTGTCGACGGCGGCCGGTTCTACGGCCTGTGCCGACTGGAGACCGATGCGGGTGAGACCTGCGGCGGCGGCCGTCTGGAGGGCGGCCATGCCCAGTATGTGACGTCTCGTCAGCTGACGCTGCATCAGTTTTGCTGTCATGCGCGCAGCATCGGCGGATTATCCGCATCTGGCTATAGCAACGTCTTCAACTTTTCCGCCAACAGGTCCCACCGCCACTTCTCCTCGACCCACTCCCGTCCCCGCTCCCCCATCCGGCTCCGCAGTTCCGGATCCCCGAGGAGCACGACGATGCGCTCGGCCGCCTCCTCCACCGAACCGCCCCGCACCACCCAGCCGGTCTCACCGTCCACCACGGCGTCCGGGGCACCGCCCGAGTCCCCCGCCACCACCGGCAGCCCCGTCGCCGACGCCTCCAGGTACACGATCCCGAGCCCCTCGACATCGAGCCCGCCCCGCCGGGTCCGGCAGGGCATGGCGAAGACGTCCCCGGCGCCGTAGTGCGCGGGCAGCTCGGACCAGGGCACCGCACCCGTGAAGCGGACCGAGTCCGCGACCCGGGTCTGGGCGGCGAGCCTGCGCAGCTCCTTCTCGTACGGCCCCCCGCCGACGATCAGCAGCATCGCGTCCGGCTCGGCGGCCAGGATCCGCGGCATCGCCAGGATCAGCGTGTCCTGCCCCTTGCGCGGCACGAGCCGCGAGACGCACACCACCACCGGCCGGTCGGTCAGCCCGAGCCGGGCCCGCACGGCATCGCCCCCCGACCCCGGATGGAAGGTCTTCTCGTCCACCCCCGGCGGCAGCTGCGCCATCCGCGAGGCCGCCGCGGGCGTCAGCGCACCGGCGATCCGCGACCGCGTGTACTCGCCGAGGTAGGTGATCGTGTCCGTGCCCTCACCGATCCGGCGCAGCAGCTGCCGCGCGGCGGGCAGCTGGGCCCACCCCGCCTCGTGCCCGTGGGTCGTGGCCACCAGCCGCTCGGCCCCGGCCCTCCGGAGCGCGGGCGCCATCAGCCCGAGCGGCGCGGCCGCCCCGAACCACACCGCCGTACAGCCGTGCTCCCGCAGCAGTCCGACGGCCGTACGCGTGGCCGCGGGCGTCGGCAGGAGCATCGTCGTACGGTCGCGTACGACGGTGAAGGGCTGCTCGGCGTCGAAGGCGGCCGTAGCCTCCCCGCCCTCGCGGCCGCGCTTCCAGGTGGACGCGTAGACGACGAGCCGCTCCGGGTCGAGCCGCAGCGCCATGTTGTGCAGGAAGGCCTGGATACCGCCCGGCCTGGGCGGGAAGTCGTTCGTCACGATCAGGGTCTTGTGCATCGCCGCCGACCCTATCCAAAAGGTCCGCCTACCCTGTCCGAAGGCCCGCCCACAGCTCGGCACGGCCGCGTTTATGGCAAGCACACAGCCGGCCGGGACATCATGGCCATCTCAAGAGTGACAACCTCACGAGTGACAATCGCGCGAACAGGGGCTCCGGTGGACATTGCGGGTGCGAGGCGGTCTCCGGCCGGACTGCTGGTGACCTGGGGGCTGACACGGCTGCTGCTGCTCCTGTTCGTGCTCAAGGTCCTCGTCTTCCCCGGCCCGGACGTCACGAGCGATGTCTCCGTGATCTACCAGGGCTGGTACGAGGTCCTGCGCACCGGAACGTTCCCGCTGGACGACGTCACCTGGCAGTACCCGCCGGCCGCCGCGCTCGCGATCCTCTCCCCCGCCCTGCTGCCCTTCCTCCCGTACGCGACGGCGTTCTTCGTCCTCGCCTTCCTCGCCGACCTGGTCGCCTTCTCCCTGCTGCTGTACGCGGGCCTGCGCACCGGCCGTTCGCTGCGCGGTGCCTGGGTGTGGGTGGTGGGCGTCCCGCTGCTCGGGCCGACCGTCTACGCCCGCTACGACGTGATGGTCACCGCCGTCGTGGTGGCCGCGCTGCTCGCGGGCGCCCGGCACCCCCGTGTGATGGGCGCCCTGATCGGCTTCGGGGCGATGCTCAAGGTGTGGCCGGCGCTGCTGCTGGTCGCCGTCCGCAGGCGGAGCACCTGGATGGCGACGGCGGTCACCGCGGCCGGTCTCGCGGCCCTGTTCTCCGTCGCCATGCCCGGCGCCTTCGCCTTCCTGACCTTCCAGGCGGACCGGGGCACCGAGGTGGAGTCGCTGGGCTCGCTCGTCTTCCATGTGGCCCGGCAGTACGGCTGGGACGGGCAGGTGCTGCTCAACTACGGTTCGGTCGAGTTCCTCGGCCCCTGGGTCGACGTCGTCAGCACGGCCGCGCTCGCCCTGACCGGTCTCGCCTTCGGCTGGCTGCTGCTGTGGCGGCTGAGGGCGACGCGCTTCGAGGCACACACCGCGGCCGACGCGGCCTTCGTGGCGGTGCTGCTGTTCACCACGACCAGCCGGGTGATCAGCCCGCAGTACATGGTGTGGCTGATCGGTCTCGCGGCCGTCTGCCTGTGCTTCCGGGCGAGCCGGATGGGGGTGCCCGCCGTGATCGTGCTGGTGGCCTCCTTCGTGACGGTGCTGGAGTTCCCGATCTACTTCGGGAACGTCGTCGCCAGCGACGGCCTCGGCGTCACCCTGCTGTTCCTCCGCAACGGCCTGCTGGTCGCGGCGACCGTCCTCGCGGCCGTGGAGCTGTGGCGCTCGACGGTGCCGCCCGACGCCGAGACACCGGTGCCCACTCAGCCCACGCTCACCACCGAGGAGACCTCGGTCTCCTCCTGACGCCGACCGCTTCGGAGCGGGGCTCCCGCACCCGGCACGCCCCCGCTCGGACGCGATGGTTCGTCGATCGCCACCGCGCTCCGCGATGCCCCGTAGTCATGGCGTTCGACGCCACCGCCCCGGCACGGGACATCGCCGCCCCTCAGACCGAAGCCCGCGCCACCAAGACCTCGGTCTCCTCCTGACGCCGGGCCGCGACCAGGGCGACCGCCGCGCACTGGAGCGCCATGGACAGCGCGAGCGCCAGGCACACACCGGGCAGCCCCAGCCCCGACAGCGCGTACGCCAGCGGCAGTTGGACCGCGGTACCGAGCAGCGTCACCCGCAGCAGCACCGGCGCCCCTCCGCTGCCCTCGAAGACCCCGCCGAGCGCGATGAAGCAGGCCATCAGCAGCAGATAGGGCCCGACACAGCGCAGGAAGAGCACTCCGTCGTGGGCGACACCGGGTCCGGCGCCGAAGGCGGCCATGATCCAGGGGGCGGTCAGGGCCAGCAGCAGCGCGGCCCCCAGCGCGAACCCTCCGGAGACCAGCACGGCCTGCTTCCCGATCGCCCGCCGCGCGTCCCGCCCCGCGCCCAGCAGATGCGCGGTGTGGATGGAGGCGGCCTGGCGTACCGCGTAGAAGCCCATGGTGGCCACGTACATGACCTTGTACGCGATCGCGTACCCGGCCACCGCCGTCACCCCCAGCCGCGCCACGATCGCGACCAGCACCAGCGCCCCGCCCTGCCGCACGGTGAAGTCGGCGGCCATGGGCAGCCCGGTGCGCAACGTCCTCCAGAAGGCCGTCCCGGACCCGGTGGCGGTTCTCAGCAGCGCGTTCCGCCGCAGCGCCACCAGCCCCACGCCCAACGCCACGACCCGGCACAGCACCGTCGAGGCGGCGGCGCCCCGGACGCCGTGGAGGTGGATGAGGAACGGGTCGCAGAGCAGGATCAGCCCGTTGGCGAGCAGCGCCAGCCGCATCGGTGTCCTCGTGTCCCCCGCGCCCTTGAGGATGCCGTCGACGAGCTGCTGGGCGAAGAAGACGGCGATGCCCGGCATGGATATCGCGAAGTACCCGACCGCCAGGGGCAGCGCCTCGCCCCCGCCCAGGACCAGGCGGGCGAGCGGCTCCCGCAGCAGGAACCCGCCCGCCGCCACCAGCGGCGTGATCACCCCGAACACCGCCCAGCCCCCGCGCACGGCCGCCCGCACGGCCCCCGGATCCCGGGCGCCCCGGGCGTGCGCGACCAGCACGGTCGTACCGGAGCCGAAGACCAGGGCGACGCCGAGCAGCACGTTCTCCGTGTTGGTCGCCACCGCGACGGCGGCCACGGCCGGGCCGCCGAGCCGGGAGACCCAGACGGTGTTGATGATCCCGGCGGCGACGGAGGCGAGGAGCGAGAAGTAGACGGGGTGGGCCAGGGCGACGAGCTGCCGACGATGACTGTCCACGAACAGAACCCCCTCGATCCGAGCTACTTCGATCCGAGCTACCTCGAAACGAGATAGCTCGATAAGAGGTACCATGGCGCTACGACAACCACAAGGAGGAATCGGAGTGCTGGAGCTGTCGATCCTGGGCTTCCTCGCCGAAGAGCCCCTGCACGGCTACGAGTTGAAGGAGCGCATCAAGGCGCTCAGCGGCCATGTCCGCCCGGTCAGCGACGGCGCCCTCTATCCGGCGATCACCCGTCTGATCAAGGCCGGCAAGCTCGACCAGCACGAGGAGCCGGGCGCGAGCGCGGCCCCGCGCCGCATCCTCTCCCTCACCGACGAGGGCCGAGAGGACCTGCTGGAGCGCCTGCGCCGGCCCAAGCAGGCCGAGATCACCGACCAGGTCCGCTTCAACACGGTCCTGTCGTTCCTGCGACACCTGCCGGACCGCCGCGAACAGGCCGAGGTGCTCCGCCGCCGCCTGGCCTTCCTCGACACCCCGACGAGTTTCTTCTACGACGGCGGCGAGCCCGTCCGCGCGGAGGAGAGCGGCGATCTGTTCCGGGAGGGCATGCTGCGGGTCGCCCGGGCGACCGGGGCGGCGGAACGCACCTGGCTCGAAGAGGCCGTCGAGCGGCTCAGCCGAGCTGAGCCCGGAGATAGTCCCGCCACCGGGCCGTGAAGTCCTCCAGGTTCGTGCCGAGCACCCGCTCCAGCGCGCCCTCCACCGCCCCGGCCCGCTGCTTGTGGGCGCCCACGGCCTGGTAGAACTCCCGCAGCTTCGGCTCGCCCCACCGGTCCGCGACCATCCGGCAGGCCATCCAGCCGCTCTCGTAGGCCTGCGCGAGTTCGGTCGCGTCACCGCTGAAGCCGAAGTCCGCGTCCTCGGGAAGCTCCGCCGGCGTCCGCCCGTCGGTCACGGCCCGCCAGAGCTCGGGAGCGGCCTGCACGGGCGAGCGACCGGAGCCGAGGTAGCCGACGAAGTCGGCGTACCCCTCGGACAGCCACAGGGGCGTGGCGGCGCTGGTGTGGGCGCGGGTGGCGACATGGGTGGTCTCGTGGGTGAGCACGACCTGCTTGCCGACCTCGCCGAGGACGCCGTACGCGTCCGGGTTGACGATGATCCGGTCCGCGGGCGCGCTCGCCGGGGCGCCCGTCTCACCCGTGGTGACGGCCGCGATCCCGCGGTACGAGGAGGCGGGCGAGCCGAGCAGTCCCGCCATCCCGTCCAGGGAGTTCGGCACGAGGACGACGACATGCCGGGACCAGTCGGTGCCCCAGGCCGCCGAGACGGCCGGAACGGCGTGGTCGGCCAGATCGGCGTAGGAGTGCAGGACCTCGGTCGACTGCTCGGCGCCCAGGACGAGACTGTGCTCGCCGCGTACGACGGCCACCTCGCCCTGGTCCCAGAGCTGCTCCGCGGCCTCCTCGGCGGGCTTCTCCGTGTCCACGTACCACTGGCCGCTCGCGTCCAGGCTCAGCGTGAGGGTGCGGTCGGCCCTGACCGGCGCGTTGTCGTAGCCCTGTATCCGGTAGCTCAGTTCGACCTCGGCGGTGGCCGTGGCCCCCTCGCGGTGCAGGGCGGTCAGCCGGTAGGCCCAGGCCGCGAACGGCACCCCACGGGCGTTCTCGAACCAGTCCAGGTCGCCCGTCTTGCGGAAGGCCGCCCGGTCCCGGTCGAGGACGGCGGCCGACCGCCGGTCCAGGAGCCGCTGGACATCGGCCCTGGCGGTGTCGGAGGCGGGCCCGCCGCCGCATCCCACCAAGGAGACCAGCAGCAGGCACAGCACCACCACACCGTGCTTCGACGCCCGCCTTCGACCAGCCATTTCCCGATCGTACGGCGGGGGCGAGGCGTTGGTCAGACCCTGGTGACCGTCGCCCCCGGCATCATGCCCACCGGGTCGTAGCGCACGGGCGCGCCGGGGTAGGGCGCGTGGATGACCTGACCGTTGCCCACGTACATCCCGACATGGCTGGCGTCCGACCGATAGGTGACCAGATCTCCGGGCTGGGCCTGGGAGAGCGGAACCTGCCGGCCGGCGTGGCGCTGGGCCTGCGAGGTGCGCGGCAGGGCGACACCGGCCTGGCGGTAGGACCACACCATCAGGCCCGAGCAGTCGAAACCGGAGGGTCCGGTGGAGCCCCAGACGTACGGCTTGCCGAGCGCGGCGCGGGCGGCGGCGACCGCGGCACCGGCCCGGGCGTTGGGCGGGACAGCGCTGCCGAGGTCGGGCATGTCCACACGGCCCGACCGGGAGGCCCGGTCGAAGGCGGCGCGCTCCGCGGACGGCAGGGAGTTGAGGAGTTCGCGGGCCTTGGCGAGCTTCTTCTCGACCGTCCGTTTGTGGGTCGCCACGGCCTTGCGGCTCTTCTCCAGTTCGGAGAGCTGCCCGGCCGCCTCCGCGCGCTCCTGGGTGAGCTCGCGCATCGCCTCCTGGAGGTCCTTGAGCTCACCGGCCTGGTGGGCGCTGATCCGGTCCAGGGCGGCGGCCTTGTCGAGGTAGTCGTCCGGGTCGTCGGAGAAGAGCAGGGCGAGGGAGGGATCGAGGCCACCGGCGCGGTACTGGGCGCCGGCCAGCGAACCGAGGGCCTCCCGCATGGAGTTGATGCGCTCCTGCTGCCGGGCGATCCGGTCCTGGGCGGTGGAGACCTGCTTGCGGAGGGTGTCGGCGCGGTCGTCGGCCTTGTTGTAGGCCTCGGTGGCCTTCTCGGCCTCCTCGTAGAGACGGTCCACCTCGGCACGGGTGTCGTCGTGCGGCGCGGCCGACGCCGGTACGGCTCCGAGGGCCGCGGCGGTGGCTGACAGGACGCAGAGCGCGGCGGACGCGCCCCGGTCGAACCCGGACGGTGCAAGGCGGCGATGGGACCCCACGGGAAGCCGCACTCCTTCCGCTGGCGGACGAGGAAACGCGGCAGACAGTAGCTCCGTGACCGGGTGACGACCAACGACCTCCGTGGGCACACACAGTGACGCCCCGCCTATGACGCAGGTCATGGGCGGGGCGTGGGGTCAGTTCATGTTCCCGCAATTCGCCCGTTCGGGCGGTGCGGTGTCGCGATCTTGAGGGTGATCAGATCCGGACGCCGAACTGGAACGGCATGTTGTTGATCGACTCGTAGCGGACGACCGTGCCGGTGCGCGGGGCGTGCAGGACCTGGCCGTTGCCGGCGTAGAAGCCGACGTGGTGCTGGTCGCCGTAGAAGATGACCAGGTCGCCGACCTTGAGGTCGGACTGGCTGTAGATCTTCGTGCCGTAGTTGGCCTGGGCCTGCGAGGTGCGGGGTATGCCGACGCCGGCCTGGGCGAAGGCCCAGGAGGTCAGGCCCGAGCAGTCGAAGGAGGAGGGGCCGGAGGCGCCGTAGACGTACGGCGAGCCGATCTTGCTCTGGGCGGCCTGGAAGGCGGCGAGGGCGCGGCCGGAGGCGGGAGCGGTGCTGCCGAGGTCGACGCGGTCGCTCGCGGAACGGCTGGCGCGGGCGTCCTCGGCGGCGATGGCGGCCTTCTCGGCGGCCGTCAGCGTGTTGAGGAGCTTCTGCGCCTCGGCGAGCTTGCCCTGGACTTCCTTCTTCTTCTTGGCCAGCTCGGTGCGGGTGCTGGAGAGGTCCTTGAGCTTCTCGGAGGCCTCGGAGCGCTCCTGGGCGAGCTCGCGCTGCTTCTCCTGGATCTTCTTCAGCGCGTCGACCTGCTGGGCGCTGAGCTGGTCGGCCGTGGAGGCCTTGTCCAGATAGTCGTCCGGGTTCGACGACAGGAAGAGCTGGAGGGAGGAGTCGATGCTGCCCGTGCGGTACTGGGCGGCGGCCGCCAGGCCCATGGAGTCCCGGAGGTCGTTGAGCTCCTCCTGGCCGCGGGCGACGTTGTCCTGGATGGTGGAGATCTCCTTCTGGAGCTTCTCCTGCTTCTCCTTGGCGCCGTTGAGCTTCTCGGTGGCCTGCTCGGCCTCCTCGTAGAGCTTGTCGACCTTGGACTTGACCTCGTCCTTGCTGGGCTTCTCGCTCGGCGCCGCGTTGGCGGCGTTGGCACTCAGAGCGACAGCAGCGGCAGCAGCTGTGGTCAGCACGGTCACGCGCGTGCGGCTCGGCTGCTTGGGTCGACGGTGGGACGCCACGGAGGTGAGCTCCTTCTTGTGAGTGATCACCCGTTCGGAGGTTCGAGCCCAGACCCTAGTGACCTTCTTGTGATCAGTTCAAATCCTCACGCGAAAAAACCCGTCACAGACTGCATTCTTTACACACAACTAACGTGCGGTAATGCTCGATTGACGCTACGTTGCGTGACGATTCCGCCAATTCGGGCATTAAACCTGGAAGTTAAACGATCAGGACAGGCGTTTCAAAAGCATCGCCGAAGCGACCGGACGCGCCCCCGCCTTGGCCACCCCGTCGGCCACCTCACGGTCGGTGGAGGCCACGATCACCGGCCGCCCCGGCGGCTCGGCACGCACCAGCTGGCGGATCAACTCGTCAGCGGTGACACCGGGCTTGGAGAACAGCACACGCACCCCGCGCGGCGGCGCGAGCAGCACCGGCGCGGCCAGCTCGGCCCCGTCGAAGACACAGGTCACCTCCGCCCCGGTCTGCGCGGCCAGCTGCGAGAGCTGACCGAGCAGCCTGAGCCGCTGCTTCTCCAGCGGCATCTGGGGATAGCCGGTCTTCGTCACGTTGTAGCCGTCGACCACCAAGTGGGCCTGCGGCAGGGCGAGAAGCTGGTCCAGGATCGCGGGGTCGTTCTCGGACAGGGCCCGCGCCGCGATGTCCTTCGGGGTCATTCGTCCCGGTTCGACCGCGTCGACGGTCTCGGCCGGCCGTACCGACACCGGCGGCAACGCCAGCTCCCGGCGCAGCCCTTGGGCCGCGTCCAGAACGGTGTCCAGAAGCAGACGGACGCGCATGTCCTCGACGCTGCGCCCCTCGCGGGCCGCCCTGCGGGTCGCCTCCAGGGAGGCTTCGACCTCGCCCAGGCGGGCCTTGAGCCGCCGGGTCTCGACCTCGGCGGTGGACACCTGGGACTGCCCCTCGGCGCGTACGGTGTCCATCTCGCCCTGGATCTTGCGCAGGGCGGCCTCGCCTCGCTTGACGTCACTGAGGGCGGCGCGCAGCTTGCGGTGAAGCGATTCGGCTTCCTTCTTCGCCGACTCCAGCTCGGTGCGCAGCCGCTCGGTCTCGGTGCGGGTGTGCTCGCGCGCGTGCGTGAGCTCCTCGCGCAGCCGCTCCAGCTCGGCCCGGCTCTCCTCGTCGGCGCGCTCGGCATCGGCCCGCTGGGCCTCCTCGCCGGCCGCCGTCACGAGCTTCACCCAGCCGGTGGGGCGCAGCACATAGGCCGCGGCCGCCACGTCGAGCGGATCCGCGGCCGGGGGCGGCGAGCCGGAGTCGAGAGCGCCGGCGAGCTCCGGCTGGGCCTCTCTGAACTTCTCCCCGATCCGCTGCCGGAACAGCGGATCGGTCTCCAGTGCCGCGGCCATCGCGTTGCCGGCGAACTTGGCCCGCCGGTTGGGCGCGAACCGCGCGTACTGTCTGAGCTGTGCGGGCAGTTCGCCGACGGTCAGCCCGCCGAAACCGTCGGACACGATCTGCACGACCCGGCGGCGCACGCCGTCGGGCAGCGGACGGTCGAGCACCTCAGCGGCGCCGTCGCCCGGCCCCCCGCCTGCGCTCTCCACCATCCGTCAACACCCCAACCGTTCCGCGGGGCCTGCTCCCTCAGGAGCCGGCGCCCGGCCTGTCCACGAGTTCCACCTGATCCACGGCGTTGCACCAGCGGCAGCGCACCGACTCGATGGTCTCACTGACCACCTCGCGCTCCTCGACCTTCGGCTCACCGGCGAGGTCGAGGTGGACGTACTCGACGACCTTCGACGAGCGGGTCACGTCGAAGCGCGTGAGGTTGCCACAGAGGGCGCAGCGCCACCGCGTCGAATCAGTCGGCAGGGGAACCGTCATCGTGACTGTGCTCATTCCTTCTAGGTCTCTATTGTCCGTGACGCGCCGGTCTCCCGGCGCGTGTGGCCGTAACCCTACGGCCTGGCGGGGACTCGCCGCTGGTCCGTCCACGGCGGCGAGGCGCTCTGTCGGCTTGCGTCCCGTTACGTCATGCTCTGTGTTCATGATCAGCAACTGGAGCGTGGCGGCCGGCCGGGCGAGCAGATCGCTGTGGCGGTCGGCGCCGATGACCTACGGCCTCATCGCCCTGTGCTGCGCGCTCTTCGTGATCGGCCCGGCGGCGGGCCTCAATCCGGCGTACGGCTCCGGCGACGCGCTCCTGGCCGCCCAGCGCGCCTACTTCCACCGCTGGGGCGTGGTCCCCGCAGAACTGTTCGAGGGTTCGGCCAGAGCGGCGCTCACCCCGGCGACGGCACTCTTCGTCCACGGCAGCTGGGTCCACCTCCTCGGCAACATGCTCTTCCTCTACGTCTTCGGCGTACTGACCGAGGAACGGATGGGCCGCGTCCAGTTCACCCTCTTCTACCTGGGCTGCGGCTATCTCGCGCTGCTGGGCTACGCGGCCGCCAACGCCGACTCCGAGCAGTCCCTGGTCGGCGCCTCGGGGGCGATCTCCGCGGTCCTCGGAGCGTCTCTCTACCTGTTCCCCGGGGCCCGGGTGACAAGCCTGCTCCCGTTCCTCTTCTTCCTCCCCCTGCGCTTCCCGGCCTGGGTGGTGCTGCCCTTCTGGGCGGCCCTGCAATGGCTGGCGGCGGGGCAGGCCTCGCGCGGCCCCGGGGTGGCGTATCTGGCGCACCTGGTCGGCTTCGGGCTGGGCTTCACCTACGCATGGGTGCGGTTCCCCCCTGCGACTAGAGTGAAGGCCGCCCCAGCTCCGGCCCCCGAGGGAGAGAACCAGCCGTGATCACCGCGATCGTCCTCATCAAGACCAGCGTGGACCGGATCCCCGAGATCGCCGAGTCGATCGCGGCCCTGGAATCCGTCAGCGAGGTCTTCTCCGTCACGGGCACCTACGACCTGATCGCCATGGTCCGGGTCAAGCGGCACGAGGACCTCGCCGAGGTCATCCCCGGCAGCATCAGCAAGATCCCGGGCGTCGAGGGCACGGACACCCACGTCGCCTTCCGCACGTACTCCCAGCACGACCTGGAGGCGGCGTTCGCGATCGGGCTGGACAGCTAGACGGTCACGTCGAGGGCCATGACGCCCTCGCTGGAGGCGGTGTAGAGGCGGTTCCCGTGCAGCACGGGGGCCGCCGTCCCGCTCTGTAGGACCCCGACCTCCGCCTTCCAGCTGAGCTTTCCGGCCCGGGTGAGAACGTGGACCTGTGTGCTCGTCAGCAGGTAGATCAGGTCCCCGGCCGGCACCGGCTGCGAGAAGGAGACGTCTCCTGGGACGTAGTCCCAGAGCCGCTTTCCGTTCCTGTCCACCGCCAGGAGAGCCTGTCCCTCCCGCTCGATGCCGAGGAAGGCCACGTCGTCCGAGCCTCCGGCCGTGACGAAGGCGCTTCCGAGCCCCTCCTGCTTCCAGAGCTGCCGGCCGTCGGTACCGATCCCGAACAGGGTGCCGGCCTCGTCGCCCGTACCGACGGTCACCACGTCCCCGGTCGCCGCCGGCCGGTCGACGTCACCGTTCACCTTGGCCTTCCACAGCTCCGCGCCGTCGGCACCGGCGAGCGCGTGCAGATGGTTGTCGAAGCTCGGCGCGTAGACGATGTCGTCCGCCACCAGGAGCTCGGCGTGCGGGGAGCCCTGGAGTCCGGTGTTCCAGCGGCTCTTGCCGGCCGCGTCGTAGGCGCGGATCTCACCGGCGCCTTCGAGATCGGCCACGGCGTAGCCGACGGCGACCAGGTCCCCGACCAGCACAGTATCGGTGACATAACCCCCGCTGGGTATGACACGGCTCCACCGCTCCTTCCCACCCGCGCTCAGCGCGAGCAGCGAGGAGACGGGGGCACCCGCTTCGACATCGCTGACGACGGTGTAGAGACCGTCCGAGGTCACCACCGGGTTCGACACGGTGAGGGTGGCGATGTTGCCGAAGTCGCGCTTCCAGAGCTCCTCGCCGTCCGCCCCGATCGCCCGCAGGGTCCCGTCCGCCATCGGGACGTAGAGCACCTGCCCGTCGGGCGACACCGTCCCCAGGGGGCCTTGCCACGCGCTCGGCTTGGCGGCCGCGTACCGCCACCGGACCTTCGCCCCCGGCTTGCGGGAAGCCGGAGTCGACGCCTGCGCGCTCGCCCCGCCCCCCGTCGCGCGCCCGTTGTCCCCCGAGTCCCGCAGCCACAGCCACCCGCCGACCCCGCCACCGGCAGCCACCACGGCCCCGCCGGTGAGGGCCTTCAGCAGCCCACGCCGCGAAGGCGAAGGCGCGGAATCGGGGACGACGGCCGCCGCCGAGGCCTCCGGCACCGGCGTGTCCGCCACCGTCACCGGCGCCACGTACTCGACCCGGCTCTCCCGGTCCCCGGACTCCCCCTGCGGAAGCCACCGTTCGTCGCCCCTGGCGGCCACCGACTCCGCCGAGGCGGACCTGAACCAGCCCGCCCGCACGCTCTCCCGCAGCGACCCCGCCGTATGCCCCACGGCCTCGACCACCGCCTCCGGGGTCGGACGCTCCCCCGGCTCGTCCCGCAGACAGGACTCCACCAGCGGCAGCAGCCCGTCCGGGACGCCCATCAGATCGAAGTCCCGGGTCAGCACCCGCAGCAGGACCACCGAGTCCTGGCCCTCGCCGAAGGGCTCGCGGCCGCTCGCCGCGTACGCCAGCACCGCGCCCAGGGAGAAGACGTCGCTCGGCGGGCCGACCTGGCCGCCGTTGCGGATCTGCTCGGGTGAGACATAGCCGACCGAGCCGACGATCGCGCCGGTGCGGGTCATCGCCGTGGCCTCCAGCGCGCGGACGATCCCGAAGTCGATGACCCGGGGGCCGTCCGGCGCGAGCAGGATGTTGGAGGGCTTGAGGTCCCGGTGGACCATGCCCTTGGCATGGATCGCGCCCAGCGCCTCACCCAGCGCCGCCGCCAGCACCCGTACCGCAGCCTCCGGCAGTGCCCCGCCGTCCAGCACCGCGTCCCTGAGGTTCGGGCCCTCCACGAACTCCGTCGCCATCCACGGGTGCTCGCCCTCGGGGTCGGCGTCGACCACGCGCGCGGTGTACGTCCCCGTCCCGCCGACCGTCTGCGCGGCCCGCACCTCCTGCCGGAACCGGGCGCGGAAGGTGCGGTCCTGGGCGTACTCGGACCGCACGACCTTCACCGCGAGGCGCAGCCCCGCGCGTGACTCGGCGAGATAGACCTCGCCCATGCCGCCCGAGCCGAGCCGGCCCCGTACCTCGTACGGGCCGATCCTGCGTGGGTCCGTCGCGCGCAGCGCCTGCACTTCCTGCTCCCCCGTCCGGCGTGAACCTGTCGAGGAGGCAGGGTATAGCAGGCCTGTCAGCAGGTCAGACCGCCGGGACGCAACGGCCGTCCTCCGTGCGGTACTTCCACTTCGCACCGTCCTGGACGAGTTCCCTGACGGCGGTCACGAAGCGCTCGACGTGCTCGTCCGGCGTCCCCGCGCCGAAGCTCACCCGGATCGCGTTGAGGGACTTCTCCCCGGGCGCGGCCTCCGGGGCTCCGCACTCGCCCTGGGTCTGGGGGTCGCTGCCGAGGAGGGTGCGGACGAGGGGGTGGGCGCAGAAGAGGCCGTCGCGGACGCCGATGCCGTGCTCGGCGGAGAGGGCGGCGGCGAAGTGGGAGCTGTTCCAGCCCTCGACGACGAAGGAGATCACGCCGACGCGCGGGGCGTCGTCGCCGAAGAGGGAGAGGATCCGGACCTCCGGGACCTCGGCAAGGCCGGCCTTCACCTTCTCGATCAGGTACTGCTCACGGGCGACGAGGGTGTCGAAGCCGGCCTCGGTGAGCGCCTTGCAGGCCGACGCGATGGAGTAGGCGCCGATCACGTTCGGGGACCCGGCCTCGTGGCGGGCCGCGCTCTCGTGCCACTCGACGTCCACGCCGCCGTCCTCACGACGGGTGACCTTGCGGCTGGCGCCGCCGCCCGCGAGGTAGGGGTCGGCGGCCCGGAGCCAGTCGGCGCGGCCCGCGAGGACACCGGAGCCGAAGGGGGCGTACAGCTTGTGGCCGGAGAAGGCGATCCAGTCGACGTCCAGGTCCCGTACGGACACCGGGTGGTGCGGGGCCAGCTGGGCGGCGTCCAGGACGATCCGGGCGCCGTGCGCGTGGGCGGCGGCGGCCAGCTCACGCACCGGCCACAGCTCGCCGGTGACGTTGGAGGCGCCGGTCACGCAGACCAGGGCGGGGCCGTACGGGTCACGGGCGGCGAGCGCCTGCTCCAGGGTCTCGACGGCCTGGGCCGGGGTGCGCGGGGCGTTGAGGTAGGTGACCCAGGCGTCCTTCCAGGGCAGCAGGCTGGCGTGGTGCTCGGTCTCGAAGACGAAGACCTGGCAGTCGGCGGGGAGGGCCCGGGCGAGGAGGTTCAGGGAGTCCGTGGTCGAGCGGGTGAAGACCAGCTGGTCGTCGGCGCGGCAGTCGAGGAACTCGGTGACGGTCCTGCGGGCGTTCTCGAAGAGGTCGGTCGACAGCTGCGAGAGGTAGCCGGCACCGCGGTGGACGCTGCCGTAGTACGGGGCGTAGGCGGCCACGTCGTCCCACACGCGCTGGAGGGCGGGGGCGCTGGCCGCGTAGTCGAGGGCCGCGTAGGTGACTTCGCCACCCGTGACGAGCGGGACGGTGACATCCCGTCCCAGAACGGGCAGCTGGGCACAAATGGTCTGGGCGGCGGCAGCGGTGGAGACAGACATGGGGAACTCCCGTGAGAGAGCATGCCGAAGACGGCCATGCGGAGGTGAGGAAAAGGGTGCGCGGAGGCGGGGCTCGGCAGCCCTATCGCATTCGCTTGCTCACGGAAGACTCCCTCGAACGACCAGGACCCCTGGTTTTCGAGAGGGGCCCGCGCTTGCCGTAGACCTCGCTGCCTACGGCCTGGTCTTCACCCGGGGCACCCCGCCACGGACGGAGGGTTGCCGGACAGTCGGCCGGGGCCTCATGACTGTCACTCATGACCTGGTACAGGAACGTACGCGATGTGATCGTCGTCCCGCAACCCGTGTCCGGATCGCGGGACGACACCCGGGGCACGTCAGCTGTTGCTGGCCGCCACCCAGCGCTCCAGCGTCCGCTTGGCCGCGCCGGAGTCGATCGACTCGGCCGCCTTCGCCATGCCGGCCCGGATCTGCTCCACGAGCGGCGCCTCCACCGGCTCCAACGCCACCAGCGCGGCGGCCGAGTTGAGCAGTACCGCGTCCCGCACCGCTCCTCGCTCGCCGTCCAGGAGACGGCGCGCGACCTCGGCGTTGAACGAGGCGTCCGCGCCCCGCAGCGCCTCCACCGGCACCAGTTCGAGACCGACGTCCCGCGGGTCGAAGGCCTCCTCGCGCACCTTGCCGTCGCGGACCGTCCACACCCGTGAGGTGGCCGTGGTCGTCAGCTCGTCGAGACCGTCGTCACCGCGGAAGACCAGCGCGGAGGAGCCGCGCTCGGCCAGCACTCCGGCGATGAGCCCCGCCATCCGGGTGTCGAAGCAGCCGATCGCCGAGGAGGTGACCCGGGCGGGGTTGGTCAGCGGGCCGAGCAGGTTGAACGAGGTCGGGATCCCGAGGTCCCGGCGGACCCCACCGACGAAGCGCATCGACGGGTGGAACTTGGCCGCGAAACAGAAGGTGATGCCGGCCTCGTCCACCACCTGGGCCACCCGCGCGGGCGACAGGTCCAGATTGATGCCGAGCTTCTCCAGCACGTCGGAGGAACCGCTCGCCGAGGAGGAGGCCCGGTTGCCGTGCTTGACGACCTTCGCCCCGGTGCCCGCGATCACGATGGCGGACATCGTCGAGATGTTGACCGTCTTCGCCCGGTCGCCGCCGGTACCGACGATGTCGACGGCCGGCCCGGGGATGTCCAGCGGCTGCGCGTGCTTGTACATCGCCTCGACGAGACCGGTGATCTCCTCGACCGTCTCCCCCTTGGCCCGCAGCGCCACCATGAAGCCCGCGATCTGGGCGTCCGTCGCCTCGCCGCTCATGAAGCGGTCCATGGCCCACGCCGTGTCGGCGGAGCTCAGGTCCTGCCCACCGAGCAGGGCGCTCAGTACCTCGGGCCAGGAACGGCCCGCCGCGATGTCGCCTCCAGCGGGGGTCACAGCGCTCATAAAGCCGCTCCAGGATGT
The DNA here is from genome assembly GCF_013044505.1 of Streptomyces sp. S3(2020). GTDB lineage: Bacteria > Actinomycetota > Actinomycetes > Streptomycetales > Streptomycetaceae > Streptomyces. Next base: position 27,216 of record NZ_JABERD010000036.1, on the reverse strand, counting down.
CGTAGAAGAGTGTGCCCCCACCCTATCCAGCCGCGGGGCACGGCAAAGGGCCCCGTCCGGTGTTCGGACGGGGCCCTTCGGTGCGCGTGGCGAGCGCAGCGATCAGTGGTGGCCGTGGCCGCTCGTGATCTCCTTGTACTCCTCCGCGGTCGGCTTGGGGATCTGGGACTCCTCGCCGAAGTAGGCCTTGCTCAGCTTGACCCGCAGCTTCTCGGAGCCCTTCACCTTGCGCTCGACGCCGTTCTCGTCGACCGTCGCGCCGATCTCGGCCGGCACGTACTGCTCGTGCGCGGTGAGCGTGTGCAGCGCGTCCTGGCTGAGCGGCTCGTGCACCTCGATGAACTCACCGTGCGGCAGGCGCTTGATGATGCCCGACTCGCGGCCGTGCAGCACCTTGTCCTTGTCGCGGCGCTGGAGGCCGAGGCAGATCCGCTTGGTGGCGATGAACGCGAGCACCGGCGCGACGAAGAACGCGATCCGGACGAACCAGGTGATCGAGTTGATCGACAGGTGGAAGTGCGTGGCCCACAGGTCGTTGCCGCCACCGATCAGCAGCACGAAGTACACCGTGAGCCAGGCGACACCGAACGCCGTGCGCGTCGGAGCGTTGCGCGGGCGGTCCAGGATGTGGTGCTCGCGCTTGTCGCCGGTGACCCAGGACTCGATGAACGGGTAGACCGCGATCGCGACCAGGACCAGCGGGAAGATCACCAGCGGGATGAACACACCCAGGACGAGCGTGTGACCCCAGAAGTTGATCTCCCAGCCCGGCATGACACGGATCAGGCCCTCGGAGAAGCCCATGTACCAGTCGGGCTGGGCGCCCGTGGACACCTGGTCCGGACGGTAGGGGCCCATGGACCAGATCGGGTTGATCGAGGCGATGGCCGAGATGACCGCGATGACACCGAAGACCAGGAAGAAGAAGCCTCCGGCCTTGGCCGTGTAGACCGGGAACAGCGGCATGCCGACCACGTTCTTGTTGGTCTTGCCCGGGCCCGCGTACTGCGTGTGCTTGTGGACGAACACCAGGATCAGGTGCGCCACCATCAGGCCGAGCATGATGCCCGGCAGCAGCAGGATGTGGACCGAGTAGAAACGGGCCACGAAGTCGCCGCCCGGGAACTCGCCGCCGAAGAGGAAGAACGACAGGTACGTGCCGACGATCGGCACGGACAGGACCGCGCCCTCCATGAAGCGCACACCGGTACCGGAGAGCAGGTCGTCCGGGAGCGAGTAGCCGGTGAAGCCGGTGAACATGCCCAGGACGAACAGCAGGAAGCCGAACAGCCAGTTGACCTCACGCGGCTTGCGGAACGCGCCCGTGAAGAACACCCGCATCATGTGCACGAACATGGCCGCGAGGAAGATCAGCGCCGCCCAGTGGTGGATCTGCCGGATCAGCAGACCACCGCGCACATCGAAGGAGATGTGCATGGTCGAGTTGAACGCCTCGGACATCAGCTGTCCCTGCAGCGGGACGTAGCTGCCGTGGTACTCCACCTCGTTCATCGACGGGTGGAAGAACAGCGTCAGATACACACCCGTGAGGATGATGATGATGAAGCTGTACATGCAGATCTCGCCCAGCATGAACGACCAGTGGTCGGGGAAGATCTTGCGCATGTTGGCCTTGGCCAGGGAGTAGATCCCCAGCCGGCCGTCGGCCCAGTCGGCGATCTTCTCGCCGGCCGGTGCCTTCCCGCGGTCGCGGGCGGACTCGTTGTTCTCGTTGGTGCTCATCCGCGCTCCCAGAAGGCAGGACCGACAGGCTCTTCGAAGTCGCCCTGCGCCTCGAGATAGCCCTCGTCGTTCACGGCGATGCGCAGCTGCGGCAGGGCGTGACCGGCAGGGCCGAAGATCACTCGGGCACCGTCGGAGAGGTCGAAGGTGGACTGGTGGCAGGGGCAGAGCACGTGGTGCGTCTGCTGCTCGTACAGGGAGATCGGGCAACCGACGTGGGTGCAGATCTTCGAGTACGCGACGATGCCCTCGTGCGACCACTCGAGCTCGCGCTTGTCCTTGATGTCGTCGGGCTGGAGCCGGACGATCATCAGGGCCGCCTTGGCGATCTCCGTCTGGAACTCGTGGTCGTCCTCCTCCAGGCCCTCGGGCTTGGCGAAGGTGAGCGAACCGACGACGACGTCCGAGGGGCGCAGCGGCTCGTTCGTGTTCATGTTGACGAGCAGCAGCCCCTTCTTCCACATGGTGTGGCGGAGCTTGGTCCCGGGCAGCGGGCCGAGGTCGCGCAGCAGCACGACTCCGGACAGCGGCACCAGGGTGAGCGCACCGAGCATCGTGTTGCGGATCAGCTTGCGACGGCCGATCGCGGACTCCTTGGTGCCCGTCTTGAAGTCCTCGAAGACCTTCTCGCGGACCTCGGGGGAGGCCGAGATCGGGTGCCGCTCGTCGACCACTTCCTCGTCGGACATCAGCGTGCGGGCCCAGTGGACCGCGCCCGCGCCGATCGAGAAGAGCGCCACACCGAGGGTCAGACCGAGCGCGAAGTTCAGCGCGTTGATGTGACCGATCGGGAAGACGAAGATCGACTTGTCGTGCGGCACCGCCACGTACGAGGCGATGAAGGCGACCGTGGCCAGCATCGACAGCGTGAACAGGAACGCCACCACACGCTCGGACCGCCGGGCGGCCGCCTCGTCGATGTCCTGGACGCGGTGCTCATGGGGCGGCAGGCCGGGGTCGGCGAACGGGTTCTTGTCGTCCGCGACGCTTACCGCACCATGTGCGTCCCGCTCTGCGGGCAGGTTCTCGTTCTCTTCCGGAATGTCTTGGCTACTCATGACTTCTTGGCCTTTGCGGTCCGAGCGGCGAGCCAGACGGCAACCGCGATGAGCGCACCGAGTCCGAACACCCACGCGAACAGACCCTCACTGACCGGACCGAGTCCGCCCAGTTCGAGGCCGCCGGGGCTCTCGGTGTCTTCCCCATTGACCGCGTCGAGGTACGCGATGATGTCCTTCTTGTTCTGCTCCGACAGGGTGGTGTCGGGGAACGACGGCATGTTCTGCGGGCCGGTCTGCATGGCCTCGTAGATGTGCTTCGGGTCGACGCCCTCAAGGGTCGGCGCGAACTTGCCGTGCGTCAGGGCGCCACCCTTGCCGGTGAAGTTGTGGCACTGCGCGCAGTTGGTGCGGAACAGCTCGCCACCCTTGGCGATGTCCGCTCCGTCCGGGCTGTACTCGTTCTTCGTCGGGATGGCCGGACCGGCACCCAGCGAGGAGATGTACGCGGCGAGCTGGTCGATCTCGGCCTGCGTGTAGATGACCTTCTTCTTCGGGACCTGTGCGCCCGGCTGCTGGGCCGGCATACGGCCGGTGCCGACCTGGAAGTCGACGGCCGCGGCGCCCACACCCACGAGGCTCGGGCCGTCGGTGGTGCCCTGACCACCGGTGCCGTGGCAGCTTGCGCAGCCGACGGCGTAGAGCTTCTTGCCCTCCTCGATGGTGAGGGACTGGGCTGTTTCGTCAGCCTGCGCCTTTTCCGCGGGCGCGAACGCGGCGTACAGCCCCCCCGTGCACGCCAGCGCGAGGAGTAGGACGACGAGCGCCGCCAGCGGATGGCGTCGTCGTGCGGAGAGCTTTTTCACGGATTACCCCGGTGTCAGGATCTTCTGCGTCGATGCTTCTGGAATGTGCGGGAGCGGGCCCGGCTACTTGATCAGGTAGATCGTGGCGAAAAGGCCGATCCAGACGACATCGACGAAGTGCCAGTAGTAGGACACGACGATGGCGGCGGTCGCCTGCTCGTGCGTGAACCTCTTGGCCGCGTAGGTGCGGCCGAGGACGAACAGGAAGGCGATGAGGCCACCCGTCACGTGCAGACCGTGGAAACCGGTGGTCAGGTAGAAGACCGAGCCGTAGGGGTCCGAGGAGAGCGAGAGCCCCTCGTGCTTGACCAGCTCGGTGTACTCGTACACCTGGCCGCCGATGAAGATCGCACCCATCACGAACGTGACGATGAACCACATCCGGAGCTTCTTCACGTCACCGCGCTCGGCGGCGAACACGCCGAGCTGGCAGGTGAGGGAGGAGAGCACCAGGATCGTGGTGTTCGTCGCCGAGAACGGGAGGTTCAGGAAGTCTGCCTTCTCCTTCCAGAACTCGGGACCGGTCACCGATCGGAGGGTGAAGTACATCGCGAAGAGGGCCGCGAAGAACATCAGCTCGGAACTCAGCCAGATGATGGTTCCGACGCTGGTGAGGTTCGGCCGGTTGACCGACGGGTGCGCGTGCCCGGTTTCTACTGTCGTTGCTGTCGCCACGACCGACATTATGTCGGTCGCTTATCCCGCCCTCACTCCCGGGGGTGCCGTTCGGGGTGTCCGCAGCGTGTGTACTGCCCGTATGGCCCATCGCAGGCGTGTTCAAGCGGGTGTTGACGGGGTGTTCAAGGGAGTAGCATCCGCCGCATCGGGCTCTGCCCGTTCATGGCCGTACGACACTGATGTCACGGAGGAACCATGCAGGCGACCGCCACGGTGCTGGTCTACAGCGACGACTCCAACACCCGCGAGCAGGTGCGGCTCGCCACCGGACGCAGGCCCGCTCCCGACGTCCCCCTGGTCGAGTTCGTCGAGTGCGCGACGCCTGACGCCGTCATCAAGGAGCTGGACCGGGGCGGGATCGACGTCTGTGTCCTGGACGGCGAGGCCGTGCCCATGGGCGGCATGGGGCTGTGCCGGCAGGCCAAGGACGAGATCTTCAACTGCCCGCCGATGCTGCTGCTGATCGGGCGGCCCCAGGACGCCTGGCTGGCCACCTGGAGCCGTGCCGAGGCCGCGGTGACGCATCCCGTGGACCCGGTGGAGTTCGCGTCGGCGCTGGCGTCCCTGCTGCGTCAGAAGAGGGCCCTGAGCGCCTGAGAGGGCCGCTCAGACCGATTCGGGACGCAGTCTCGCCTTCTCCTCCGGGCGGGGGCCCTCGGGGCTTCCGCCCACCAGGGCGCTGCCCTTGCGCCACTTCTTCCAGCCGAGGTTCCAGTCCCCGAAGCCGTTGCCGAAGGCCTCCATGGTGTCGCCGTAGGAGTTCACGACCTTGACGACGTCACCCTCACGGACGTTGTCGAAGAACCACTCGGCGTTGCCGGTGCTCATGCCCGTGCAGCCGTGGCTGACGTTGGCGTAGCCCTGTGACCCCACCGACCAGGGGGCGGCGTGCACGTACTCGCCGCTCCAGGTGACGCGGGTGGCGTAGTAGACGGGCAGGTCGTACGACTCCGAGGAGCCCTCGGAGATACCGATGCTGGTGCCGCGCATCCGTACGAAGTACTCCTTGCCGAGGACGACCTTGACGCCATTGCGGGTCTCGAAGCCGGGCTTCCCGGTGGTGACCGGGATCTCGTTGATCGCCTTGCCGTTCCTGTAGACCGTCATGGAGTGCGAGGACGCGTCCGTGACGGCGATGACCCGGTCGCCCGTGGTCAGCTTGAGGGGCTTGACCTTGCCGCCCCACAGCCGGTCGCTGATCTTGACGCCGTCCAGGTTGCTTCGAACCTGGATGGTGGCCTTGCTGGGCCAGTACTCCTTGGGGCGGTAGTGGAGTTCCTTGTCGTCCACCCAGTGCCAGGCGCCTTCCACGGCCGGCATCGAGTCGACCTTGAGGGCGCGCTCGACTATGGCTCGTTGTGCCTTGTCCTTGACGGGCTTGCTGAGTTCGGCCGTGATGGGCTGGCCGACGCCGTACTTGCCCGCCCGGGGACCGAAGGTGACCTTCAGGCGCTTCTTGGTGAGGGGCTTGCCGGTGTCGAAGGCGAGGACCTTGCGGCCGGGCGCCCCGTCCTCGTCCTCGGTGCTCACCCGCACCGTGTAGTGGGCGCTGGCGGCCAGCGGGCTGGTGCTGTGCCAGCGGGTGCCGTCGGCGGAGAGTTCGCCCACCACATAGCGACCTGTCGCGTCCAGGGCCGTGACGTCCGTGATGCGCCCGTCGTCGTCCTCGGCGGTGACCTCGAGGGGCTTGTCCGGGTCGGCCTTCTTGCCGTCGCCCGAGGGGCCGTTGAAGGAGATCTGGTCCGCCGCGTCGTACGGCGCCGCCGACAGCGGATTGCCGTCGCCGCCACAGGCGGTGGCGCTCGCGGTCAGGGCGACCACCAGCAGGGTGCAGGAGATGACGGTGCGCGTACGCGGAGTCTGGCTCATGACTTCACGCTAGGAAGCTTCGTCGGCGGCGGCGCGGTGGGTGACTCGTACGAGGGAACGGCACTGCTGCAAAAGCGGGAAGCCCGGACACTCCGTACGGAGTGTCCGGGCTTCTTCGCGCTCAGCTCGTGCTACTGGGTGCGGTTCTCACCGCGGTAGTACTCGAAGACCCAGCCCCACAGGCCGATCAGGATCAGCGGCGCCGAGAAGTACATCAGCCACCAGCCGATCGCGATCGACAGGAACGCCAGGGCGCCGCCGATGGCGAGGGACAGCGGCTGCCAGCTGTGCGGGCTGAAGAACCCGATCTCGCCGGCGTCGTCCGCGACGTCCGCTTCCTTGTTGTCCTGTGCGCCGACGTCGACCCGCTTGGCCGTGAAGCCCAGGTAGAAGCCGATCATGATGCACAGGCCGAAGGCCAGGAAGAGCGCCGTGGTACCGGCGGGCTCCTTCGACCACACGCCGTAGACGACCGCCATGGCGAGCACGAAGACGCTCAGCCACATGAACATCCAGCCTTGGACCTTCACTTGCCGGCCTCCTTGCCACCAGCCAGGGCCTTCTCACCGTGAGGCGCGTTCTCGAGCTGGTCGAGAGCCGCGATCTCCGGGTGATGCAGGTCGAACGCCGGGGATTCGCTGCGAATCCGCGGCAGGGTGAGGAAGTTGTGCCGCGGGGGCGGGCAGGACGTCGCCCACTCCAGCGAGCGGCCGTAGCCCCACGGGTCGTCGACCTCGACCTTCTTGCCGTACTTGGCCGTCTTCCACACGTTGTAGAAGAAGGGCAGGATCGACGCGCCGAGGACGAACGAGCTGATCGTCGAGATCGTGTTCAGGGCGGTGAAGCCGTCGGCCGCGAGGTAGTCCGCGTAACGACGGGGCATGCCCTCGGCACCCAGCCAGTGCTGGACCAGGAAGGTGCCGTGGAAGCCGATGAACAGCGTCCAGAAGGTGATCTTGCCGAGGCGCTCGTCGAGCATCTTGCCGGTCATCTTCGGCCACCAGAAGTGGAAGCCGGAGAACATCGCGAACACCACGGTGCCGAACACCACGTAGTGGAAGTGCGCCACCACGAAGTAGGAGTCCGAGACGTGGAAGTCCATCGGCGGCGAGGCCAGGATGACACCGGTCAGACCACCGAAGGTGAAGGTGATCAGGAAGCCGGTGGCCCAGAGCATCGGTGTCTCGAAGGACAACGAGCCCTTCCACATCGTTCCGATCCAGTTGAAGAACTTCACGCCGGTCGGTACGGCGATGAGGAACGTCATGAAGGAGAAGAACGGCAGGAGCACTCCGCCGGTGACGTACATGTGGTGCGCCCACACCGTCACGGACAGACCGGCGATGGAGATGGTCGCGGCCACCAGGCCCATGTAGCCGAACATCGGCTTACGGGAGAAGACCGGGATCACTTCGGAGATGATGCCGAAGAACGGTAGGGCGATGATGTACACCTCTGGATGGCCGAAGAACCAGAAGAGGTGTTGCCATAGCAAGGCCCCGCCGTTGGCGGAGTCGAAGACATGGGCGCCGAACTTGCGGTCCGCCTCCAGGGCGAACAGCGCGGCCGCGAGGACCGGGAAGGCCAGCAGGACCAGCACCGCGGTCAGCAGCACGTTCCACACGAAGATCGGCATGCGGAACATGGTCATGCCGGGCGCGCGCATGCAGATGATGGTGGTGATGAAGTTGACCGAGCCGAGGATGGTGCCGAAGCCGGAGAAGGCCAGGCCCATGATCCACAGGTCGGCGCCGATGCCCGGGGAGCGGACCGCGTCGGACAGCGGGCTGTAGGCGAACCAGCCGAAGTCGGCCGCGCCCTGCGGGGTGAGGAAGCCACCGACCGCGATGAGCGAGCCGAACAGGTACAGCCAGTAGGCGAACATGTTCAGCCGCGGGAACGCCACGTCGGGGGCGCCGATCTGGAGCGGCATGATCCAGTTCGCGAAGCCGGCGAACAGCGGCGTCGCGAACATCAGCAGCATGATCGTGCCGTGCATCGTGAACGCCTGGTTGAACTGCTCGTTCGACATGATCTGCAGACCGGGCCGGGCCAGCTCGGCGCGCATGAACAGCGCCAGCAGACCACCGATGCAGAAGAACGCGAACGACGTGACCAGATACAGCGTGCCGATCGTCTTGTGGTCAGTGGTGGTGAGCCACTTGATCACGACGTTACCGGGCTGCTTGCGCCGGACCGGCAGTTCGTCCGCGTAGTGGGACTCTGCCGCGGCACCCTGGGGTTCGTTGAGGATGCTCACAGGTTGTTCGTCTCCCGGTTCTTCTCGTGGGCGGTCTGCTCGATGCCCGCGGGAACGTAACCGGTCTGCCCCTTCTCGGCGAGTTCCTTGAGGTGCTGCTCGTAGCGCTCGGGAGAGACGACCTTCACGTTGAACAGCATTCGGGAGTGGTCGACGCCGCAGAGCTCGGCACACTTGCCCAGGAAGGTGCCCTCCTTGTTGGGGGTCACCTGGAAGGAGTTGGTGTGCCCCGGGATGACGTCCTGCTTCATCAGGAACGGCACCACCCAGAAGGAGTGGATGACGTCACGCGAGGTGAGGATGAAGCGGACCGTCTTGCCCTTGGGGAGCCAGAGGGTCGGACCCGGGTTGTTGGTCTGCGGGTTCCGCGTGCCGGGCGTACCGACGTCGTAGACACCGCCGGCGTTCGCCGGGAACTGGTCCTTGAAGCGCTGCGGAATCGCGTCCAGGTTCTTGTCGGTCTTCGCGTCACCGGTGGAACCGTCGACGTCCTCGACGTAGTTGAAGCCCCAGCTCCACTGGAAGCCGACGACGTTGACGGTGACATCGGGCTTCTTGTCGAGGCTCAGGAGCTTCGACTCGTCACGAGCCGTGAAGTAGAAGAGCACCGAGACGATGATGAGGGGGACCACCGTGTACAGCGCCTCGATGGGCATGTTGTACCGGGTCTGCGGAGGAACCTCGACCTTGGTGCGGCTGCGCCGGTGGAACATGGCGCTCCACAGGATCAGGCCCCAGACCAGCACGCCGGTGGCGAGCGCGGCCGCCCACGAGCCCTGCCACAGGGAGAGGATCCGCGGAGCCTCTTCGGTGGTGGGGGTGGGCATACCAAGGCGGGGGAAGTCCTTGTATGTGCAACCGGTCGCGGTCGCCAGGACCAGGCCCGCGGTCATTGCCTGCAGCAGCTTCCGCCGCATCGGGCGCCGCGGCGAGCGGTCGGAGCCGTTGGGACTCACGTAGCGCCTTCCCGAGAGTCTCGCCCGCGCGTATTGGCTGCGGCCTGCCTTACTCGGTGGTCGGTCGCCGCCCTGCGTCGGGCAGGGGTTTGGATGTTTATGCGGACCAAACCCTAGCCGACGCTCTCCGAGGGTTCGCGGGGAGGGGGGCCTACCGAGTCGGGGGTTCGCTGGATTGGCGGCTGCGGGTGCGTTGGGGCTGGTCGCGCAGTTCCCCGCGCCCCTAGGGGGTTAGCGTTGCCGTGTGTCCTATTTCGACGCTGCTTCCAGTGTTCCCCTCCATCCCGTCGCTCGTCAGGCGCTGTTGGCCTCGCTGGACGAGGGGTGGGCTGACCCCGCACGGCTGTACCGGGAAGGGCGGCGGGCTCGGATGTTGCTCGATGCCGCGCGGGAAGCCGCTGCCGAAGCCGTGGGGTGTCGGCCGGACGAGCTCGGGTTCACGCCGTCCGGGACCGCTGCCGTGCATGCCGGTGCAGCTGGGGCGTTGGGCGGGCGGCGGCGCGTCGGACGTCACCTGATCGTGTCAGCGGTTGAACATTCCTCCGTGCTCCATTCGGCCGAAGCACAGGAGAAGGAGGGCGGTTCGGTCACTCGGGTGAGTGTCGGCCGCACGGGGCGGGTGGACCCCGCCGCGTACGCCTCCGCGCTTCGGCCGGACACCGCGCTGGCCTGTCTCCAGTCCGCCAACCATGAGGTGGGGACCGTGCAGCCGGTCGCGGAGGTCGCCGAGGTCTGCCGGGCCGCCGACGTGCCGCTGCTGGTGGACGCGGCGCAATCGCTGGCCTGGGGGCCGGTCGAGGGTGAGTGGTCGCTGCTCACCGGGAGTGCGCACAAATGGGGCGGCCCGGCGGGCGTCGGGCTGCTCGTCGTCCGCAAGGGGGTGCGGTTCGCCGCTCAAGGACCCACGGACGAAAGGGGGTACGGCTTCGAGAACCTCCCGGCGATCGTCGCGGCGGCGGCCTCGCTGCGGGCCGTGCGGGCCGAGGCGGCCCAAGAGGCTCCGCGGCTGCGGGAGCTGACGGAGCGGATCCGGACGCGGGTGCCGCGGCTGGTGCCGGATGTGGAGGTGGTGGGGGATCCGGAGCGGCGGCTGCCCGGGATCGTCACCTTCTCCTGTCTCTATGTCGACGGGGAGACACTGCTGCACGAGCTGGACCGCGAGGGTTTCTCCGTTTCGTCCGGCTCGTCCTGCACCAGCAGCACGCTGACGCCCAGCCATGTGCTGAAGGCGATGGGGGTGCTGAGTGAGGGGAATGTGCGGGTCTCGTTGCCGCGGGGGGCGGCCGCGGAGGACGTGGAGAGGTTCCTCGCCGTGCTGCCGGGGGCGGTGTCGGGGGTACGGGAGACGCTGGGCGCGCCGGTCATGGAGACCGCCGTACGCGATGACGTCCTGGTCGTGGACTCCCTCGGCAAGCGCTGCCCGATCCCCGTCATCGAGCTGGCGAAGGTCATCGGCGATGTGCCGGTGGGCGGCCTGATCCGGGTCCTGTCGGACGACGAGGCGGCGAAGCTGGACATCCCGGCATGGTGCGAGATGCGGGAGCAGGAGTACGTAGGAGAGGAACCGGCGGAACAGGGAACGGCTTTCCTGGTCCGCCGGTCGAGCTGATCTGTCCGTCTTCTACGGCGGACTAGCCCAGATACCCCTTGACCTCACCCGCGGCCTCGTGCCCGTACGCCTTGGTGAAGCGATCCATGAAGTGGGCCCGCTTCAACTGGTACTCCTGCGTACCCACCGTCTCGATGACCAGCGTCGCCAGCATGCACCCGACCTGCGCCGCGCGCTCCAGGGAGACGCCCCAGACAAGACCCGACAGGAACCCCGCGCGGAACGCGTCGCCCACGCCCGTGGGGTCGGCCTTGCGCTCCTCCTCCGCGCAGCCGACCTCGATCGGGTCCTGGCCGACCCGCTCGATACGGACACCGTGCGAGCCCAGCGTCGTGACCCGGTGGCCGACCTTGGCGAGGATCTCCTCGTCCGTCCAGCCGGTCTTCGACTCGATGAGGCCCTTCTCGTACTCGTTGGAGAACAGGTACGTCGCGCCCTCCAGCAGGACCCGGATCTCGTCGCCGTTCATACGGGCGATCTGCTGGGAGAAGTCCGCGGCGAACGGAATGCCGCGCGAGCGGCACTCCTCCGTGTGCCGGAGCATCGCCTCGGGGTCGTCGGCGCCGATGAGGACCAGGTCGAGGCCGTCGACGCGGTCGGCGACGGTCTTCAGCTCGATGAGGCGGGCCTCGCTCATCGCACCGGTGTAGAAGGAGCCGATCTGGTTGTGGTCGGCGTCGGTGGTGCAGACGAAGCGCGCGGTGTGCAGCGTCTCGGAGATACGGACGGACGCGGTGTCGACGCCATGGCGGTCCAGCCAGGCCCGGTACTCGTCGAAGTCGAAACCCGCGGCGCCGACCAGGATCGGCGCGGTGCCGAGCTGGCCCATACCGAAGGCGATGTTCGCGCCGACGCCGCCCCGGCGTACGTCCAGGTTGTCGACCAGGAAGGAGAGCGAGACCGTGTGCAACTGGTCCGCGACGAGCTGGTCGGCGAAGCGGCCGGGGAAGGTCATGAGGTGGTCGGTGGCGATGGAGCCGGTGACTGCGATGCGCACGGCGAGGACTCTCCTGAGGGGAGGGTTTATTGACAGTTCACGCTACCCGGTCGGCACGAGCCTCTGAAGCAGCCAAAACTACCCGATAGTAGATCTTTCTTCGCGGGCTCCGACCTGCATACGGTGCCGTCATGACGAACCTCAAGGTCCACGCCCCCGTTCCGGCCGACCCGGACGGCGATCTCGCGGCGCTGCTCGGCGACTGTGCCCGGATGGCCCCGCACTGGGTGGCTCCCGACCGGGTCACTGCCCTTCCCGTCTCCCCCTCACTCATCCACGGGGTGACCGTTCCGACGAAGTCCGCCCGGCTGCTGGACGCGATGTCGGACTACGGCGACTGAAACAGCGCCTTTCGGGGAACCATGCGCTCCCCCGCCGCGTCCCATCGCTGTCCCCCGTAAAGGGGATGTGGGATACGACCCTCCAGCCGACCGTTTTGACAGGGTCGGGTCAGGGTCATAGGGACAGACGCGCGGCCGAAGGAGCGATGCGGTGAACACCGAGCGACCCGAGAACGACGACGACGCCGAGGTCGGCAAGGCCACGAGCGCCGATGAGGGTGCCGGGGCCACCGAACTCGCCGACGACGAGGGCGGTACGGCGACGGAGGGGGCCCCGGAGGCGGCCGAGGGTGCTGAGGACACCGAGACTCCCGAGGCCGTCGAAGCCACTGCGGCTTCCGAGGCCGATGAGCCTTCCGAGCCCACCGAACCCGCCGAAGCTGCTGACGCCTCCGAGGCTTCCGACGCGTCCGAGGTCTCTCACGCGTCCGAGGTCTCCGGCGCGTCCGAGCTCTCCAACGAGCAGCACGAGGTGCCCCGGGACGGTGAGCCCGAGGTCCCGCGCTCCTCCCGGCGCCGCTCCCCCGTGCTCGTCGCCTCCGTCGCGGCCGCCGTGCTGCTCGTCGGGGGCGGCGGGGCGTATCTCGCCACCTCGGCCTCCGGCGGCTCGGGCGATGGCGGTACGACATCCGGGGCGAACGGCGACGACACTCCCCCGCTGCTCCGGCTCGACGGGTACACCGGGGGCGAGGGCGGCACGAGCGGCATCGCGCCGGGTGAGCCCAACCCGTACGGCGTCACCTACCAGGCCACCGGCACGCTGCCGGACGGCCCCGGTGAGGCCCCCGTGTACCGGGCGAGCGGCGAGGTCACCAAGGACGACGTGGCCCGGCTGGCGAAGGCGCTCGGGGTGGACGGGACGCCGGTCCTGGAGGGCAAGGCCTGGAAGGTCGGCGGGCAGGAGGCGGCCGGGCCGAGTCTCCAGGTGAACCAGCAGGCGCCGGGGGCGTGGACGTTCCACCGGTACGCGCCGGGCACCGACGCCTGCGAGAGCGAGACCGTGTGTGCGAGCGACCCCGCCGCACCGGCCGGCGACCCGGTGAGCGAGGAGGCCGCGAAGAAGGCGGCGGCGCCCGTTCTCAAGGCCGTGGGGCAGGACGACGCGAAGGTCGACGCGAGCCAGGTCATGGGCGCCCAGCGGGTGGTGAACGCCGATCCGGTGGTCGGCGGGCTGCCGACGCACGGCTGGACGACCGGGGTCACCGTCAACGCGCAGGGCGAAGTGGTCGGCGGCAACGGCCAGTTGAAGACGCCGGCGAAGAGCGACACCTACCCCGTCGTGAGTGCCGGGGAGGCGCTGGACCTGCTGAACGCGGCACCGGCGACCGACCACCGCATGGGCATCGGCGGCTGCGCCACCCCCGTACCGCTGAAGGACCGCCTGGAGGCGCCCTGCGGCTCGGAGGGGACGACCACCACGCCGGAGCAGGAGACGATCACGGTCGAGAAGGCAGTGTTCGGGCTGGCCTCGCACTCCGTGGACGCCCGGCAGGCGCTGGTGCCGTCGTGGCTGTTCGAGGTGCGGGCGTCGGGCGGGCAGGACGGTTTCACCGTGACGTATCCCGCGATCGACCCGAAGTTCCTGGCCTCGGCCACGCCGTCCGCGGAGCCGACCGACGAGCCGACGGGGCAGCCGAGCCCGCGGCCGACGGGTCCCGACCCCGACCAGCCGACCGCGGCGCCGGCCGAGCGGGACGTGACGGTGGAGGGCTACACCGCCGAGGGTGACGAGTTGTCGGTCACCTACACCGGTGGGGTCTGCGCCGACTACAAGGCGTCCGTCGTCGAGGGTCTCGACACGGTCACCGTCCAGGTCACCGAGACGCCCTGGCCGGACAAGATCTGCATCATGATCGCGAAGATCTACCACGAGACCGTGCGGCTGGACGCACCGCTGGGCGACCGGAAGGTCGTGGGCACGGACGGCACCGGGATCCCGCTGGAGAAGGCGGGGGCACGGCTGCCGGAGACGTCCGGGGCGCGCTGACCGCCCTGGAACGCGTGAAGGCGGCGGCCCTGTCGGAGGGGGCCGCCGCCTTCACGGACGTAGGGACTGTGTCCTGCGAACGGACTGTGTCCTACGGGATTTAGCTGAACGAGTCGCCGCAGGCGCAGGAGCCCGTCGCGTTCGGGTTGTCGATCGTGAAGCCCTGCTTCTCGATCGTGTCGACGAAGTCGATCGAGGCGCCGCCCAGGTAGGGGGCGCTCATACGGTCGGTGACGACCTTGACGCCGCCGAAGTCCTTGACGACATCGCCGTCGAGGGAGCGCTCGTCGAAGAAGAGCTGGTAGCGCAGGCCGGAGCAGCCACCGGGCTGAACGGCCACGCGCAGGGCCAGGTCGTCACGGCCTTCCTGGTCGAGCAGGGCCTTGACCTTCGCCGCGGCGGCGTCGGACAGGAGGATGCCGTCGCTGACAGTGGTCTTCTCGTCCGATACGGACATCTACATCTCTCCCGGGTTGTACGGAGACTGCTTGCCGACGGTTGCAACCGTCAGGGCCGCGGATTCATTCCGGGCCGAGCGACTTGTCTTTTCGCCTGTCCTTTCATGCTCGCACACCCGCGACGAAGCGAACAGCGGCCCGAAGATCACCCGCCGGTACGGCACCGGGATTCATGTCACATCGACGTTATGACCATCGTCAAAGTGACGTGAACCGGGTTATGATAGATAACGTCAGATCGACGAAAAGTAGAAAGGGTGCGTGTCGTGACCACCGCCCAGACCACGGAGCTCGACGTACAGCCGAGCCCTCTCGCCCTGCTGCTCCTCGGCCGTGAGGCCGACCCGAAGAGCGAGCGGGGTGTGGAGTGCCCCGGTGACCTGCCCTCGCCGTCCGACCCGGACCTGGTGGAGCGGGCCCGCGCGGCCAAGGAGAAGCTCGGGGACAAGGTCTTCGTGCTCGGCCACCACTACCAGCGCGACGAGGTCATCCAGTTCGCCGATGTCACGGGTGACTCCTTCAAGCTGGCCCGGGACGCGGCCGCGCGCCCGGAGGCCGAGTACATCGTGTTCTGCGGTGTGCACTTCATGGCCGAGTCCGCGGACATCCTGACCGGCGACGACCAGAAGGTCGTGCTGCCGGACCTGGCCGCCGGATGCTCGATGGCCGACATGGCCACCGCCGAGCAGGTCGCCGAGTGCTGGGACGTGCTGACCGAGGCCGGGATAGCCGAGCAGGTCGTGCCCGTCTCGTACATGAACTCCTC
The DNA here is from genome assembly GCF_013044505.1 of Streptomyces sp. S3(2020). Taxonomy (GTDB): domain Bacteria; phylum Actinomycetota; class Actinomycetes; order Streptomycetales; family Streptomycetaceae; genus Streptomyces. The sequence goes on along the minus strand of NZ_JABERD010000036.1, from coordinate 11,688 downwards.
CGCGGACATCAAGGCGTTCACGGGCAAGCACGGCGGCACGATCTGCACCTCCTCCAATGCCCAGCGGGCGCTGGAGTGGGCCTTCGAGCAGGGTGAGAAGGTGCTGTTCCTGCCCGACCAGCACCTGGGGCGCAACACCGCGGTCCGCGACATGGGGATGACGCTGGAGGACTGCGTCCTCTACAACCCGCACAAGCCGAACGGCGGGCTGACCGCCGAGCAGCTGCGCGACGCGAAGATGATCCTGTGGCGCGGGCACTGCTCGGTGCACGGCCGCTTCAGCCTGGAGTCGGTGCGGGACGTGCGGGAGCGGATCCCGGGCGTCAACGTGCTGGTGCACCCCGAGTGCAGGCACGAGGTCGTGGCCGCGGCCGACTACGTCGGCTCGACCGAGTACATCATCAAGGCCCTGGAGGCCGCCCCCGCCGGTTCCAAGTGGGCCATCGGGACCGAGCTGAATCTCGTACGACGGCTCGCGAACCGTTTCGCGCCCGAGGGCAAGGAGATCGTCTTCCTCGACAGGACGGTCTGCTTCTGCTCGACGATGAACCGCATCGACCTCCCGCACCTCGTCTGGACCCTGGAGTCCCTCGCCGAGGGCAACCTCGTCAACCGCATCGAGGTCGACAAGGAGACCGAGGCGTTCGCGAAGCTGGCGCTGGAGCGGATGCTGGCGCTGCCGTAGGACTCCCGCGGCGCCCGCTCACCCCGAGGGGTGAGCGGGGTCCAGGCTGAAGACCGTTCCGTTCGGCGTGTTCACGACCACCGCCCCGCCGTCCAGCGACACCTTGGACTTGACCGTGTCGCCGCTGGCGAGCTGGTCGGCCTGGGCGCCGGTCTCCCAGAGCAGCGTGCCCTTGCGGGAGTCGAGGGCGGCGACCCGGCCGCTGATGCTGGCCAGGTAGAGCGTGTGGGTGGTGGGGTCGTAGGTGGGCGGCCCCGAGTCCTCGACGCTGGTCCGGGTCTGCCAGAGCTGTTTGCCGGTCAGCGGGGAGACCGCGGTGACCTGGCCGTTGACCCCGGTGATCCAGACGGTGCCGGCGGCCAGGCGGATCGAGCTCGTGTGGCTCCGCGTGAGTCTGGTCGTGGTGGTGGCGCCGGTGGCCGGGTCGAGGAGCCGGATCTCGTCGAAGGCGTTGTCCTGGAGGCGGGCCGGGCCGGAGCCGCCGTCGACCGCGACGGCGACGGCGAGGCGGCCGTCGACGGTGCCGAGCAGGCCGCTCCCGTTCGGGGTGCTCAGACGTCGGCGCACTGTTCCGTCGGTCTTGTCCAGTTCCAGAAGTACGGCGTCCTTGGACTCGTCGTCCGGGAAGCAGTGCGCGTACAGGCGGGAGTCCGCCGTCTCGAAGGTGCAGTAGTCGCCGGCCGGCAGCTGTGCGGTCCAGTGATCGGTGCCGGTGCGCGGGGAACGGGCGGTCACCAGCCGGCCACTGGCGTCGGGGGTCATGACGAAGTCCCCGACCATGAGCTGGTCGGCGCTCGGCCCTCCCCGGTCACGGGTCCACAGCTGGTCGCCGGTCCCGGTGTCGAGGGCGACGATGCTCGACCTGGTGCTCCCGTCGGCCGCGTAGACGTCGTGCTGAAGGATCATCGCGCCGTCCCGCACACCGAGGAGCTCGAAGTTGTTCCCCGAGGAGTCCGCGCCCTCGGCGGAGGTCGCGAGGGCGGAGCGCCAGACGGTGGCGCCGGTACGGCCGTCCAGGCGGACCGGGAGGACGGTGTTGCCCGCGCAGTAGACCGCGCTCTCGTACATCTGGCAGGTGGCGTCGCTCGTGTCCTCGCCGGCCTTCGCCAGCGGGTTGATCTCGCCCGCCGGCGCGGTCTCGAACATCGTCGTCTGCCAGGCCTGCCAGCCGGTGGGGACGGCCGCCCAGCGGGAGTCCCCGGGGGTGGCGGAGCTCGCCGCCGGTTCATCGTCCGAGAAGCCCGGCCCGAACCGCATGTACCACCCCGTCCCCAGCACCAGGACGCCCAGCGTGCAGACCACCGCCAGCAAGGGGCGGCGGCCCCTGCGGCGCCCCGCGCCCCCGGGCCGGGTGACCCTTCCGGGCGGGGCGTGGCCGGTCCCGGCGTAGGTCTCCTCCACGGTCCTCAGGTCGGCCAGCCGCAGGGTCGTGGTGTCCGGGTCCATGGGGTCGGGCTCGGGCAGGGCCTGGGCGAACTCCTTGGCCAGTACGTCCAGTTGGGGCCGGTCGGCGGCCTCCTTGACCAGGCAGCGCTCCAGGACCGCGCGCAACGGCTGCGGCACTCCGTCCAGTCCTGGCGCCTCGTGGACGACCCGGAAGGCGGTCAGGTACGGACTGTCGGCGTCGAAGGGGCCGCGTCCGGTGGCCGAGAAGACCAGGAGCGCGGCGAGCGAGAAGACGTCCGAGGCGGGTCCGACCGTGCGGGCGTCGGTGAACTGCTCCGGTGACATGAAGGGCGGGGTGCCGATCATCTGGCCGGTCTCGGTGAGGGTGTGGTGGTTCTCGGCGGCGCGGGAGATGCCGAAGTCGATGACGCGGGGGCCGTCCTCGGCCATCAGCACGTTGGCGGGCTTGAGGTCCCGGTGCACCACTCCGGCCCGGTGGATGTCCTCCAGCGCCTCCACCAACCCCAGGGCCAGCCGCCGCAGTTCGGTGCTCCGGAGGGCTCCCTGGTCGCGGATCCGTTCGGCGAGGGAGCTGCCGGGGACGTACTGGGTCGCCATCCAGGGCCGTATCGCGTCCGGGTCGGCGTCCACCACGGGCGCGGTGAAGGCGCCGCTGACCTTGCGGACGGACTCGATCTCCTGCCGGAAGCGGGCGCGGAAGACCTTGTCCTCCGCGTACTGGGCGTGCACCACCTTGACGGCGACGTCACGGCCCGAGCGCGATCTGCCCCAGTAGACGACACCCATGCCTCCGGAGCCGAGCCGGTCGACCAGCTTGTACCCGCCGACCGATTTCGGGTCGTCCTTGTGCAGTGGCACGACCGGGATCCCCTTCTCCGTAAAGCAGTTCGAGCCACAAGATACAGAACGCCGAAACGCCGACGGCCGGGCTCCGGACCGTCGTCGTCCAGAACCCGGCCGTCACAGCCGTCACACGCCCGCGGGCTCCGGCTGGGCCGACACCTCCGTCTTCTCGGCCTTCTTCGCCTTCTTGGCCGCCCGCTTCTTCGCCCGGCGCTCCTTGCGGAGCTCCAGCATCGTGTAGAGCGTCGGGACCAGGAGGAGCGTCAGCAGCGTCGACGTGATCAGGCCGCCGATCACGACCACCGCCAGCGGCTGGGCGATGAAGCCGCCCTCGCCGGTGACCCCGAGGGCCATCGGGAGCAGGGCGAAGATCGTCGCCAGGGCCGTCATCAGGATCGGGCGGAGCCGGTGGCGGCCGCCCTCGATGACGGCGTCCACCGTCGGGTAACCCTGCTTGCGGTACTGGTTGATGAGGTCGATCAGCACGATCGCGTTCGTCACCACGATGCCGATGAGCATCAGCATGCCGATCATCGCGGGGACGCCCATCGGAGTGTCCGTGATGATCAGGAGGCCGATGGCACCCGTCGCGGCGAACGGGATGGAGACCAGCAGGATCAGCGGCTGGGCCAGCGAACGGAACGTCGCCACCAGCAGCATGAAGACGATCGCGATCGCCGCGAGCATCGCCAGGCCGAGGTTCTTGAACGCGCTGTCCTGGTCCGAGGTGACGCCGCCGATCGAGGCCGTGGCACCCGCCGGGAGCTTCAGGGCGTCGAGCTTCGAGGTGAGGTCCTGGCTCACCGCGCCCGTGTTGTCGCCCGTCGGCTTGGCGGTGATGGTCGCCGCGCGCTGGCCGTCGATCCTCGTCATCGAGACCGGGCCGTCCGCCAGCGTCACCGTGGCGATGTCTCCCAGCTTCACCGGGCCGAGCTTCAGGTTCCTCAGCTCCTCCAGGGTCTGCGCGGGCTTCGCCGACCTGATGATGACATCGCGCTCGGTGTCGTCCAGGATCGCCTTGGCGGCCGTGGTGCCCTTGACCGCCTCGGCGACGGCCGCGCCCAGGGTCTGGTCGTTGAAGCCCGCCACGGCGGCCTTGTCGTTGGCCTTCACCGAGATGCGCGGCACGCTCTGCGCCAGGTCGCTCGTCACGTCGGTGACGTCGTCCAGGTCCGCGACCGTCCTGCGGACCTCCTCCGACGCCTCGCGCAGGACGTCCGCGTCGGCCGCCTTCACGACCACGCTGAGGTCCTGGCTGCCGAAGCCGTCGCCGGCCGCGATGGTCGTCGTACCGATGCCGTCGAGCTTCTTCAGACCGGCCTCGATACGGTCCTGCACATCCTCGTGGGAGGCCGAGTCGTCCAGCATCACCTGGTACGAGGCCTGGTTGGTGTCGGTGCCGCCGCCGAAGGCCGCCATGAAGCCGGACGAGCCGATGGTGACCTGGTAGTCCTTGACGCCCTTGGTGCCGGCGAGCAGCTTCTCGACCTTCTTGGCCTGCTCGTCGGTGGCCGCCAGGCTGGTGCCGGGCTTCAACTCCTGCTTGACGGTGAGGACTTCCTGCTCGCCCTGGTCGAAGAAGTTGGTCTTCAGTAGTCCGGACATGCCGAACGTGCCGATGAGGATCACCACGGCGATGAGCACGCTGGTCAGACGGCGCCGGGTCGCGAACCGCAGGACGGGGACGTAGAGGCGCTGGAGCCTGCTCCTCGCCTCCTTCTCCTCCGCGAGCCGGCGGGCTTCCTCGGCGTCGGCCGGGGTGCCCTTGGGGGCGCGCAGGAACCAGTACGACAGGACCGGGACGACCGTCAGGGACACGAGCAGGGACGCCAGCAGGGCCGCCGTCACCGTCAGACTGAAGGAGCCGAACAGTTCGCCCACCATGCCGCCGACCAGGCCGATCGGCAGGAAGACGGCGACCGTCGTGAGGGTGGAGGAGGTGACCGCTCCGGCAACCTCACGCACCGCGTTCAGGATCGCCGGCTCGCGCTCCTCGCCGTAGCCGAGGTGGCGCTTGATGTTCTCCAGGACCACGATCGAGTCGTCGACGACCCGGCCGATGGCGATGGTCAGCGCGCCCAGCGTCAGCATGTTGAGCGAGAGGTCGCGGGTCCAGAGCACGATCAGGGCCAGGACCACCGACAGCGGGATGGACACCGCCGTGACCAGGGTCGAGCGGACCGACGCCAGGAAGACCAGGATGACGAGGACCGCGAAGAGCAGGCCGAGCGCGCCCTCGGTGGTCAGACCGTCGATGGCCTTCGCGACCGCGGGGCCCTGGTCGCTGACGACGGTGACCGTCGCGTCCGAGCCGAGGTCCTTACGCATGTCGGCGAGCTTGTCCTCGACCGCGTCGGAGATGGAGACCGCGCTGCCGTCCTGGTCCATCGTCACCATGACGGCGAGGCTGGGCCTGCCGTCGGTGCGGGTGAGGGAGTCGGCCGGGGCCTGCTCCTGCTCGACGATGGCCACGTCACCGATGCGTACGGGCTTCTTGCCGGCCGCGCCGGTGACCATCAGCTCCTCGATCTGCTCGACCGAGGTGAAGCCGCCGCCGACCTGGACGGTGCGGTTGGCGCCGTCCTCGTCGAAGGAGCTGGCCGGGACGGTCGCGCCGCCCGCCTGGAGGGCCTGGGCGAGGGAGAGCGAGGTGAGGCCCGCCTTCGCGAGCTTGGTGTCGTTCGGCGTGACGGTGACCTGGAGGTCGCGGACGCCGTCGACGGTGACCTGGCCGACGCCGTCGATGGACTTCAGGTCCGGCACGACGGTCCGGTCGAGCTGGTCGGCGAGGGCCTGCTGGTCCTTGTCGGAGGTGACGGCGAGGACGACGGTGGGCATGTCGTCCGTGGAGCCGGCGACGACCTGCGGGTCGACGTCGTCCGGGAGCTGGGCACGGGCCCGGTTGACGGCCTGCTGGACGTCGGCGACGAGCTGCTTGGTGCCGCTTCCGTAGTCGAAGGACGCCATGATGACGGCGTTGCCCTCACTGGCCGTGGAGGTGACTCCCTCGATGCCGTCGACCGCTTCGAGGCTGTTCTCGATGGGTTCGACGACCTGCTTCTCGACGACGTCCGGGGAGGCGCCCTGGTAGGGGGCGAGCACGGACACCATCGGCAGTTCGATGGAGGGCAGCAGCTGCTGCTTGAGCTGGGGTATCGCGATCGCCCCGAAGGCGAGCACGATGATCGACATCAGGCCTATGAGGGCACGTTGCGCGAGGCTGAATCTCGACAGCCAGGACATGGGTCGGGGGTCTCGATTCTGTGAGCGGCAGAAGTGGCCCCTACACCCTGTGCCCTGTGGGGCCGGTGTTTCGTAGCTCCCAGGTCCATTTCCTTATGCGGCGCATACTCCGGCCGCAGTACGGCGGGTGACGGTCACTCCACCCTCGGACGTACCAGCCCGGACTCGTACGCGATCACCACGAGCTGTGCCCGGTCCCGCGCGCCCAGCTTGGCCATGGCCCGGTTGACGTGCGTCTTCACGGTGAGCGGGCTGACTTCGAGGCGCTCGGCGATCTCGTCGTTGGAGTGGCCGCCGGCGACCTGGACGAGGACCTCGCGCTCGCGGACGGTGAGCGCGTCGAGGCGGGCCGCGCGGGCGGGGTCGGAGGCGTCGTCCGCCGCGTCGCCCTGGGCGAGGAAGCGGGCGATCAGGCCCTTGGTGGCGGCCGGGGAGAGCAGGGCCTCGCCGCCCGCCGCGATCCGGATGGCACTGAGCAGCTCCTCGGGTTCGCTGCCCTTGCCGAGGAACCCGGAGGCGCCGGCCCGCAGCGACTGCACGACGTAGTCGTCGACCTCGAAGGTCGTCAGGATGACCACCCGGACCTGGGCGAGGGAGGGGTCCTCGCTGATCATGCGGGTGGCGGCGAGGCCGTCGGTGCCGGGCATCCGGATGTCCATCAGCACGACGTCGGCCCGCTCCTCCCTGGCGAGGCGCACCGCCTCCGCCCCGTCGGACGCCTCGCCGACGACCTCCATGTCGGGCTCGGAGTCGACGAGCACACGGAAGGCGCTGCGCAGCAGTGCCTGGTCGTCGGCGAGCAGGACGCGGATGGTCATTCGGGGTCCTCTGCGGCTGGGGGCTCGGTGCCACGATCGGTTGCCGCGGCTGGTTGCCGAGCCTTGGCGTTACGACAACTTCCGCGGGGTGCCCCTGAGTTCCGCGAGTCGGTCATACGGCGTCGTCGGCGGCGCGGCCGCGGGTCTTGACCGGCAGGATCGCATGGACGCGGAAGCCGCCGCCGTAGCGGGGACCGGTGGTGAGGGTGCCGCGCAGGGCGGTGACCCGCTCGCGCATGCCGAGGAGTCCGTGGCCGCCGCCGTCGGCCGGGTCCTCGTCGTCCCCGGCACCGTTGTCGAGGACGGTGATCTCGATGTTCGGCCCTACCCGGACGACGCTGACCTCGGCCTTCGCCTCCGTGCCGGCGTGCTTCTGGACGTTGGTGAGGGCTTCCTGGATGACCCGGTAGGCGGCCAGGTCGACGGCCGCGGGGAGTTTGGTGTCGCCGTCGGCGCGGGCGACCTCGACATGCTGGCCGGCGCTGCGGAAGGTGCCGACGAGTTCGTCGAGGCGGTCCAGGCCGGGGGCGGGCTCGGTCGGTGCCTCGGGGTCGCCGGACTGCCGGAGCAGGCCGACGGTGGCCCGGAGTTCGTTGAGCGCCGAGCGGCTGGCCTCGCGTACATGGGCCAGGGCTTCCTTGGCCTGGTCGGGGCGCTTGTCCATGACGTGCGCGGCGACGCCCGCCTGCACGTTGACCAGGGCGATGTGGTGGGCGACGACGTCGTGCAGGTCGCGGGCGATCCGCAGGCGTTCCTCGGCGACGCGGCGGCGGGCCTCCTCCTCACGGGTGCGTTCCGCCTTCTCGGCGCGGTCCCGGATGGCCTGGACGAAGGCGCGGCGGCTGCGGACGGCGTCGCCGGCGGTGGCGCCGATGCCCGTCCAGGCGAAGATGCCGAGGTTCTCCTGGGCGTACCACGGCAGGGGGCCGCCGAGCATGGCGGCGGCGGTGAGGACGGTCATCGTGAGCAGGCCGACCCGCCAGGTGGTGGGGCGGTCGGTGGCGGAGGCGACGGTGAACAGGGCGATCACCGCGGACATGGCGACGGGGGCGCGGGGGTCGCCGGTGACGCACTCGACGATCGAGAAGCCGCCGGTGAGGGCCAGCACCGTCATCGGGGCGCGGCGGCGGAAGACGAGGGCCGCGGCACTGAGGCCGATGAGGACCAGGCTGAGCGGGTCCGGGGTGCGGAAGCCCCAGGTGACGCCGTCCGGTCCGTGCGGGTCCACGAACGAGCCGGCGACCATGCAGCCGAGGACGCCGGCCGCGAGTACGGCGTCCAGCGCCATGGGATGCGCCGTCAGCTGGTGCCGGACGCGCTCGAGGGTGCTCACGTCTGCCAACGGTACGGGTGCCCCGCGGGGCTTGGAACGGGGGTCAGCTGTAGGTTTCCTGTGCGGTTGCCGGGCGCCGCCGGTGCGGTGGCGCCGGCTCAGCCCGGGATCAGGCCGTCGTCGCTGAGCAGATCCCGGACCTCCTGGAGGGTCGCGTCCGGGGACGGGAGGATCAGGTCCGAGGGTTCCAGGGCGTCGTCCGGCAGTGGCTCGCCCAGTTCCCGGACCTTGGACAGCAGGGCTTCGAAGGTGCGGCGGAAGCCGGGGCCGTCGCCGGTCTCCATCTCCGCCAGCAGTTCGTCGTCCAGTTTGTTCAGCTCGGTGAGGTGGCTGTCGGCCAGCCTCACCTGCCCCTCCCCCATGATCCTGACGATCATGTCGCCCTCCTAGGCGTGGGCCCTACTGCTTGTCGAAGCGTGGGGTGTCCTGCGGCTGCTGCTGGGACTGGGACTGGCCGGTGCCGCCCTCGATCGCCTGCTGGGAGGACGACCCTCCGGCGAGCTCGGCCTTCATCCGCTGTAGTTCCAGCTCTACATCCGTACCACCGGAGAGCCGGTCCAGCTCGGCCTGGATGTCGTCCTTGTGCATGCCGGACTGGTCGTCGAGGGCGCCGGAGGCCAGGAGCTCGTCGATCGCGCCGGCCCGCGCCTGGAGCTGTGCCGTCTTGTCCTCGGCACGCTGGATCGCCATGCCGACGTCGCCCATCTCCTCGGAGATACCGGAGAAGGCCTCGCCGATGCGGGTCTGCGCCTGGGCCGCGGTGTACGTCGCCTTGATCGTCTCCTTCTTCGTACGGAAGGCGTCGACCTTGGCCTGGAGCCGCTGGGCCGCCAGGGTGAGCTTCTCCTCCTCGCCCTGGAGCGTCGCGTGCTGTGTCTCCAGGTCCGTCACCTGCTGCTGGAGGGCGGCACGGCGGGAGAGCGCCTCGCGGGCCAGGTCCTCACGGCCCAGCGCGAGCGCCTTGCGGCCCTGGTCCTCCAGCTTGGACGACTGCGACTGCAGCTGGTTGAGCTGAAGCTCCAGGCGCTTGCGGGACGTGGCGACGTCCGCCACGCCTCGGCGCACCTTCTGGAGCAGCTCCAGCTGCTTCTGGTACGAGTAATCGAGGGTCTCGCGAGGGTCCTCGGCCCGGTCAAGGGCCTTGTTCGCCTTCGCGCGGAAGATCATCCCCATACGCTTCATGACACCGCTCATGGGCTTCGCGCGCCCCCTTCTGACCGAGTCCAGCTTCAGCTCTGCGACAGAACCCACAGTACGGGCCCTGCATCCATTGACGCACTGTTCGGGGACGGATGCGCTCCTCCCCAAGGACGACTGACCAAGGCCTTGCTCCGGCGTAGGGAGTAGGTGACCTTCAGGGTGAGCAGTCGGTCACCGGGTGTCCCCTCTGTCACCCTCCATGACGTCTGGTGTTGCCGGATCGTTCCCCAGCGGGCTGGGGTCCAACCCCGGGCACCCCTTACCCTTGGGTTTTGTGTTCCGTAGCCGTTCCACCAAGGACGAGAAGGCCGCCCCCGCCGACAAGGCGCAGGTGACCGACTCCAGTCAGATCCGCCACCCCGAGGCGAAGAAGGGCCGCCCCACTCCCAAGCGGAGCGAGGCCCAGTCGACGCGTCGCAGCGTGGCCAATACGTCGATGACGCGCAAGGACGCCTCCAAGCGGCAGCGCGAGGAGCGTCGTGCGCAGCTGGAGAGGCAGCGCCAGGCGCTGGCCGGCGGCGACGAGCGGTACCTGCCGGCCCGTGACAAGGGCCCGGTCCGCAAGTTCGCGCGCGACTTCATCGACTCGCGGTTCAACGTGGCGGAGTTCTTCCTGCCGATGGCCGTGATCATCCTCGTGCTGAGCATGGTGCAGGTGGGCGCGCTCCAGAGCATCGCGCTGCTGCTGTGGCTCGTCGTGATCGTGCTGATCGTGCTCGACTCGATCCTCACGGGCGTCCGTCTGAAGAAGCGGCTCGCCGAGCGCTTCCCGGACCAGTCCCGCAAGGGCGCGGTCGCCTACGCCCTCATGCGTTCCCTCCAGATGCGCCGGCTCCGGCTGCCCAAGCCGCAGGTCAAGCGCGGAGAGCGGCCCTGAGCGCTACGCCGTTCACCGGGGGCGCGGCGGATGCCTGGCTGAGCAGGCTGGGCGGGCTGCGGGATGTCGTACGACAGGAGCTGGTGGCCCGCCAGCTCGACGAGCAGATAGCCGGGCGCTTCCCGGTCGGGCAGCGGCTGCGCGTGCTGGACGTCGGGATGGGCCAGGGCACCCAGGCGCTGCGGCTGGCCCGGGCCGGGCATCAGGTGACCGGCCTCGAACAGGACGCCACGATGGTCGCGGTGGCCCGGGAGTCCCTGTGCGCCGAGCCCGAGGGCATCCGGGAGCGGGTGCGGATCATCGAGGGGGACGGCCGGGACACCGGGGTCCACTTCCTGCCGGGCAGTTTCGACGTCGTGCTGTGCCACGGCGTGCTCATGTACGTCGAGGAGCCTGATCCGCTGCTGGCGGGGCTGGCGCGGATGCTCGCACCGGGCGGGCTGCTGTCGCTGCTCGTGCGGAACGCGGACGCGCTGGCGATGCGGCCGGGGCTGTCGGGCGACTGGGCCGACGCGCTCGGGGCCTTCGACACCGTGTCGTACACCAACCGGCTCGGGCTCGATGTCCGGGCGGACCGGCTGGAGACGCTGACCGCGACGCTGGCCGGGATCGCGGCACCGCTGCACGCCTGGTTCGGGGTGCGGGTGTTCACGGACACGGCCGCGGACGGGGCGGAGATCCCCGACGACGTGGCGACGCTGCTGGCCGCCGAGGAGCGGGCCGGGCGGACCGATCCGTACCGCCGGGTCGCGGCGCTGCTGCACCTGTGCGGAGTGCGGGGCTGAGAGTGCCGGGCCGAGAGTGCGCTCGTTCGGGTGAGCAGTGAGAAGGGGCGGCCGGGAGTCGGCCGCCCCTTTCCTCGGGCTTACGCCCCTTCGGCGTGCAGGCTCATCGGCCCGTAGATCTTCGTACTGTCCTCGAACAGGTGCACCTGGTCCGCGCCGCCCTCCGCGAGGTCCTTCCAGTACTCACCGACCCAGGATTCGGCATCCCCTTGCGTGGTGAACTCCTCGGGCTGCACCGCGGGCTGAACCTCCGTCCCGTCGGCCTTCTCGAATCGCCACGTCCATGCCGCCATACAGGCCTCCCTCTGTGAACACGGTGACCTGAGCCTATGCGCTCAGCTGGGAGGTTGTACGGCGACTGCGGGCGGGCGGGGGTTGAGCGCGCAAGATCATGAGTGACCGGCGAAAATCTAGGCGTGGAACTGACTCTTCTCGGCACCGGCGCCCCCGCCGGTCTCCCCCGCCCGCAGTCGCCGTACAACCTCGCAGCTGTGCGC
>NZ_JABERD010000035.1 GCF_013044505.1 Streptomyces sp. S3(2020) | reverse complement strand
GGCGTGGGGAGGCTGGGGCTGAGCGAAGCCCGTATCGCCGGGTACCGGGCCCGTGGGTGCGGCTTGCACGGAGGCGGGGTCGTAGGCCGGGGCGCTCCCCGCCGCAGGTCCCCCGGCCGCAGCTCCACTCGGCGTACTCGGCGTACCCGAAGCCCGTACCGCCGCCCGGGCAGCCGCGACACCGCCCCCAGGCGGAACCGGCGCGGCGGCCACTGCCCCGTGCGCTGCTGCCCCGTGCGCCGCCTCGGGCCCGGGGACGTACCCCATGGCGGGCGCACCCCCGCCCCCGGAGAAGTTCACGCCACGCTCCAGCCGGTCGAGCCGTGCCATCACGGACCGTTCGTCGCCGTAAGCGGCCGGCAGCAGCACGCGCGCGCAGATCAGCTCCAGCTGGAGGCGGGGGGCCGTGGCGCCCCGCATCTCGGTGAGGCCCGCGTTGACGAGGTCGGCGGCGCGGCTGAGCTCGGCGGCGCCGAAGATACCGGCCTGGGCCTGCATGCGCTCCAGGACGTCGGCGGGGGCGTCGATGAGGCCGGTCTCCGTGGCATCCGGGACGGCGGCGAGGATCACCAGGTCCCGCAGCCGCTCCAGGAGGTCGGCGACGAAGCGACGCGGGTCGTTGCCACCCTCGATGATCCGGTCGACGACCTCGAAGGCGGCGGCTCCGTCGCCGGTGGCGAAGGCCTCGACGACGGAGTCGAGGAGCGAGCCGTCGGTGTAGCCGAGGAGGGAGGTGGCCATGGCATAGGTCACACCGTCCTCCCGCGCGCCGGAGAGGAGTTGGTCCATGACGGACATGGAGTCACGCACGGAACCCTGCCCCGCCCGCACGACGAGCGGCAGCACGCCTTCCTCGACCGGGATGTTCTCGTGTCCGCAGACCTCGCCGAGGTAGTCGCGCAGGGTCCCGGGCGGCACGAGCCGGAAGGGGTAGTGGTGGGTCCGCGACCGGATGGTGCCGATGACCTTCTCGGGCTCGGTGGTCGCGAAGATGAACTTCAGATGCTCCGGCGGCTCCTCGACGACCTTGAGCAGCGCGTTGAAGCCGGCCGACGTGACCATGTGGGCCTCGTCGATGATGTAGATCTTGTACCGGCTGCTCGCGGGCCCGAAGAAGGCCTTCTCGCGCAGCTCACGGGCGTCGTCCACACCACCGTGGGAGGCTGCGTCGATCTCGATGACGTCGATGGAACCCGGGCCGTTGCGCGCGAGGTCCTGGCAGGACTGGCACTCGCCGCACGGGGTCGGCGTGGGACCTTGCTCGCAGTTCAGGCACCGGGCCAGGATCCGCGCACTGGTCGTCTTGCCACACCCGCGCGGCCCGCTGAACAGGTACGCGTGATTGACCCGGTTGTTCCGCAGCGCCTGCTGCAACGGGTCGGTGACATGCTCCTGCCCGATGACCTCGGCGAACGACTCCGGGCGATAGCGGCGGTACAGCGCGAGAGACGACACGCATACGAGGTTATAGGCGCCCACTGACAACCCGGGCCCCGCGCGCCTTCCGTCCGGCCCGGGAACGCAAGCGCCCCCCACGCACCCGCCAGAGCCAACCTACCCTTGCTGCCTTCCGGCCCTGGGGGAGTTCAGTCAGATAGCGCCACGTGAGGGGCTGCCCAAACAGTACCCGATGACGGGGGGTGGGAACGAGTTCGCGAGCACTCCTCAACGTCTTGTATTGTTTGCCGCGGAGGATTCGCCTAGAGGCCTAGGGCGCACGCTTGGAAAGCGTGTTGGGGGCAACCCCTCACGAGTTCGAATCTCGTATCCTCCGCCAGTGCCTCACCGGGCACGATGTCGAAGGGCCCCACCGTTCGCGGTGGGGCCCTTCGTCGTGCGTGGTCTCAGTTTTGGTCTCAGTTGCTTTGATTGGACCGTGCCGAGGAGAACCTGAGCAAGCGAAAGCCATCTGCCCCGCGCCTGGCGAGGCATTGGATGCAGTCGGTGCTCGCTGTGCCGGGACGCCGAGGTCGTCGAGAAGGAAGCGGACACGGCGTTCGATGTCGTTTCGTATGAGACGGACGTTGTCGACCATCTCTCCTGCGGGGTCGTCCAGGGACAGTCGAGATAGCGCTGCCGGAGGAGACCTGGCAGGCGTCACAGCAGTCCATGGTGACCACGACGTCTGCGGCGGGGATGCCAGGTGCTCCTACTCCGATGCCGGCTGGGGGCGCCATGTGCCGTCGAGCGGGATACCGGCGGCCGCCGCGATCCGGTTGCGTGATTCGAGCAGTCGGGTCCGTAGGGCCACCAGGTCCACGTCCAGCAGTACGCCGTGGCGTTTGACCACGCGGCCGGCGACGAGGACGGTGTCGACCAGGCCGGGGTGGCCGGCGCTGACGACGGTGGCGGCCGGGTCGGTGACCGGGAAGACGGTCAGGTCGTCGGCGCGCAGGAGGATGATGTCGGCGTCCTTGCCGGGTGTGATGCTGCCCGTGCGGGCGTCGAGTCCGCACGAGGCGGCGGCGTCGACGGTGGCGAAGGCGAGCAGGTCGCGCGAGCGGAGGCCGCCGTCGAGGCCCCGCTGGACGGCGAATGCGGTGCGCATGGTGGAGAACATGTCGCCGCCGACGGAGGGGACGTCGTCGATGGACAGCGTCGGGCGTAGGCCGGCGGCCAGTGCCCGGCCGGTCATCGGGTTGCCGAAGCCCATCTTCAGCTCGACGTCCGGGCTGATCGACAGCGAGCTTCCCGCGTCGGCGAGCATCCGCAGTTCCTCGTCGCTGAGCCCGTTGCCGTGCACGAACGTGGTGGTGTCCCGCAGTAGACCGTGCTCGCGCAGATCGGCGACAGCGCCGGCTGTGATGTCGACGTGCAGACTGGTGCGCAGGTCGAGTTCGGCCGCCAGCTTCAGCTCCTCGGCGACGGTGTCCATGCTGGTGGCCTCGGGCCCGCGCAGTCCGAGCGCCATGGTGACCAGGCCATCGGCGGCAAGTTGGGAGTGGACGCGGCGGACGGCGGCGTCGACGGGGTCGGGGGTGCCCCAGCCGGCGCCGAGGCAGAAGATCGACCGTCCCGGCGCGTCGCGCAGTGCGGCGACGGCGGCGTCCTCGTGCTGCGGGGTCTGGGCGACGTGGTACCAGTCGAGCATCGTGGTCACGCCGGAGTGGAGGGCCTCCAGGCGGCCGAGGAGGGTGCCCGCGTAGACGTCTTCGGGCTGGTAGTGGGGTTTGACCGTGCCGTGCATGGCCACCGCCCACTCGGGGAACGTCCAGTCCGCGCCGACGCCTCGGAACGCGGTCTGCCAGGTGTGGCGGTGGTTGTCGACGAAGCCGGGCATGACGATCCGGTCGGTCGCGTCGATTCGCTCCGCGTCCGGTGCGTCGATGCGTTCGGCGACCTCGACGATCACGCCGTCCTCGATGAGCACGTCACCGCGGGCGAGATCGCCGACATGCGGGTCCATGCTGATCACAGTGCCGCCGCTGAGCAGGGTCTTCATCGGATGAACTCCTTCACAGACGTTTTCGGATTGATCAAGTTCACGGGGTGGAACGGTCAGGCTCGGGCGGTCAGGGCCCTCTGCCGCAGGTAGCCGACGAGGGAGAGCGCCAGTGCCAGGCCGCCGGTGAAGTACAGCTGCACGCGGGTGTCGCCCTGACGGGCCATGAGGGCGAGGATCGCCAGTACGCCGGCCAGCGCCAGCCAGGTCAGAGCGGGGAAGGCCCACATCTTCACGACCAGCTTCTCGGGTGCCTCCCGCTCGAGGCGTCGGCGCATCCGCAGTTGGGCTGCGGCGATGAAGCCCCAGACCACGAGCACGGCCGCGCCGACCATGTTGAGCAGCCAGGTGAAGACGGTCTGTGGCCACCAGTAGCTGAGCAGCACGGCCACGAAGCCGAAGGCGGACGAGGCGATCACCGCGCGCCGCGGCACTCCCGCGGAGACCTTGCCGAGGGTTTTCGGGCCGTGGCCGCGGGCGGTCAGGGAGTACGCCATGCGGGAGGAGCCGTAGATGTTGGCGTTCATCGCGGACAGCAGGGCGATGAGCACGATCACGTTCATGAGCTGGCCGGCGGCGGGGATGTCGAGGTGGTCGAGGGCCGCCACGTAGGGGCCGCTGGTAGTGACGGCGGGATCGCTCCAGGGGATCAGCGTGACGATGACCAGCATGGATCCGACGTAGAAGACGGCGATCCGCCACATCGCGGTACGTACGGCTGTGGCGACGCCGCGGACCGGGTGTTCGGACTCGGCGGCGGCGATGGTGACCGTCTCCAGGCCGCCGTAGGCGAAGACCGAGGTGAGCAGGCCGATGACCAGGCCGTTCGTGCCGTGGGGCAGGAAGCCGCCGTCGCCGGTGAGGTTCGCCGTGCCGGGGGCGTTCGTGCCGGGCAGTATGCCGAAGATCGCGAGGCCGCCCAGGACCAGGAAGAGGGAGATCGCACCGACCTTCAGTGCCGCGAACCAGAACTCGAACTCTCCGAAATTGCGGACCGCCGCGAGGTTCGTACCGCAGAACACGGTCATGAACAGCAGGACCCACATCCAGGACGGGGTGCCCGGGAACCAGCCGGTCATGATGCTTGCCGCGCCGATCGCCTCGGCGGCCACGCCCACGCACAGCAGCGTCCAGAACATCCAGCCGGCGGTGAAGCCCGCCCAGGGCCCGATCGCCCGCTCGGCGTGCACCGAGAACGACCCGGAGGCCGGATTCGCCGCCGACATCTCGCCGAGCATGCGCATCACCAGCATGACAAGCACGCCGGACAGCGCGTAGGCGACGACGATCGACGGTCCGGCCGCCGCGATGCCGGCACCGGAGCCGACGAACAGGCCCGCGCCGATGACACCGCCGAGGGCGATCATCGACAGGTGACGCTGCTTGAGCCCACGAGCGAGCGAGGTGCCGCTGCGGGGCGGACCGTCGGCGGTTGGGTGAGCGGGGGTGGGGTCGGCGAGGCGACGGTTTGGCGGGTTGGACATGGAGGTGCACCTCTTCATTGAGCTGCTGGGCGCAAGGGCCGGTGTTGTCGAGAACCGCGCCGGTCACGTGGGCACACCCATGGATGGCGTCGCCGCACCGTGTGACCGGCTTTTCTCCGGGTGGTTCAGGCAGTCGCTGCCGTGGTGTGTACGGCGTCGGCGGCGGCGAGCGCGTCGGCGACCAGGTCGGCGGTGTCCTCGGTGCCCGCAGCCAGCCGGACCAGGCCCAGCGGAACCGACTCGGCGATCTGGTCCTCGCTGAGCATCCCGCGCCACATGGACGCCGGGTGCACGGCCAGGGACTCCACGCCGCCGAGGCTGGCCGAGCGCAGGGAGTAGCGCAGCTTGCCGAGGAAGGCGTCGGCCATCTCGAAACCGCCGGCGAACTCGATGCCGAGCACCCCGCCGAAACCGCTCATCTGGTCGGCCGCCAGCTTGTGCTGAGGGTGGGACGCCAGACCGGGATAGTGCACCTTCGCCACGGCGGGATGCTCGTTCAGCGCCTCGGCGAGGGCTTGGCCGTTGGCGTTGTGCCGGGGCACGCGCAGGGGCAGGGTGCGCATCCCGCGCAGCAGCAGCCAGGCGTCGATGGGGCCGAGAGTCGCGCCGGTGAGCAGGCCGACGTCCCAGACCTGGTTCAGGATCTCCGCCGGGCCGGCCAGCACTCCGGCGGAGACATCCGAGTGGCCGTTGAGGTACTTGGTCGCGCTGTGCCAGACCAGGTCGATACCGAACTCCGTCGGCCGCTGGTTGAGCGGGGTGGCGAAGGTGTTGTCCGCCACGGTCAGCACATTGTGCGCGCGGGCCAGGTCGGCGACGGCCCGCAGGTCGGTGATCTGCAGCAGCGGATTACTCGGCGTCTCCACCAGGATCAGCCGGGTCTTGGGGGTCAGCGCCTTCGCGAACGCCTCCGGGTCGGTCTGGTCGACCTGGGTGGTGGACACACCGAGGCGCGGGAGCAGGTTCATCAGCACCGAGCCGGTGCCGCCGTAGGTGGACTTCTGCCCGATCACATGGTCGCCGGCGGAGACCAGGGCGAGGACGGTGGTGGTGAGGGCGGCCATCCCGGACGCGGTGACCATGGCCGCCTCGGTGCCCTCCAGCTCCGCGACGACGGCTGCGACCTGTGCGTGGTTGGGGTTGCCGAAGCGGGTGTAGAAGTCCTTGCCCCGCGGTTCGACGGCGCCCTGCGCGAACGTCTCGCCGTCCCCGGACCAGAACGCCGCCGTCTGGTAGATGGGCGGTGCCACGGCGCGGCTGGGATGGATCTCGCGATCGGCGTGGACGGTGATGGTGCTCTTGCCCGGCATGGCTGCCCTCCGTGGACCGTTGGGGGTGATGCCATGAAGCGTGGGCGACCGTCACTCAGAAATGGACTGATCACGGCAACTTTGGCAGCAAATTGCGCTCACTGCGGGTTCGTGATTGTGGTACTCCGCTGCCAGGCGCAATAATCTGCCGCCATGGACGAGGTGGACCGGTCGATCCTGGCCGTACTCGAAAGCAATGGCCGGATCAGCAACAACGAGCTGGCCGCCCGGGTCGGGCTGTCGCCGTCGCCCTGCCTGCGGCGCGTGCGGCAGCTGGAGGAAGCCGGGGTCATCCGTGGCTACCGGGCGCTGATCGATCCCGCCGCGGTCGGCCGCGGTCTGCGGGTGTTCGCCGGGGTACGGCTGATGCGGCACACCCGGGCGGACGTCGTCGCGTTCGAGCGTGGGATCACACAGTTGCCCGAGGTGGTCGCCTGTCACCACATCACCGGCAACTTCGACTACCTCCTCCAGGTCGAGGTCGCCGACCTGCCCGCCTACGAGGACTTCCACGCCAACCAGCTGGCCGCCCTGCCCGGTGTGGCCACGGTGACCAGCTACGTCACCATGAAGACGCTCTCCCCCGACACCACATGACGATCCACTCCCGACGGCTGCGGGCCGACGCGGGGCGGCCCGCGCTCCGCCAACTGCGGCGGGAGCGCGGGCGGCGGGGCGGTCAGAGGGTGATGGTGCCGCGATGCAGGCGGTGGCGGCTCCGCTGACCCAGACGGTGCCGTCCTTATCGGCGGTGATCTCGGTACTGGCGGCCCGTCCCAGCCTCGCGCCCGGGGAGACCCGGTAGGAGGAGGGCGCCGCGCCGCTGACGCGGTGAGCCACTGCCCGACGCCGGCGTTCATGCTGCCGCACGCGGGGTCCTCGGACACACCGGCGCCGGGGGCGAGGCAGGCCACAAGCCGCCAACGCCCCTTGGGAGGAACTTGCCCTGATGCGGCACCCGCCGACCATGGAGGTACGCCATTCTTGAAACCCGGCGCCGAGCCTCCCGCCCCACTGCGACTCCCCGGTCTGACGAGGTGCACCCCCATGAAGTCCCGATCGACGCTGGCGACATGGCTGGGCGGTCTCGACGGCTCTCGGCTGGCTCGCGTGCTCGAAGCGCGGAAGGACGCCGTGTCTCCTCCGGAGCCGCGCTCGGTGGGGGAACTGGCGGACCGTCTTCAGCGGCCCGGGTCGGTGGCGCTGGTGCTGCCTCGGCTCGCGCTGCCGCACCTTCAGGTGGCCGAGGCGCTGGCGGCGCTGGACGCACCCGCGTCACGCAAGGCACTGGCAGGGGTGCTGGGGGCTACGGACGACGAGACCGCCCGCCAACTGGACGTCGTACTGGAAGCACTGGCCGATCAGGCCCTGGTCTGGCCGGACGGCGCGGGTGGACTCCGTACCGCCGGACCACTGCGCCAGGCGTGGGACGCGCCCCTGGGACTGGATGCGCCGCTGGAGCAGCTGCTCGCGGGCGTGACCTCCGAGGAGCTGCGCGGCATGCTGGCGGCCCTGGGCATCAAGCCGCCGGGTACCAAGCCGCAGCGTCTGGCCGCACTGGTGGCACATCACAGCGACCCGGAACAGGTCGTCCCACTGGTCGCGAAAGCTCCTGCGGCGGCCCGGAAGCTGCTCGAACGCCGCGCGGAGGGCGTGCCGGGGCAGCCGCGGTTCATCGTGTTCGGCGCTCCCGGCCCCGGTCTCGCGCCGGACGAGCGATGGGCGCTGGAGCGGGGGCTGCTGATCCAGGACCGTCATCGCCACGAGCCGGCCCGTATGCCCGCCGAGGTCGCGTTCGCGCTGCGCGGACCCGGCTGGCATGCCCCGTTCGACCCCGTACCGCCTTCCGTGCCCTCGGCCTCCGTCACCCCGGCCGAGGTGGATCACGAGGCGTCGGCCGCGGCCACGGCGTTCGCGTCACGTGCCGTCTCGGTCCTGTCGACCTGCTCGGGCACCGCGCCGACCCGACTGAAGTCCGGCGGGATAGGGGCGCGTGAACTGGCCCGCATCGGCAAGGCCGCACAGGCCGACGACGCCGTCGTACGCCTTGCTCTTGAGACGGCGTACGCCGCCGGGCTCCTGGGCCGGGACGGCGACCGCGTGGCGCCCACCGAGGCGTACGACGCCTGGGCGGAGCAGGAACCCCCGGAGCAGTTCGCGGTACTGCTCCAGGCATGGCGGAGCCTGCCGCTCACCCCGACCGAGTCGCGCGACGAGGACAACAAGGCGCTTCCCGCTCTCGCGGGAGCACCGCCCTGCAATGGCTGCGTGCAGGCTCGCGACGGGCTGTTGGACGCAGCCGGACAGCTTCCGGCGGGGCAGGGCGCGACGGTCACCTCGGATCTGGGTCCCCTGATCACCTGGCACCGCCCGCTCACCCACTCATCGCCCCAGGACGGAACACCGTTCGCCACCGTGATCCGTGAGGCCGAAATTCTCGGCGTACTCGCTCGCGGCGCTCTGTCCGCTTTCGGTATCCATCTGCGGAACGGCGACACGGAGGCGCTGGGCAGGGAGTGCCGACGACTGCTGTCCTCGGCCACCGCGACGGCACGGATCGGCGCCGATCTCACCGCCGTCGTCACCGGCACGCCGTCCGCGCGGCTGGCCTCGCTGCTGGACTCCGTCGCCGACCGGGAGACCAGCGGTACGGCTTCGGTGTGGCGGTTCAGTGCCGGCAGCATCCGCCGGGCACTGGACGCCGGCCGTCTCTGCGACGACGTCACGGCCGATCTGGCCGCTGTCGCCGCCGGGCCCCTGCCGCAGCCGCTGTCCTACCTGATCGCCGATACCGCACGCGGCCACGGCCGGGTGCGCGTCACCCCCGTCACCTGCGTCATCCACGGCGACGAACCCGCTCTCCTGGCCGAACTCGCCGCCCACCGCAGGCTCGCGGGGCTTGGGCTCCGGCAGTTGGCGCCCACGGTGCTGATCAGCCGCAGTCCGCTCGACACGACCCTCGCCACGCTCCGGGCCGAGGGATACGCCCCCGTCGCCGAGACGGCCGAGGGCACGGTACGGGTCGAGAAGACCCGGCCTCGGCGGGTCGCCGCGCCGGTGCCTGCTCCGCGCGGGGCCGACGCGAGCGGCAGGAGCCGGGGCACTGCCACAGGCGGTGCGCGGAACCCCACCCCGGTCGACCCGATCACCTTGGCGACCCAGCTGCTGGCCGCCCCGCCGACACCTCCGGACCCCGCGCCGTTCGACGGAGGAGCACCCTTCGCCACGGACACCGAGGAGATCGTCGCAACGTGGGCGAAGCGCCTGCCGTACAGCGATGTCCGCCAGCTCGCCCACGCCATCGATGCCGGCGCGCCCATCACCGTCGACTACGTCGCCGCCTCGGGGAATCGGACGGTACGCACCCTCAGCCGCCTCGAACTCGACCCGCCCTACCTCGAAGCCTGGTGCCACCTGCGAGAGGACGATCGCGTCTTCACCCTCTCCCGCATCCACGGCGTCATGAGCCCCGTGCCCGAATGAAGGAAAGATGGTATCGATAGGGATAGTATCTCTGCCGATACTATCCCTATCGGGAGGCTTGCTGTGCGTCGCTTCATCGGGCGGGATCGCGAGCTGAGCGTGCTCGGCAACGCCTTGCGGGCGGTCCGTGATGCCGTCGGGTCGGCGAAGCCGGGGCAGTGCGTCCTCATGCGGGGAAGACGGCGAGTCGGCAAGTCCAGCCTCGTCGAGGAGTTCCTCCGGCGTACCGACACTCCGTACCTCTTCTTCACCGCTGCGGGCGGCACGGCGGAGGACGAACTGACGGAGCTGCTCGACGCCGTCGCCAGATCCAACCTGCCGGAGCGGGAACTGTTCTCCGAGGAAACCCCGGCGCAGTGGAACGCGGCCTTGAGGCTGCTCGCGGAAATGCTTCCCGACGACACCCCGAGCGTGGTGGTCATCGACGAGGTTCCGTATCTCATGGACCGCATCGACGCCTTCGAGGGCATGCTCCAGCGGGCATGGGACCGGCTGCTCAGCCGAAAGCCGGTACTTCTCCTCCTGGTCGGGTCCGATCTGTCGATGATGGAGGCGCTGAACAGCTACGACCGCCCCTTTCACCAGCGGGGGCGGGAAATGATCGTCGGCCCCCTGAACCCCGCCGACATCGGCGAGATGCTCGGTCTGTCTCCGGCGGCCGCGTTCGACGCCGCGCTGGTCACCGGGGGTCTCCCCCTGATCTGCGCGGAGTGGCAGGCCGGGGCCGACGTCTGGGAGTTCCTCCGCGACTCGCTGGACAACCCCATCTCGGCCCTGCTGGTCTCCGCCGAACGCTCAATGGCCGCGGAGTTTCCACCGCAGGCGATGAGCAGGGAGGTACTGCGGGCCATCGGATCCGGAGAGCGGACCTTCACCAACATCGCGCGCGCGGCCGGCGGCATCGCCCACACCACTCTCACCCGAGCCACCGACGTGCTGACCGGGAAACGGGTCGTGGCCGCCGAACTTCCCCTCTCACTGAGGCCGTCGAAGGAACGCCGCTACCGGGTGGCAGACCCCTACCTGCGGTTCTGGCTCACGTTTCTGGATCCGCACATGGCGGAGATCGAACGGATGCGGGGGGATCTCACGCTGAGCCGCATCCAGGAGCGGTGGACGAGCTGGCGGGGCCGCGCCATCGAGCCCCTGGTGCGGGAATCCCTCGCCCGTCTCCTGCCGGACGGGCTCCTGCCCGCCGCCCCCGCGATCGGCGGGTACTGGACCCGCAGCAACGACGTCGAAATCGACTTGGTGGGCGCCGACCGGCAACCAGTGGCCAAGCAGTTGCTCTTCCTCGGCTCGGTCAAGTGGCTCGAGAACTCCGCGTTCGACAGCCACGACCTGGCCGCACTGCAGAAGCACCGGGCGGCGATCACCGACGAGCCGGTGCCGCTCGTGGCGGTCTCCCGCAACGGGGTCGGTTGTTCCGGCCTTCAGGCGGTGTACGGCCCCGAAGAACTGCTCGGCGCCTGGCTCAGGACGTGAGCGGGAACTGAACCCCGGTGGTTGCAGTTCTGGTTGCATGGGGCCCTTCGACGTTGTCGTCGAGCGTCCTTGTCCTGGTGGCTGTGTGCCGGGCGTTGCGGACCCCCGTGTCTTCCAGCAGCCGCTTCAGTGGCTTGGTGAACACGTAGCCGAGGGGGGTGCCCGAAATCCTCGTCCGGCGGACAGGCGTCAGTCGGCGCGGCAGGGGCCACGGTGCCATCGAAACGGCGAGTCGCGCCCCAATCCGCTTCGGGATGCGGAGGTCGCCGTCTCTAGTGCCGCTCAGGTCTCGTCGGTGTGCGTGCGTTCGCCAAGCTTCGCCACCCCAAAACCATCGCTTGCGCTACTGGGGCGCCGGTTAACTTGCGGGGGTCCGATGCGTCTCTCCCCACGCGCCCGCCTGAATCGGGCGGGTCCCAACGCTGTTGGGAACGTTGAGAGATGGGAGATCGGATCAGATGGAGCGATCGACACGAAGAAGACGATGCCGCAGGCGAAGCCAGTTACCGGACTGGGTTCAGCTGGCGGCCCTGATTCTTACGGCGGTCAGTGCCATCGCGGGGTGTGTCGAGCACTTTGTGTGATGCGCCAGGGGGGTCCGGACGACGGCTGGGGCGGCAAGCGAGCCCGACCGCTACCTATTCGGCCGGGCCCGCCTGTAGCCCCGCACGGGAGCCTGGCTTCGGGGTGTCGCCCGGAGCCAGGCCCTATGCGTACGCAGGGAACCTTTCGGCCCTCTGACGAGGAAACCCCAAGTCACCGGGAGCGGCAAGCTTCCGAGCCGGAACCATGATCAAGATCATGGCGAAGAACCCGGGTGAGACATGGCGTTGAGGGGTGGCGTGGGACTCATCGAACGTAGATCGTTTAGAACTGCCTGATGAGCGGTTCGTGGAGGGTGGCGAAACCTGGCGAATGCCGTCGGCATCCGTGAGCACAGCTTTGTGTTCGTCACGGGCAGCCAACCGTAGGAGAGCGGAGTTCGTTGTCGGCCTGCCCCGTGAGATGGCTGCCGATCAGGCGGAGCGGACCGCGTCGGCCGATGGTTCGTCGCGCAGTCGGCCGGCGTCACGGTGCCGGACCGGTCTTTCGTAGCGGCTCGGGAAGGGGTACTTGCGTTCCAGGAAGGCGCTGATGGCCGCCTGGGCGGATGGTCTGGCCTCGGGGGGTGTGTCCACGTCGTTGAGGCAGAAGAAGTCGACGTCCTCGCCGGCCGCGAGGCGGGACAGACGGCGGCGCATGTCCGGGGTGCCCAGTTGGACGTAGCGGAAGCGGTAGTCGGCCGGGACGGCGCGGGCGGTCGCCATCGCCCAGTGGTGGTGGAGGGTCGATGCCGGAGCCACGTCGGCTGTGGAGCGGAAGCGGGAGTACGAGGTGCGGTCCAGTTCCTCGATGCCCAGGCTCTCCATCTCCCGCATGACCGACAGCAGTTGGGGGTGCGGAGTGTGCAGGGACTTGTGGGTGATGTGTCTGCCGTGGAAGCGGCTGATGATCTCGCGGGCGTTCTTGCCGGCCGAGTTGGGGGCCGGTTCCAGGGGGTGGGGGGTGCCGAGGCCGAGCTTCAGGGGCGACAGCGGGATGCGGGCGATGCCGTTGCCGTGGAAGAAGTGCTCGGCCCGTACCGGGCGGTTGATGAAGACGTCGTCGTTGAAGTAGAGGTAGTGCTCCGACAGGCCCGGGATGTGGTGCAGGCGGCTCTCTATCGCGTGCGAGTTGAAGACGGGGAGCGCGTCCGCCGGGAGGATGTCCCGGTGGTCGATCACGGTCAGGCCCGCCGCCCGCGGGTCCAGCCAGTCCGGGATCTGGGAGTCGGTCACCAGGTAGACGTGCCGGACGAAACCGGCGTACATCTCCAGCGAGCGCAGGGCGTACCTCAGTTCGTCATGGCTGGTGTACCGGGAGGCGCCGGTCTCGCGCGGGGCGATGGTGTCGTGGGAGAGCGCCTGGTGGGCGCGGCGCTTGGCCGCCATCGCCGGGTCGTCGCCGTCGACCCAGGTGTAGACGGCGTCGACGGGGAAGCGCACGTCGTCGATGCCGGGCTCGGCGAACGGGGCGAACGTCGGCACCCCGCGATGGCGGCCCGCGATCACGGCGGGGCGTTGCGCCGTCAGCGGGAGCACCTCCGACACCGGGTTGTGGCGCGGGGCGACCAGGGCCGGGCCGAAGACCTCCGGCAGGCGGTCGCCGGGCACCGTGAGCCAGGCGGGGTCCCTGCCGAGGTCCCGGCCGTGCCGCCAGAACTCGATGTCGCAGCCCGTTTCGAGGCCGGTGAGGATCTGCCCGTCCGGGCCCAGGCGGACCACTCCGGTGCGCAGTACCGCGGCTCGCCGCAGCAGCCTCGGGAGCCTGCCGTCGGACCACAGGGCGGTGGCGGTCACGTGGCCGTCCGGCCCCACCGCGCCGACGTACCCCACACCCGAGGCGAAACGCTGGGCGGCGCGGGAGAGCACCGCCTCACGGTAGGTCTCCGGCACGCCGATGACCTGGCGGCCATGGTCGGCGGGGACGAGGAAGTACGGGACGCCGAGTCCGTCCAGCAGGGTGCAGACCCGTTCCAGGTCGGCCTCGACGGCGTCCGCGGCGGTGTATCCGGCGACTGTACGGCCGTAGAGCCGGGTCGGTCCGAAGGCCACCCGGACCAGTCCGGGGACGGCGGCCCGCAGGCGCCGGCGGGCCCGGGCCGCGCGCAGCGACCAGAGCCGGGCCGCGAGCCGGAGTCGTAGGCGCACCAGCAGGTCCCGGACCGCCCGAATGCCCCCCGGCACTTCGAAGCGGTGACGCATGTTCATTCCCCCCGGCCCCCTCAGCCCTGCTTCTCGTACGGGCTCGCGAAGGGGAAGTAGTCCTCCAGGAACTCGTTCATCCGGACGCTCACCTGTTCCCGCTCCTCGGGCGGTACGTCGACGTCGTTGAGGCAGAAGAAGTCGAAACGGCGGTTGCGGCGCAGGTCGGCCAGGCGTCGGTCGGCGTCCGGGCGGCTGATGTTGACGTACCGGAAGCTGTACTTGCCCGGCAGGCCGTGGCCGGTCATCAGGGCGTACTGGTACAGCAGCGGGGCCGTGACGGCGATGTCCTGCGGGGCGCGGAAGCGGGACGCGGTGGTGCGGCGGATGTCCTCGGGGAAGAGTTCCTCCAGGACCTGGTGGGTGCGGCGCTGCTGGGGCAGCGGGGTGTGCATGAAGTTGTTCGTGGTCATCCGGCCGAACCGCTCCAGGAGCAGTCGGCGGACGTTCTTGCTGGCGGAGTTGGTGGCCGTCTCCTCGGCGTGCGGCTTGCCGACGCCGATCTTGAGCGGGGACACCGGGATCTTCATCAGGCCGCTGCCGTGGAAGAAGTGCTCGGGGGTGACGCGGCGGCCGACGAACACGTCGTCGTTGAAGTACAGGTAGTGGTCCGACAGGCCCGGGATGTGGTGCAGCCGGGTCTCGATCGCGTGCGAGTTGAAGACCGGCAGGACGTCCTCGGGGAAGATGTCGCGGTGGTCGACGACCGTGATCCCGGGGGCCGTGTCGTCGAGCCAGTGCGGCTTCTGGCCGTCGGTCACGAGGTAGATGTGCCGGACGAAGTCGGCGTACATCGCGAGCGAGCGCAGCGAGTACTTCAGCTCGTCATGGCTGGTGTAGCGGGAGGCGTTGGTCTCCTTGTCCAGGATCTCGGCGGTGCCGCGGTCCTGGTAGCCGGCCCGCTTGGCCCGCATCGCGGGCTCCTCGCCGTCGACCCAGGTGTAGACGACGTCGACGGGGAAGGTCACGTCGTCGACGGTCGGCAGGGTGAGCGGGACGAAGCTCGGCAGCTCGCGGTCGCCGACCCGCACCGTGGCCGGCTGCTGCTCGGAGGCCGGGAGGACGTCGGTGATGCCGTTGTTCCGGGGGGCGACGAGGGAGTCGGCGAAGATGTCCTCGGACGCCTGCGGCTGCACCTTGGCCAGGCGCCGGGGGCCGTCGGCGGAGGCGAGGAGTTCGGCCCCGTCCTCCCAGAACTCGATGTCGCAGGCGAGTTCGGGGCCGGCGAGCAGCTGGCCCGAGGGGCCGAGGTGGTTCTCCCCGACGCGCAGGATGGGGGCGGTCCGCAGGCCGGCCGGCAGCGCGCCGTCCATGAACAGCGCGGGGTGCTTGAGCTTTCCGCCGGGCATCGGGCGGCCGATGAAGACCGCCCTGCCCTCGTTCTGTGCCTCCAGGGCGGTGAGCAGACGCTCGCGGTCCACGACGTTCACGCCGACCGTGTGGCGGGTGCGGGCGGCCGGGACCAGGAAGTACGGGATCCCTTCCCGTTCCAGCGCGGCGACGACCAGGCCGAGGTTGGCGGCGGCCGCCTCGGCGGCGCTGAACCGCGTGACGACCCGGCCGTAGAGCTGCTGGCCGCGCACCGCCACCGGGCGGAGCACCGGATCCGTGACCGCGGCCCGGCGGCGGCGCCGCATGGTACGCAGCTGCCACACGCTCTCGGCGGCCTTCCGCTCGACTCGCGGGCGCATCCGCCGGGCAAAGGAACGCACGGTCACGTTCTGAGCTCCTCTTCCATGAACCTGTCGAACATCTCTGCGTAAGGCAGACAGACGTATGTGACGGATGGTTGTAGAAGAGTTCTCCGGGATTTAACGGACTAAGGGGTTCCAGTACAGCCGGGCCACAGCTGGGAGTGGTAGAGGAGCTACTTGCCCTCGGCCAGTGTGTGCGCCACCAGCGCGTTGGCGTGGCCGTGCCCCAGGCCGTGTTCCGTCTTGAGCCAGGCGACGAGCTGCATGTGCTTGGTCAGGGGAGAGGAGCGGATCAGTTCCTGCCAGTGGGCGATCGGCCGGCCGTACTTCTTCTCGATGGACGGGAAGTAGCTGGCGGGGCCCTTCACGGGTTCGGTCATGGCGGTCGTGTCCTCTCAGGAAAGGTGTCGGAGGTGAGACCGGCCCGGAAGGCCGAACTCATCGGTCGGCATCCTTCACCACCATCACCCCGCCCGCCGGGACGACGGCCGTACCCGACAACGGCTTCCCCGTGAGCAGTTCGGTGGCCCCCGCGGACACGGGGATCTCCGCGCTCTCCTCGGTGTGGTTGATCAGGAAGAGGTAGTCCGCGTCCGCGCCTCGCCTCAGCACCGCCTCGACCCCCGCCGGAGCCTCGACGACGGGCAGCACACCCGCCTCCGTGCGAATGCGGTCGAGGAGAGCGGCGAGCGTCGCGGGGTCCGGCTGTGTGGCCAGATACCAAGTGGTGCCCGTACCGAAGGAGTTGCGGGTCACCGCGGGTACGTCCGCCAGCGGGCCGGACGTGTACGTCGTGACCGCCTCCGCACCCGCCAGCCGCACCCGTTCCGACCAGAGCCACGCGGTACCCCCGGCGCTCAGCTCCAGCGACTGGCCGGGCAGCAGCGGGAACAGCTCGTCCGTGCGCACGCCGAGGGCCTCGCGGAACGCGCCCGGGTAACCTCCCAGCCGCACATGGCAGTTGGCGTCGACCGCCCCGCTGTGGAAGCCCACGGCCAGCGTGCCGCCGCGCTCCGCGAAGCCCGTCAGGTTCGCCGCGCCCTCGTCGCCGACCAGGTAGAGCGAAGGTGCCAGGACCAGGCGGTACGACGACAGGTCCGCCTCCGGGTGGACGAAGTCCACCGCGATGCCCGATCGCCACAACGGCTCGTACCAGGCACGGACCAGCTCCTGGAAGCGGAGCTCCGCGCTCGGCTGCGAGGGCAGTTCCAGGGCCCAGCGGGCGTTCCAGTCCCAGACGACGGCCACCTGTGCCGGGACGGTCGAGCCGCGCACCTCCCCCAACGCCTTGAGATCCGCGCCCAGTCGGACCACGTCCCGCCAGATCTGGCTGTCCGTCCCGGCGTGCGGCAGCATCGCCGAGTGCCACTGCTCGGCGCCCGCCTTCGCCGCCCGCCACTGGAAGTAGGCGATGCCGTCGGCGCCCCGGGCCACGTGCGCGAGGGCGTTGCGGCGCAACTCCCCCGGATTCTTGGCCCGGTTGACCGGCTGCCAGTTCACCGCGCCCGTCGAGTGCTCCATCAGCAGCCAGGGGCCGCCGGCGAGGGAACGGGTCAGGTCGCCGCTGAGCGCGAGGTCGATGTGCGACTCGGGGTCCGTGGACCGGAGGTAGTGGTCGTTGGAGACCACGTCCAGCTTCGGGGCCCAGCGCCAGTAGTCCAGCGCGTCGAAGTTGTGCATCACCATGAAGTTGGTGGTCGCGGGGATCTCCGGCGCCGCCTCCCGCAGCACCTCCCGCTCCGCCTCGCACAGCGAGAGCAGCGCGTCGCTGCAGAAGCGGCGCCAGTCCAGCTGGTGGGTGGGGTTGGGGACGGCTCCGGTGGCGCGGGGCGGGATGATCTCGTCCCAGTCGTAGTACCACTGGCTCCAGAAGCGGGTGCCCCAGGCGTCGTTGAGCTCCGCCAGACTGCTGTACCTCGCGCGCAGCCAGCCCCGGAACGCCTCCGCGCTCTCCTCGCAGAAGCACTCCGGGTTGTGGCAGCCGTACTCGTTGTGGACGTGCCACATCACGACCGCCGGGTGCCCGGCGTACCGCCGTCCCAGCTGCCCCGCCATCCGCAGCGCCGCCTCCCGGTACGCCGGGCTCGACGGGCAGAACGTCTGGCGGCTGCCGTACGACAGTCCCCTGCCGTCCTTGTCCACGGGCAGCGCCTCGGGGTGCTTGACGAAGAACCACGCCGGCGGTGCCGCCGACGGGGTCGCCAGGTCCGCCGCGATGCCGTGGGCGTGGAGCATGTCGAGGACGCGGTCCAGGAGGGTGAAGTCGTACTCGCCCTCCTTCGGCTCAAGGAGTGCCCAGGAGAAGATCCCGACGCTGACCATGGTCACCCCGGCCTCGGCCATCAGGCGCATGTCCTCGGCCCAGACCTCCTCGGGCCACTGCTCGGGGTTGTAGTCGCCGCCGTAGGCGATGCCCTGCGGGATCATCGGGTGTCTCCGCCCAGGAGTCGGCGGGTCGTCTCCACGCCCCACTGGTCCAGGGACAGCAGCCGGTCGCTCGACGCCATCAGGCCGCCGGTCGCCTCGACATGGGCCGCCCAGCGTTCACGGGTCTCCACGGCGGGGCGGGCCATCAGGCAGTCGGGGTCGTTGACCCAGAACCGGCCGTGCTGCCACTGGCGTCCGACGCCGGTGAACTCCGCCGGGTCTTGTCCGGGCTGACTGAAGTCGTCGGCCTCGGGGCGGCGGTGCGGGGCCGTGTCGGGGCTGACGCGCATGGCGTCGAAGAGGCCGACGGAGGCCAGCAGCGGTGCCCCGCAGCCCAGCAGGTAGGCCTCCTCGCCGATCGCCTCGCGGATCAGGCGGATGCCTTCGCGGTACGCCGTGAGGGGGTCCGCGTCGGAGTGTCGTACGCCCTCCAGCGCGCCCGCGTACAGGAAGTCGACCTTGAAGTAGTCGTAGCCCTCGGCCACGAGGGTCCGGAAGACGTCCGCCAGATACTCAGCCGCCCCCGGGTGAGTGGTGTCCAGGACGCTCAGGTCGTGGCCCCAGTTGCGGCCGGCGTGCAGGAAGCCGCCCTCCGCGTCCCGGACCAGCCAGTCCGGGTGCTCGGCGGCCAGGTCGCTCGCCGGGTCGACGAGGAAGGGTGCCGTCCAGATGCCGGCCCGGCGGCCCCGTGCCCGGATCGCGTCCGCGATGCCCCGGCGGGAGCGGAAGCGGCCGGAGAGGGTGAGCCAGTCGCCGAGGGCCTTCTGGTAGCCGTCGTCGATCTGGACCACGTCGATGGGCAGGTCGAGGGTGTCCATCGCCCGCAGGTTCTCGTGGATGTCGTCCTCGGTGACCTGCGTGAAGTACTCGTACCAGGAGCACCAGACGGTGGGCGCCGGGCGCGGGGGCGCGACCTCCAGGGAGGTGGCCCAACTGCCCAGCACCTCCTGGATGTCCGTGCCCGTCCACTCCTTCACCGGCCCGTCGGCGCTGATCTCCGCCAGGTCGCCGGTGACGGTCAGGCGGATCGACGGGACCTCCCGTGCCGGGTCCACCGCGGCCCAGAGGCGGACCGCCGAGCCGTCGCCCGGGTCCAGGGCCAGCAGGCCCTCGCCCTGGAATGCGCCTACGGGGACGGTGACGCCGGGCCGGTAGCAGACCGTCGCCCAGTTGTCGTTCGTCGGGCGGTACGGCTGGTCGGCGAGCGCGTAGGCGCCGCTGGGGCTCCAGGACTGCCAGCCCTCCTCGTGGACACGGGCGGTGCGCGCGTCCACGGGCACGGAGGCGACCGGGGTGAAGGAGTGGGACACGGTGGTTCTCTTTCAGGTGAAGGGCGGTCAGCCCTTGTTGGCACCGAGCGTCAGACCGCTCACGAACTGCCGCTGGAGTACGAAATAGACGATCAGGGTCGGGATCGCGGTCAGCAGCGCACCGGCCGCGACCAGGTTCGGGTCCGTGAAGTACGTACCGGAGAGGTTGTTCAGCGCCGAGGTGATCGGCATGTTCTCACCGGTGGAGATCAGGACCAGCGCCCAGAAGAAGTCGTTGTAGATCCAGATGGACAGCAAGGTGCCCAGGGCGGCCATCGCGGGCTTGCACAGCGGGAGCACGATCTGCCAGTACTGCCGCCACACGGAGGCACCGTCGACCAGTGCGGCCTCGGTCAGTTCGTGCGGGAGCGAGCGCATGTAGTTGCTGAGCACGAACGCGCAGAAGCCGGACTGGAACGCCACGTGGATCAGCACCAGGCCCAGCGCGGAGTCGTACAGCTTGCCGCTCATCGTGATGCCCGGCAGGTCGATCAGGAGGTACAGCCGGTACAGCGGGGTGATGATGACCTGCTGCGGGAGCAGGTTGCCGGCCGTGAAGACCAGCAGCAGGGCGAGGTTGAGGCGGAAATCGAAGCGGCTGACGTAGAAGGCCACCATCGAGGAGAGGAACAGGGTGAGCAGGACCGCCGGCACGGCGATGACCACCGTGTTGACGAAGTAGTGCGTCATGTCCGACTGCTCGAAGGCGTTGGTGAAGTTGTCCAGGCTCAGGGAGTCCGGCCAGGACACATAGCCCTTCTCGCTGGTCTCCGCGTACGGGCGCAGGGCCGCGTAGACCGCCCACAGCAGCGGGGCGAGCCAGGCCAGGGCCATGGTGGTCAGGACGACGTGCAGCAGGACCCGGGCGGGGCGCACCGGTGCCTTCGGCTTCTTCAGGGCGAGGGTGCTCATGCGCGCCGCTCCTTGCGGAAGGTGCTCACCAGGTACGGGATGATCACGACGAGCGAGATCAGCAGGAGCACGACGGCGATCGCCGAGCCGTACCCGATCCGGCTGGACTCACCGATGATGTTGTTGGTCACGAGGATCGACAGCAGCTCGGTGCCCTCGGCGCCCTTGTTGAAGACGAAGACCAGGTCGAAGGCGCGCAGCGCCTCGATGATCGTGACGACCAGGACGACGGTGTTGGTGGGGCGCAGCACCGGGAAGATGACGTTCTTGAACGTCTGCCACTCGCCCGCCCCGTCCAGCGCGGACGCCTCCCGCAGGGACGGGTCGACGCCCTTCAGGCCGGCCAGGTAGAGGATCATCATGTACCCGGTGTGCCGCCAGCTCGCGGCGATGAGGATCGCCCAGAGGTTGAGGTTCGGGTCGCCGATCCAGTCGATGTAGTGGCCGGGCTTGTTGGCGCCGATGATGCTGTTGATCAGGCCGGTGTCCGGGTTGTAGACGAGCTGCCAGACGAAACCGATGACCGCCATCGACAGCACGACCGGCAGGAAGAAGGCCGTCTGGTAGACCCGGCTGAAGCGGATCTTCTTGTCCAGCTGCACGGCCAGGAACAGGCCGAGCGGGGTCGGGATGCAGATGAGCACCACGAACCAGATGACGTTGTGCTCCACAGCGGGCCAGAACTGCGGGTTGTTGGTGAACAGTTCCCTGAAGTTGTCGAGCCCGACCCACTGGATGGAGTCGAAGCCGATGCCGTTCCAGGAGGTGAAGGCGAGGAGGATCGACGCGAGCGCGGTGACCCAGACCAGGGCCACGTGCAGGATCGTCGGCAGGCCGGCCATCAGGCCGAGCGTGAGCCGGTCGCGGCGGGTGAGCAGGCGCTTGTGGCCCTGCGGGACGCGCTTGTCGACCGGGGCAGCGCCCGAAGGCGGCTCGGGGGCCGCCTCCGGGGACTTCGTGGGGGTGTCGGTGGTCATCTGGATCAGCTGGACGCGAAGATCGTCTTCTTCTGGCGCTCGATCGAGCTGAGCAGACTGTCGATGCCCTTGGGGTCGCGGACGAACTTCTGGAGCGCCGGCTGCATGACCGTCGAGGTGAAGTCGGGGCGGCTGTCGCGGTCCATGAACTGGGTGAGGCTCTTGGCGCCGGAGATCATCTCGTACGCCTTCTTCTGGATCGCGGTGTACGAGGAGGTGTCGGCGCCGGTGGCGGCGTGGACGACGCTCGGGTCGGCCTTGAGGTAGATGTCCTCGGCGGCCGTGGTGCCCAGGTACTCCAGGAGCTTGACCGCGCCGGCCTTGTTCTTCGGGCTCTTGCTCAGCATGAAGCCGTCGGTCGGGGCCTCGACGGTGTCCTGGCCGTACGCCGGGTCGATCTCCGGGAAGGCGAAGAAGTCGAGGTCCTCCAGGGCGGCCTTGTCGGTGAACTGCTGGGCCACGAAGGTGCCCAGGAGGTACATGCCGGCCTTCTTGGAGGCGAGGGTCTGGGCCGCGTCCTGCCAGGTGCGGCCGGTGGCGCCCTCCTGGTGGTACGGGAGGATCTCGGTCCACAGGTCGAAGACCTTGCGCACCTTGGCGTCGGTCCAGGCGGCCTTTCCGGCCATCAGGTCGACGTGGAAGTCGTAGCCGTTCTGGCGGAAATTGATCTGGTCGAAGGTGCCGAGCGCGGGCCAGGCGTCCTTGTCGCCGAAGGCGATCGGGACCAGCTTGTCCTTCTCCATCTGCTTGCACAGGGCGACGAGCTGGTCCCAGGTGGTGGGGACCTCGTAGCCGTACTGCTGGAAGACGCTCTTGCGGTAGAAGAGCGCCCACGGGTACGTGTACAGCGGCACGAAGTAGTACTTGCCGTCCTCGCCCTTGCTGAGCTTGTGCATCGCCTCGGGGAAGTTGCCGCCGATCGTCTTCCACACGTCGTCGATCGGCGTGGCCAGGCCCTTGGCCGCGAAGAACTGCATGCGGTAGCCCGCGAACCAGGTGAACACGTCGTCCGGCGTGCCCTGGAGGTAGGCGTTGATCTGCTCCTGGAAGGTGTTGGAGTCCTTGGTGTTCACGTCGACCGTGATCCCGGAGTCCTTCTTGAAGGCCGCGTAGATGTCCGCGAAGGCCTTCTTCGGGACCGGGTCGGACGCCTTCGAGCCGAGGGTGACCGTCTTCGGGTCGGAGGAGGCGCCGCTGCCGCCGCAGGCGCTCAGCAGGGGGATGCCGGCGCCGAGAACGGCGGCGCCGCCTATGC
This sequence comes from Streptomyces sp. S3(2020), assembly GCF_013044505.1. Classification (GTDB taxonomy): domain Bacteria; phylum Actinomycetota; class Actinomycetes; order Streptomycetales; family Streptomycetaceae; genus Streptomyces. The sequence continues at coordinate 38,896 of NZ_JABERD010000035.1, read as the reverse complement.
CGCGCAGGACGGAGCGGCGGCTCGCGGAGGGGAGGGAGAAGTCGGGCATGAACGGCTCCTGGGGAGGGGCAGGTTTCGGCCAGGCAGGGGAGTGTCGAAGTCCGTCGTAACCGACCAGAAATCAACTTGACCGAACACGGTGGCGTAATGACAGCCGTATGTCCTGTCATGCGTCAAGAGGCGCCCGTCACCTTTGTGGAAACGTGACCGACACATCCAAGATCGATCCGATCGCCCGAATCGCCTTCGACCCGTCGAACAAGCCGCTAGCTTTTCCGCCATGACGACATCGCATCTCCCGACCGTGTCCCTGCGTAGCCGCTCCGGCGGGCTGTGGGCGGAGAACGGGAGACTCACCCTGGAGCAGGACGGGGTCCGAAGACGGATACCGCTGGCGGCCGTGCGGGAGGTTCGCGCCACCGACGGCCCGCGCGGCGTGGAGGTGGTGCTGACGGCTCCCGAGGGCGCGCGCCCGACCGTCTACCGCCTCGCCCACCGCAAGGCCGCCGAGGTGGCCGTGTTCGTCTCGGCCGTGAACGCCGGGCTGCCCGCCCCGCGGGACCCGGTGGACGGGGCCGCGCTCGTGGTGGTGGAACCGGGCGGGGCGCGCACACCGTTCTGGGCGTCCCCCGAGTTCTGGCTGTGGACCGTGATCGGGCTCGTGGGCGCGGGCTGGGTCGCCGGGCTGACCACGCTGATCGCGCACTCCGACGTCATCGGCGCGATCCTCTGGGTCTTCGGGACGAAACCCCTGATCGCCGGCGTCGTCATCTACGCGCTCGCCGCGGGTGAGCTGTACGACCGCGCGATCCTGTGGCGGCGCGGCGTCCCCGTCGTGGCGACCTTCTCGCACACCGCCGGCAAGAAGAACCTGTACCGCTTCACGGACCTGGACGGTGTGCAGCGCCACTGCGAACCCGACAGCTCCGCCCACAGCGCCGTGCACTACCTCGGCCTCAAGGAGGTGCAGGTCTCCTACGACCCGCGCAGGCCGGACCGGGTCAAGGCCCGGCTCACGGTGGGCACCTGGGTGCTGCGGTCCCTCGGTGTGGGGATCTTCGGCACGGCCCTGCTGTACACGGGCCTCTGGATGGTCCCGTACCAGCTCTACCAGGTGCTGTCCTAGCCGATCACCACGGACTTCGTCACGCTGGCCTGGTCGATCTCGGAGACCCGGACCGTCACCTTCATCTCCCAGGTGCCGGCGATCGGCAGATCGAAGCCACTGCTTCCCCAATAGCCGCCCTTGTCGGTCAGCTTGGCGTCCAGCGGGCCGATGTCCTGGGACGGGAGCGTGAAGGAGAGGCGGAGTTCGGGGACGATGGCGAAACCGCCCTGGGCGTCGAGGACGACCGCCTCCACCGAGTTCCGGCCGACCCGGCCCGGGTCGAGGGTGATCTGCACCTTGCCCCGGGCGCCGCCGATGTCGAAGGGGACGTAGGAGACGGACGCGACGGGCAGCCCGGTCGCCACGGGGCTCTGCGCGGCCTCCGCCTCCGCGCGGCCCGGCACGGTGCCGGTGAGCACGGTCGTGATCACCAGCACCACGACACCGATGGTGACTTCGGCGAGGACGGACCGTCGCAGACCACGGCGGTCCACAGCGACCGGCGGCTGCTCGGGCGCCTCCGGCACCGGCGGCTCCTCGGGTGCCTCCGGCAGCGGCGGCCCGCCCACCGGCTCCGGCACCCGTTCCGGTACGGCGGTGCGCGCGTCCGCCGTCGCCAGCCGTACCGTCCACAGCCGCGAGAACCCGGCCGCCGTCAGCAGTACGACCACCACGATCAGCTTGGCGACCAGGAGCCGGCCGTACGTCGTGTCCGTCAGCGCGCCCCAGGAACCGAGGCCACGCCAGGACTGGTAGACGCCGGTGAGGACCAGGGCGGTCACGGAGGCGAAGGCGAGGCGGGAGAAGCGGGTGACCGTGGCCGGTTCGACGACCGCCGCCCGGTACAGCGTGACGACCAGTGCCGTCAGTCCGCCCAGCCAGACCGCCATCGCCAGGACGTGCAGGACCGAGGAGGCCATCGCCACGGGCACCTGGATGCCGGCGGAGGCGTGCTCACCGGCGGCCCAGGTGAGGGCGAGACCGAGGGCGAGGACGGTGCCGATCGCGTACGAGGACCGGCGGTGCCGGAACAGCCGCAGGAGGAAGACCGCCGTCAGCGCGAGCAGCGCCAGCCGGGCCAGCAGCACCACTCCCGGCCGGCTCGTCACCGTCCGTTCGAAGGCCGCGGCGTCGAAGGCCGTCGCGGGACCCGTGCCGGCCTCGTAGGGCGCCCGCAGCACGAACAGCGCGACCGTGGCTCCCGCCAGCGTCCACCAGCCCACCCGCAGCAGCCTGGGCAGGATGCTCGCGTCCGCCGGGCGGCAGAACGCGAGGAAGACCGCCGTGCCGATGAGCAGCGCCACCGCGAGATAGGCCAGGTAGCGGGCGATGTTGTAGAGGCCCTCGGTGGCCGGGTTCTCCACGGGGCCCGGGTCCACGGTCACCACCGTGGCCGAGGGTTTCCCGACGGAGAAGGTGAACGCCCCCGACACCGGATGGCTGTCCGCCGAGACGACCCGCCAGGCCACCGTGAAGGTGCCCTGGCCGAGCCCGCTGGTGGGCAGCGAGACCCGGGCGGTGTCCGAGCTCCCCGGCACATGCTCGGCCTCCCCCGTGCGCACCCGCTCGTTCTTCGGGCTCAGTACGCGGAAGGAGTCGTCGAGCAGGCCGACGGACTCGGTGAAGGTCAGGGTGATGTACCGGGGGGCGGACTTGAGGACGGTTCCGTCCTCGGGGTCGGTGGAGCGGAGGGCGGCGTGGGCCGACGCCGGTCCCGCGCCGCCGAAGAGGAGCAGGACCAGCACGGTGCCCAGCAGCACCAGCCCTTGAACTCTCCGCCGTCCTCGTCCACCGTCACGCTCCACGTCAGTACTCCGTCCCGCAGCTCCGGGTTATGTACGCACGCCGGCGCCGGAACACTCACCAGGTGGGCCGCGCCGACACTCCCCCGTCGACGACCAGGTCCTGCCCGGTGATCCAGGAGGCGAGCGGCGAGGCGAGGAACGCGCAGGCGTCGCCGATGTCCTCGGGGCGGCCCAGTCGGCCCAGGGGCGCCTTCGCCTGCCAGCGCCGCACCCCTTGCGGCCAGTCCCGCGCCAGTCCCTCCCGGTCGATCAGCCCCGGCGAGACGCTGTTGACGCGGATGCCGCGGGGCCCGTACTCCAGGGCCGCCGAACGGGCGTGCATCACCAGGGCGGCCTTGGACGCGGAGTAGTGGGCGTGCCCGGCGGCGGGACCGTGCGCCTCGATCGAGGCGATGTGCGTCACCGAGCCGCCGCCGTGCTCCATGACCTCCGCCGCGGCCTGGGTGCACGCGAAGGCGCTCGTCAGGTTGGTGTCGACGACCTCCCGCCACTCGGCGGCCGTCATCCCCGCCAGCTCCCGCACCGGCTGCACCCCCGCGTTGTTGACCAGCGAGGTCAGACCGCCGCCCCACGCGTCCGCCTCCCGGACCAGCTCGCGGCAGTCGGTCTCGTCCGTCAGATCCGCCTGGAGTACGACGGCCCGCGCACCCGACTCCCGGACCCGGGCCGCCACTTCCTCCGCCGCCGTCACCGCCGTACGGCAGTGCAGGACCACCGCGGCCGCCCCCAGCTCGGCGAACCGCACCGCGATCCCCCGCCCGACACCACCACCCGCACCCGTGACAAGCGCGACCTGCCCTTCGAGGAGCCTCATGGACGACACAGTCCCGCGATCCGCTCCGCCTCCCCGGGATAACGCGCCATCAGAGCCCCGGACTCCCCGTGCTCATAGCCCTCGTAGGTGAAGCCGGGAGCCATCGTGCAGCCGAAGAGCGTCCACGCGCCCCGGGTGCGGGCGCCCATCCAGGTACCGGCGGGGACGGTCAGCTGGACGTGCTGGCCGGTGAGGACGTCGGGGCCCAGTACCGGGGTGCTCGATGTGCCGTCGGGGGACAGGAGGAGGAGTTCCAGGGGGTCACCGAGGTAGAAGTGCCAGACCTCGTCGCCGGGCAGGCGGTGCAGGGCGGAGAAGTCGTCGGAGGTGAGCAGGACGACGACGGCCGAGCCCTCCGGCCGTCCGTCCGCGCGCTCGGGGCCCGCCCAGGTACGGCGGAACAGGCCCCCCTCGCGCGGAATCGGCTCCAGTCCGTAATGGGCGACGAGGTCTTCTGGGGTCACCCCTGGAAGGCTACCTCCCGGGTCAGGAACGCCAGTTGGGCGTGCTTCTCGGGCAGGTACACGTCCGGGATGTCGATCTCCGGCAGCACGACCCGCTCGCCGGCCACGAACCCCTGCCGCAGGAAGCGGGCGATCGCCTTCTCGTTGCGCACGTCGGGATCGACCACGACCCGCTCGCGGTCCTTGAGGACGTACTGGGCGACGGCGCCCAGGAGAGCCGACGACCAGCCGTCCCGCGCGCCGGCCGCACCGGCGGGGGCGAGCAGCAGATGGATGCCGATGTCGCCGGGTTCGACCTCGTAGCACTCGCTGACCCGGTCGGCCTCCGGCTCATAGGTCTGGAGCAGTCCGACCGGCTCGCCGTCCTTCTCCAGCAGATAGGCGTGATGGGTGTCGAGGGTGTCCATAAGGGCGTAGATCTCGGCCACTTGGTCCTGGGTGAGGCCGTTCATGCCCCAGAACGCGGCCCGTTCCTCGCTGACCCAGCCGTGCAGCACCCCGGCGTCGGCCTTCGCGTCGAGGATGCGCACCCGGACGGTGCCGAAGCCGTCGACCTCCTGCTCGTGGACGTATTCCTGCGGGGGGAGGTCAGACATCGCTCTCCTTGCTGAGCTGTTCGAAGTCGGTGACGACCGGGACGAGGTCGCCCGCGAGCCACAGGGGCAGTTGATCACGGTGATGGGGCGAGCCGGGCACGCCCGAGGCGCCGAACGGCACCACCCAGCGGCTGTCCTCGCGCCGGGCCAGGTCCCACACGTAGCGGGCGGCCGGACCGCGCGCGGCCAGGTCGGTCAGACCGGGCACGGCGGAGGTGCACAGCACGCAGTCGTGGTCGCCGGAGAGCCCGGGTTGGTCGAACGTCTCGTACTCCTCGCCCTTCTCGTGCTTCTCGTCCGTCTCGTCCGTCTCGTCCTTCTCGTACGTCGTGTTCGGCAACGCCCGCCACGGGTACAGCCGGTGGGTCTCGCCCCAGGTCGCGGGCGGCTTCCCGGCGGCGACCTCCTCGACGGCCGCGCGGATCTCGGCCGGGCGGTCGATGCCGTACAACTCCTGGGCGCGCAGCAGGTGTTCGAGGGCGTAGCCGATGCGCGGCAGCAGGCCGAGCCAGGGCAGGAGGACCTCGGGGTAGGCGGGCGGGGCGGTCAGCGCGGCGAACGCGGGGTGGGCGGCGAGCCGGCGGACGACGGCGCCGCGCACCGCGGAGTAGAGGGCGGCGTCCTGGCTGTCCGCGTCCATGCGGCGGTTCCAGCGCAGGAGGGCGGCGGTGAGCTCCGCGGCCTCCGGCGTCAGATCGCGGAGTGCGGCGAGGTGGTCCAACAGGGGCCCGGCGGACGCCAGATACGTGTCCATGTGGAGGGCGGGCATGTCCTGCGCCGACCACTTGTCCTTCTCCGCGAGCATCGCCGCGATGCGGTTCGCGCGGTGCGGCGGGGCGAACTCGACGCCGAGCGGTTCCGCCGGACCCCGCTGGTTGGCCATGACGGCGACGCCGTCCTCGGTGAGTGAGGCGCGGGGCATGTCGTGCCAGCCCCGCCACTCGTGCCCGGGCTCCCAGGCGGGGACGACACGGGTGCGGTTGGCCCGGGAGCGCACCGGCACCCGGCCCGCGACCCGGTGCAGCAGCCCGCCCTCGGTGTCGGCGGCCTGGACGACGTTGACCGGCTCGGCCCAGCTGTCGAAGGCCCGGTCCACGTCGGCGACCCGGCGGGCGCGCAGCAGCGGCAGAAGGGTGCCGAAGCCCAGGTCGCCGCTGACCCGGGGCGGGTTGCGGAGGCTGAGGGCGAGCGGTGTGCCGTCGTCGAGCCCTTCCGGGCCGCCGGCGATGACCGGCCCGCGCTCGGTCTCGATGATCTCGACCTCGACGGACTCCTCGCCGGCCACCTCGACGGTCTCGGTGTGCCGGGAGGCGCGCGTCCACCTGCCGTCCGGGCCGAGGGCCTCGACACCGGCCCCGGTCCGCCGCAGCCGCTCCTCGTACAGGTCCTGGTAGTCGGCCATGGCGTTGGTGATGGCCCAGGCGACCGTGCCGGTGTGGCCGAAGTGGGCGATGCCGGGGACGCCGGGGACGGCGAGGCCGACGACGTCGAACTCCGGGCAGGAGAGGTGGATCTGCTGGTAGACGCCGGGGTCCTCGATGAAGCGGTGCGGGTCGCCGGCGATGACGGCCCGGCCGGTCACGGTCCGTTCGCCGCTCACCAGCCAGCCGTTGCTGCCGGAGGTGCCGGGACCGTCGATGGCGAAGAGCCCGACGGCCTCCTCGCCGAGGTGCCGCACGGCCTGCTCGCGCCAGAGCTTGGCGGGGAAGCCCGCGAAGAGGATGTGGGCGCCGAGCCAGACGCCGAGCGGGGTCCAGGGCTCCCAGCGGCCGGGGGCACCGAGGGGCAGGGTGGCGGTCGCCTCGGCGAGGCCTTCGTTGACGCCGTCGACGTAGGCCCGTACCCAGTCGGCCGTCTCCGGATCCTGTCGCTCCAGATGCTCGAAGCAGCGTCTGGCGGTGTCGTCGAGCCGGGCCCGCCGCACGAACCGGTCCCAGGCCAGGGAGTCGGGGCCGAGGAGGGACGCCGAGGTGCCGCGGGCGCGGTGCCGCTCGACCTCCAGCTGCCAGGCCCGGTCACGGGCGGTGACGAGGCCCTGGGCACGGGCGAGTTCACGCACGCTGTCGGCACGCAGATGCGGGACACCCCAGGCATCCCGGTAGATCTCGGCGCTCACTCTGTGTCTCTCCTGTGCTTTAGGTTAGGCTCACCTAAGTAACCCGTGGTGAAATCGTACGCGAGGAGTGAAGAGACGATGGGGCAGGGGCATGGCTGGGAGGGCGCGGTCCTCAGACTGCTGCGGGCCAAGGACTACGTCTTCACCGTCACCGGCGCCGAGGACGTCACCGCGAGCTACCGGCGCGTCCACCTCACCGACGGCGGCATGCTCGCCGCGACCGGCGTCCACCCCACGATGTGGGTGCGGCTGTGGTTCTCCGACGCGGGCAAGCCGCACCAGCGGGCCTACACCCTCGTCGACCCGGACCCCGCGGCCGGCACCTTCAGCCTGGAGTTCGCCCTCCACGAGGGCGTGGCGAGCGACTGGGCACGCACCGCGAAGCCCGGCGACACCATCGAGGCGACGGTCCACGGCACGGGCTTCGAGAACCCCGACCCGTCACCGACCCATGTCTTCGCGATAGGCGACCCGGCGTCCCTGCCCGCCATCAACTCCCTGCTGCAAGCACTCGACCGGGCCCCGGCGACGGTGTGGTTCGAGGGCGGCACGGACGGCCTCCCCTTCCGCACGGACCCGTCCCGCCATGACGTCCGCCCGTCCTCGTCCCTGGTCGACGAGGTGAAGAGGGACCTCCCCGACCTCCTGCGGGCCCACCCGGACGCGTACGTCTGGATCGCCTGCGACACCAGGACGACCCGCACCCTGTCCTCGTACGTCCGCAAGGACCTGGGCGTCCCCAAGGAGCGGCTGCACGCGCTGGGGTACTGGCGGGCGGCCTGACCCCGTACGCGGCATGATCGGGGTCATGGACGTCACCCTTCACCTCGCCCAGGACCCCGAGGCCGACGAACTCCTCGGGCGCTCCCCGCTCGCCGCGCTGGTCGGGATGCTGCTGGACCAGCAGGTCCCGATGGAGTGGGCGTTCAAGGGACCCCGGACCATCGCGGACCGGCTCGGCCTGGACGACCTCGACGCGCACGAGATCGCCGCGCAGGACCCGGACGCCTTCGCGGCCCTGCTCTCGGACAAGCCGGCGGTCCACCGCTACCCGGGCTCCATGGCCAAGCGGATCCAGCAGCTGTGCCAGTACCTCGTCGAGCACTACGACGGCAACGCCGAGCTGGTGTGGAAGGGCGTGGACGACGGACGCGAGCTGCTGCGCCGGCTGGAGGACCTTCCCGGCTTCGGCAAGCAGAAGGCCCAGATCTTCCTGGCCCTGCTGGGCAAGCAGCTGGACGTACGGCCCAAGGGCTGGCGGGAGGCGGCCGGCGCGTACGGCGAGGCCCGGTCCTTCCGGTCCGTAGCCGACATCACCGGCCCGGATTCGCTGGTGAAGGTACGGGCGCACAAGCAGGAGATGAAGGCGGCGGCGAAGGCCGCGAAGGCCGCAGGCACATAAGCCGATCGGCCCAGCCCACCGTGCGGGGCGGCCGCGCGCGGTCCCAGCATGGAGCATGACCGAGGCACCGCGCGGCTCCTCCTGGGGGCCCGAGTTCGACGACCGCGAGGTCCACGCGCAGCAACGCGCCCATGAGCCCGAGCCGCCCCTGGAGGGGCCCCTGCACGCCCTGTCCAAGGCGGCCTGGCAGGTGGTCCTGGTCACCGGCCTCGCCTCCCTCGTCCTGGGCGTTCTCGTGCTGGTCTGGCCGGGCTCCACACTCCTCGCCACCGGCATCCTGTTCGGCGTCTATCTCGTCGTCAGCGGCATCTTCCAGCTGGTCTCGGCCTTCGGCACGCACAAGACGACCGGTCTGCGCGTGCTCGCCTTCATCAGCGGCGCCCTGTCGATCCTGCTGGGCCTGTTCTGTTTCCGCGGCCCCATGCAGTCGACCCTGCTGCTCGCCCTGTGGATCGGCATCGGCTGGCTGATCCGCGGCATCACCCAGACCCTGGCCGCCGCCTCCGACCCGTCGATGCCCGCCCGCGGCTGGCAGGTCTTCCTCGGGATCGTCACGTTCGTCGCCGGGATCGTGCTGATCGACTCCCCCTTCGAGTCGGTCGCCGTCCTCACCGTGGTCGGCGGGATCTGGCTGGTCGCCGTGGGCATCGTCGAGATCGTCACGGCGGTGCGGATGCGCGGGCGGGCCGGACAGGTACCGCGCACGGTGTGAGTAACCCGTGCGGGCGGATCTGACGGACGAGGCGATGCACCTCGCGCTCCCCGGGGCAGACCAGCAACCATGAGCAGCACCAGAACCTGGCTCCGCGCCTTCGTCCTGCTGCTCGCGCTGCTCGTGCCGGGCGCCCACAGCGGTGCGCACGCGGCGATCCCCGTCACCTCCGTCACCTCGGTCGCCGCCGGTGAGGCCGCCGAGTACGACGTCCTGGACACGGCCCTGCGGCCACCGGCCCGCGCCGCCCACCGTCCCGTCGCATCCCCACGGACCGCCCCGGCGCCCGGTGTCCCGGCGGTCCGTCCCCTCCCGAAGCCGCCGCACCCGTCGTACGCCCCGCACATCCTGCGCTCGGTGGTCCTGCGCTGCTGACCGGCCCTCGCACGAGAGGCCCCTGTCAGCAACGAACGCGAGGAGCACCACCACCATGCCCGTAGATCCGTACGCCGTCCTGCGCGCCCTGCTGCGCGCCGAGGCCGCCCGCAACACGCCCAAACCGCAGCCCCGGGCGGAGAAGCCGCCGGTGAAGGAAGTGAAGCGCGGCTGATCCCGTGGCGGAGGCGGGCTCTACCGCCTCCGCCGTGCCGTGCCGAAGACCGAGCGGCTGATCTCACGGCCGATCTGTGTCCCCAGGGAGCGGGCGAGGGACTTGAACACCCCGCTGCCGACGACCTGTTCGACGACCGACGGGTCCTTCTTCGGCTGGGCCTTGTCCGGCTGAGCCGCCTTGGGAGGTGCCGTCATCTCGTCCGGCCCCTTCGCGCCCCGCGCCGCGTTCAGCTTCTCGAACGCCGACTCGCGATCCACAGCCTGTGCATAGCGCCCGTGCAACGGCGACGCCTGCACCGCCGCGTCGAGGGCGGTGGCGTCGATGGGGCCCATCAGGGACTCGGGGGCGCGCAGCCGGGTCGCCGCCACCGGGGTGGGGGCACCCTTCTCGCTGAGCACGGTGACCACGGCCTCTCCCGTGCCGAGCCCGGTGAGCAGTTCCTCCAGGTCGTACGCCGAGTTGGGGAACGTCTTCACGGTGGCCTTCAGCGCCTTCTGGTCATCCGGGGTGAAGGCCCTGAGCGCGTGCTGGACGCGGTTGCCCAGCTGGGCCAGGACGTCGGCGGGTACGTCCTTCGGGGTCTGCGTCACGAAGAAGACACCGACCCCTTTCGAGCGAATCAGCCGGACGGTCTGCGTGATCGAGTCCAGGAAGGCCTTCGAGGCGTCGTGGAAGAGCAGATGCGCCTCGTCGAAGAAGAAGACCAGCTTCGGCTTGTCGGCGTCCCCGACCTCGGGCAGATCGTGGAAGAGGTCGGCGAGAAGCCACATCAGGAACGTCGAGAACAGCTGCGGCTTGTCCTGCACGGCGGGCAGTTCGAGGACGGAGACCATGCCGCGCCCGTCCTCGGCCGTGCGCAGCAGTTCGTCCGTGTCGAACTCCGGCTCCCCGAAGAAGTCGGCCATGCCCTGCGCCTCGAAGGCGGTGAGGGAGCGCAGGATCACCCCGGCCGTGGCCGTCGAGAGTCCGCCGATGTTCTTCAGCTCGCCCTTGCCCTCGTCCGAGGTCAGGAAGGTGACGACCGCCCTGAGGTCCTTGAGGTCGACCAGTTCCAGGCCCTTGGTGTCGGCGTAGTGGAAGATCAGGCCGAGCGACTGCTCCTGGGTCTGGTTGAGCTGGAGCACCTTGGACAGCAGCAGCGGACCGAAGTCCGTGATCGTCGCCCGCACGGGGATGCCGTGGCCCAGACCGCCGAGGGCGTAGAACTCCGCCGGGAAGCCGGTCGCCGTCCACTCCTGGTGTACGTCCGCGGCGCGGGCCCGCACCTTGTCGTTACCGGCTCCGGGCGCCGAAATCCCGGACACATCGCCCTTGATGTCCGCGAGGAACACCGGCACGCCCTGCGCCGAGAGCTGCTCGGCGATCAGCTGGAGCGTCTTGGTCTTGCCGGTGCCCGTCGCGCCCGCGACCAGACCGTGCCGGTTCAGCATCGGCAACGGGATCCTGACCTGCGCGTCCGGCAGACACACCCCGTCCCACAGGAGGGCGCCCAGATCGAGGGCGGGCCCGGTGAAGGCGTACCCGGAGGCGATCTCCAGGGCCTCCTTCGGAAGGGCCGGCGCACTCCCCGGGGCCTCGGGAGCGGCGGACTGCGGCATGGTCTCGCTGTCACTCATCTCAGGCACCTGTTCCGGTTTGCCCCCGTTCACGGCATCTTTTCCAGCATCACACTCCGTCGCCATGGCTGCGCCCGGAAGGTCTTGACCGGTAGGCTTTCCGTGTGATCTTCAAGCGCATCGGAAACGGCCGGCCATACCCCGACCATGGCCGGGAAAGCACCCGGCAGTGGGCGGACGTCGCGCCGCGCCCGGTCCGCCTCGATCAACTGGTGACGACCAAGGGCCAGCTCGACCTGGAAACCCTGCTCGCCGAGGACTCCACGTTCTACGGCGACCTCTTCGCGCACGTCGTGAAGTGGCAGGGCGACCTGTACCTGGAGGACGGCCTCCACCGCGCGGTACGGGCGGCGCTCCAGCAGCGCCAGGTGCTGCACGCGCGTGTGCTCGAACTGGATTGAGTGGCGACCCTGTAAAGGGTTGGCCCTTTCGGGTTCTTCTGACCCGGATCCAATGATCATTTAGTAGGCATCGCCGCCCCGGCGCACTACGCTGCGCCCATGAGCATGCTGACTCCCCCAGGCATGGGCGGCAAGTACCGGATCACGGGGGACAAGTACCCGCGCATGCGCCGTCCCCGGCGGCGCGGAAGGCTCGCGGTCGCCCTGGTCGCCTCGGTCACCGCGCTCGGTCTCGTCGGCTGGGGCACGCTACAGCTCATCGACGTCTTCACCGGCGGCGGCGACCAGGCCTCGGCGGCCGGTCCCAAGGCGGACTGCGCCACGAAGGCGTCGCCGTCGGCCTCGGCCTCGGCCTCCACCGCGGCCTATCCCAAGCCCGCCCAGATCACCGTCAACGTCTTCAACGCCACGCCCCGCGCCGGGCTCGCCAAGAAGACCGCGGACGAACTGAAGAAGCGCGGCTTCAAGATCGGTGACGTGGGCAACGCGAGCGCGGAGTTCGACAAGAAGGTCAAGGGCACCGGAATACTGCTGGGCCCCACGTCCGCGGTGAGCACGTCGTTGCCGGTTCTCGGCACGCAGCTCGCGGGCGCGGAGGCGCGGCCCGACGGCCGCAAGGGGACCGACGTCGACCTGATCATCGGGACGGGCTTCAAGTCCCTGACGGCGAAGGCGACGGCGGACAAGGCACTCGCCAAGCTGGGCGCACCCCAGCCGACGCCGACTTCTTCGAAGAAGGCCTGCTGAAACGCGCCCCGTAGGGGCGCGGGGAACTGCGCGACCAGCCACAACGGATCCGCAGTCGCCCGCGTGACGCACCCTCTACGGCGAAAAGGCGTCCTTACTCGGCGGCCCCGTAAAGACGATCGCCCGCATCCCCCAGCCCCGGCACGATGTACCCGTGCTCGTTGAGGTGGTCGTCCACCGCCGCAGTCACCACGGTCACCGGCGTCCCCGCCAGCTCACGCTCCATGACCTCGACGCCCTCCGGCGCGGCCAGCAGCACCACGGCCGTCACATCGTCCGCACCGCGCTTGATCAGCTCCTGGATCGCCGCGACCAGTGTGCCGCCGGTGGCGAGCATCGGGTCGAGGACGTAGACCTGGCGCCCGGAGAGGTCCTCCGGCATGCGCGTGGCGTAGGTGGACGCCTGGAGCGTCTCCTCGTCGCGCACCATGCCCATGAAGCCCACCTCGGCGGTCGGCAGCAGGCGGACCATGCCGTCGAGCATGCCGAGGCCGGCCCGCAGGATCGGCACGACCAGGGGGCGCGGGTAGGAGAGCTTGACGCCGGTGGTGGTGGTGACCGGGGTCGTGATGTCGACCGCTTCGGTGCGCACGTCCCGCGTGGCCTCGTAGGCGAGCAGGGTGACCAGTTCGTCGGCCAGCCGACGGAAGGTCGCGGAGTCGGTGCGCTGGTCGCGCAGCGTGGTGAGCTTGTGGGCGACCAGGGGGTGGTCGACGACGTGGAGGCGCATGTCCACAACATTAACCGGGCCCGTCGGCCCCGGCGTCCCGTGCGGCACCCCTCGCCGGCGTAAACCTCGCTTCACCCGTGCGCTGGCATCAAACCCCCCGTCGGAGGGAAAGTGGGAGGGACGCGACGGGATGGTGCGCCTATGCCGGACCAGGAGTCACCACAGGAGCCACGACAGGAGACCGACGCCCAGCGCCGCAGGCGCCGGGCCCAGTTCCTGCGCGATCTCGCCGAGGCCCGTGAGTTGCGCGACCGTGTCCAGCCCCGGCGCGCCAAGGCGGCACGGCTGCGTCACGCGATGCGCATGCGCACCTTCCGCTGGTAGGCCAACTGGTAGGCCGATCCGCTCTCTTCGGGCTCCCGCGTACGTCCCCGCCGCCCGGGCCGCGTACGATCCCGCTGGTGGCGATCAAAACGGGCGGACACAGGGTGCCGAAGACGTCCCCTGAACGCTCCGTTTCTGCCACGATTCCGAGTGGGCGGGGCTCGGAGCCAATGCCTCCCCGCCCAACAGCCTCCGCCGGGGGGACCCCCAACCGGCACGCCTATGACCAGTGGGAGAGTCACGGTGTACTTCGCCGCACTGCTCGCGCGCACCGAAGACGGGTGGGAAGCGAGCGACAAAGAGCTCGACGATGTGGAGACCCTGTCGGATCTGGCCGACCTGGCCCGTGAAGCCTCACCCGAGGACGACACGGTGCTGGTGCTCATCGAGCAGGAGGACGCCTGGTTCGGCGTCGTCCGGATCGACGGCGAGGACGACCCTCGTATCTACGTCTCGGACGCCGCCGCCGCTGCCCGCAGCAGTTACGGCGAGATCCTGCTCACCGACGAACTGCTCGGAAGGGAGCCCGGGGACGACGACACCGACCTGGACGCCCTCGATCTCGACGGCACCGAGGACGGTGAGGACGGGGACGAGGACGGGGACGACGCCGAGAGCGGCGGCTCCGCCGAGGCCGTGCCGCACGGTCCGGTCGGTGACCCCGGGATCCTCGACGACCTGGGCGTCAGCGAGAAGGAGCTGAAGTCCCTGTCGGAGGACGCGCTCGGCGAGATCGCCGAGGCCCTGGGCGCCTCGGAGGTCCTGGAGACCGTCCGCTGACCGGGGAGACCGCCGAGGGCCCCCCGGACCCGGTACGCGACCGCTGGCGAGCCGCGATGCGGCTCGCCCTGGACGAGGCCGGGCGGGCGGGCCCGGATGTGCCGGTGGGGGCCGTCGTACTGGCCCCGGACGGCACGACCGTGCTCGGGACCGGGCACAACGAACGCGAGGCGGTCGGTGACCCGACCGCCCACGCGGAGGTTCTCGCGATCCGCCGGGCGGCCGCGAAGCTCGGGGAGTGGCGGCTGACGGGCTGCACGCTGGTCGTCACCCTGGAGCCCTGCACGATGTGCGCGGGCGCGCTGGTGCAGTCCCGGGTGGAGCGCGTCGTCTACGGCGCCCGTGACGACAAGGCCGGCGCGGCCGGCTCGCTCTGGGACGTCGTCCGGGACCGGCGGCTCAACCACCGTCCCGAGGTGATCGGAGGCGTGCTCGCCGAGGAGTGCGCGCGGCTCCTCACGGACTTCTTCCGGACCCGGTAATACCGATTTCAGAGCAGGCCCCATAGTGTTGTAAGGTCTCTCTCGGTAGCGTGTCCGAGCGGCCGAAGGAGCTCGCCTCGAAAGCGAGTGTGGCGCAAGTCACCGAGGGTTCAAATCCCTCCGCTACCGCTTCTGAAGGGCCCCGTCGAGAGACGGGGCCCTTCTTGCGTCCCCCGCCGGGGGAAGCGGCGTCGGGGGGACTCGCCGCTTCCCCCGCCGGGGGACGGACCCTCAAGTGCGCGCCGCTTCGGGGGGAAGCCGTGGCGCGTACCCCGCAGTGGGGTCCGTTCCCGCCCGGGGATTCCTGCCGGATCCGCCGGGCTCACCGTCCATGCTGCGCCCCGTCGGGGCACCGCGGGCTCGACAAAGGGCCCGGAACCGCAGGTCGTTGGTCCTTAAATGTGATGTGAGGAAGTTACACTCGCCGCCGGCACAGGAGTCCCAACAGGCACGACAGTCACGGGGGAGGCCGCGGTGGCGGTGAATTCTAAGAAGGCCGCTGTCTACATACTCGTGGTCTTCACTCTGTACGTGATCATCACGGACCCGGCCAAGGCCGCGGACTACGTCCAGGTAGGGTTCGAGGGCATATCGGACGCCGCCAAGGCCATCGGTGACTTCTTCACCTGGCTCGCCGACGGGGCGCAGTAAGCCGTCATCAGGAGTGCTCATGATCCGCCACCTTGTCCTCTTCAAGCTCAACGAGGGCGTCGAGCGCGACGACCCGCGGGTCGTGAAGGGCGTCGAGGCCTTCCGTGCCCTCGACGGCACGATCGAGGACATCCGCTTCTGGGAGCTGGGCTGGAACCTCAGCGACCGGCCCATCGCCTACGACTTCGCCATCAACTCGGGGTTCGAGGACGCGGACGCGCTGCGGCGGTACGCGGAGCACCCGGAGCACCAGGCGGGAGTGGCGCTCTGGAAGGAGTTCGCCACCTGGGTGATCGCGGACTACGCGTACTGAGTGCCCCCTCACCCCGTATGGCCCCTCGCCGGAACGGCGGGGGGCTTTCGTGCGTCTTGTGCCCCAACTCTTCCCTCAACACGGTGTTATGCGGTGCTTGCACACAGTGCACATGTCTTGTGATGCTATGACCGCTTTTGAAGGATGAGTTGACCGATGTAGACCGATGAAGAGGTGGCGTTGACCGTGTCGGCCAGTACTGCGCCGCCCCAGGAAGAGGCGCCCCCCCAGACCCCGGCGCCCGCCGCCCCCCAGCGCAGCCGCGGCGCCGACACCCGGGCACTCACCCAGGTGCTCTTCGCCCAGCTCAAGGACGTCCAGCCGGGCACGCCGGAGCACAACCGGGTACGCGGGGCACTCATCGAGGCCAACCTCCCCCTCGTGCGCTACGCGGCCGCCCGCTTCCGCTCCCGCAACGAGCCGATGGAGGACGTGATCCAGGTCGGCACGATCGGGCTCATCAACGCCATCGACCGCTTCGACCCGGACCGGGGCGTGCAGTTCCCGACGTTCGCGATGCCGACCGTCATCGGCGAGATCAAGCGGTACTTCCGCGACAACGTGCGGACCGTCCACGTGCCGCGCCGGCTCCACGAGCTGTGGGTACAGGTCAACAGCGCCACCGAGGACCTGACCACCGCCTTCGGGCGCACCCCGACCACCGCCGAGATCGCCGAGCGGCTGCGCATCGGCGAGGACGAGGTGCTGTCCTGCATCGAGGCCGGACGCTCGTACCACGCCACCTCGCTGGAGGCCGCGCAGGAGGGCGACGGACTGCCGGGACTGCTGGACCGGCTCGGCTACGAGGACCCGGCACTGGACGGCGTGGAGCACCGCGACCTCGTCCGGCATCTGCTGGTCCAACTGCCGGAGCGGGAACAGCGAATCCTTCTCCTTCGCTACTACAGCAATCTCACCCAGTCCCAAATCAGCGCGGAACTCGGTGTCTCCCAGATGCATGTCTCGCGGCTACTCGCGCGTAGCTTCCAGCGGCTGCGATCCGCCAATCGGATCGATGCATAAGAGGCGCACGGGAGCGCGTTCCGGAACACCGCAGTTCGCAAGCAGGATCGAGACGTAACCGGCACGAGCGAATCGCTCACCAGGGCTCTTCCCGACACTTCTGCGCCGAAAAACAGTCAGACCCCCTTTATCCAGGGCGGATTCACGTCTTACGTGTCGACATGTCACTACAGCGTGTTGCCGACATGTGACATTCTTCCGCCAGAGCGTTTGCCGGGGCTTCGGCTCCGGTATTCAGGTGAAGGCTGACGTTCCTCGATGGAGCGTTCGCCGCGACCGTCCCGCGACCCAAAGGGGGTGGCATGTCCGCAGACCAGGGCAGCTCGAAGGTGCTCACGCTCACCAAGAGCGAGGCTGCGCCCGCGCTCGACGACAACCCGGCTGTCGAGGTCGCCGTAGAGGCCCCGCCCCTGCCGGCGACCTCGGGGGCCCTCGACACCCGCACCCTGTCCCGCTCCCTCTTCCTGCGGCTCGCCGCCCTCGACGAGAACAGCCCCGAGCGTGTGTACGTCCGGGACACCCTCATCGAGCTCAACCTCCCGCTGGTGCGCTACGCGGCGGCCCGCTTCCGCTCGCGCAACGAGCCGATGGAGGACATCGTCCAGGTCGGCACCATCGGCCTGATCAAGGCGATCGACCGCTTCGACTGCGAACGGGGCGTCGAGTTCCCGACGTTCGCGATGCCGACGGTCGTGGGCGAGATCAAGCGGTTCTTCCGCGACACGTCCTGGTCGGTGCGCGTCCCGCGTCGGCTCCAGGAACTGCGCCTGGCCCTCACCAAGGCCAGCGACGAGCTCTCCCAGAAGCTGGACCGCTCCCCGACCGTCGCCGAACTCGCCGTGGTGCTGGGCGTGTCGGAGGAGGACGTCGTCGACGGCCTCGCGGTCGGCAACGCCTACACCGCCTCCTCGCTGGACTCCCCGGCCCCGGAGGACGACGGCGGCGAGGGCTCCCTGGCCGACCGGCTCGGCTACGAGGACACGGCTCTCGAAGGTGTCGAGTACCGCGAGTCCCTCAAGCCCCTGCTCGCCAAACTCCCGCCCCGTGAGCGCCAGATCATCATGCTGCGCTTCTTCGCCAACATGACCCAGTCGCAGATCGGCGAGGAGGTCGGCATCTCCCAGATGCACGTCTCCCGGCTGCTGACCCGGACCCTGGCACAGCTGCGCGAGGGTCTGATCTCGGACTGACGGGACCGGGCTCGCGGAAGTTCCGCACGGGACTTCCTTACTGACGGAGTGTCAGCCACACTGGCGCGATGCTCCGGGCGACGACATGGACACATGGCCGTCGGGGCGCCGCGATCGGCGCGTCGGCGGCCGTCGTCTGTCTGGGCGCGGTGCTGGCCGCCTGCGGCGGCGGGAGCGGCGACGACGGGTACGTCGCGATCGGGGCGGCGGGCGGCACCGGGCCCGCGGTGGCCGCCGAACCGACGGGCGGTGTACGGGTCGTGCCGCTGGACGGGGCCGACTCACCGGGGACAGCGGGGAGTTCGGAGCCGGAGGGGAGCTCGGGGACGGGTGCTCCGGACCGGTCCTCGGCGCCGGGCACGCCGGGAGGTCCGGACGCGGAGAGCGCCCCGGAGGCCTCCGTCACTCCGGGCGGCCCCGCCTCCTCGGCCGACGGCGCCGATCCCGGTCGTACGCCCACGAGTTCACCGACCACCGCAAGCCCTACGGCCTCGGCCGGCCCCGCCGCCCTGACCGTGGGCGATCCGGCGCGGGAGGCCACCGATCAGCGCTGGTGCGAGAAGGTGACCCTGGTCTTCCGCAACTCCGGCGGCAGCGCGGTGCGTTCGGGCACGGTGACCTTCGGGACGCACATCATCGGCGCGCTCGGGTTCGACTGGGGGACCGTCGAGTCGGCCGTGGCGCTTCCGGCGCCGATCGGAGCCGGAGCGCGCAGGGAGAGGACCTGGACGGTGTGCGTCGAGGCGTGGCGGGTGCCGCTCGGGATGCACATCGAGACGCGGGACGTCGACGTGCGGTGGGAGTGAGCGGGGCAGGGCTGGTTACTTGAGCGCCAGCCAGGCCACTGCCGCGACGATCGCCACGGCGACGACGACGCCGAGGATCAGGCCGATACGGGGGCCGGAGGAAGCGGCTGCCTGCTGCGGGCCCCGCGGGGCCTCGTCGACGAACGCGCGGAACATCTGGGTGTTGCCGGCGGGGTCGTGGTTGCCCTGGGGGCCCTGGGTGTTAGCCATGCCCCGAGACACTAGCGAATGAGCGGGGGCTGCCCAAGTGCGGGGCCACGCCGTGGGGGTGCGGGGTCGTTGCCGGGTGCGGCGCCGTTGTGGCTGATCGCGCCCACGCGGCGGAGCCGCATATCGATACAGCCCCGCACCCCTGGGTGGGTTCAGTCACCGTTCCTCGGCCACCACCTGTCGATTTACTTTCGCAATACTTGCCTTTGCCAAGTTTTTATGGCGGCCACCCTTCGTTTTATTTGCCTGTAGCAACCAACTCTCTCTATGGTTGCCCCAAGCAACGAATACGGGAGGTGTGATGGCCGGGCAGGCGCAGTACGAGGAGCTGATGCGTCAGTTCAGTGCCTTCGGTGCCGTGAAGAGGGAGATGGGGCGGATCCTGCCGTCCGACTGTCCCGCCGGTTCCGCCGCCGTGCTGACGCTGCTCGCCCGTCATGGGGACATGCGTATGAGCAAGCTCTCGGAGCTGCTCGCCGTGGACATGTCGGTGACCAGCCGGCATGCGGCGCATCTCGCCGAGCGGGGCTGGATCGACCGGTCCCCCGACCCGGCGGACAAGCGCTCGCGCATCCTGCACCTCACCCCCGCGGGTCTGGCCCAGCTCGAAAGGCTGTCGCGGCGGACCTGCGAGCTGCTCGCCGAGCGGCTCGGTGACTGGAGCGACGAAGAGGTGGCCCAGCTGACCGGCCTCATGGCCCGGCTCAGGGCCAGCTTCGACGACTGCCGTGCCGCCGTCCCTCCCGTATTCGAAGAGACCACCCGTACACCCGCGAACACCTAAGCGAAGGAAGCCCATGGCAACGACCACACCAGCCGGTGTGCGGGCTCACGCCAAGCACGGGGGAGGCGCGGAGCATGCCGCGCACGCCCCGATGACCCACCGGCAGATCATGGAGGCCCTCTCCGGGCTGCTGCTCGGGATGTTCGTGGCGATCCTGTCGTCCACGATCGTCTCGAACGCCCTCCCGGAGATCATCGGCGACCTCGGCGGCGGCCAGTCCGCCTACACCTGGGTCGTCACCGCCGCCCTGCTGTCGATGACGGCCTCCACCCCCCTGTGGGGCAAGCTCGCCGACCTCTACAGCAAGAAGGCGCTCGTCCAGATAGCGCTGGTCATCTATGTGCTGGGTTCGGCCGCCGCCGGGCTCTCCCAGAACGCCGGCATGCTGATCACCTTCCGGGTCGTGCAGGGCATCGGCGTCGGCGGTCTGTCCGCCCTCGCGCAGATCGTGATGGCGGCGATGATCTCCCCGCGCGAGCGCGGCCGTTACTCCGGCTACCTCGGCGCGACCTTCGCCGTCGCCACCGTCGGCGGCCCGCTGCTCGGCGGTGTCATCACCGACACCAGCTGGCTGGGCTGGCGCTGGTGCTTCTACGTCGGTGTCCCCTTCGCCGTCATCGCACTGATCGTGCTCCAGAAGACCCTGCACCTGCCGGTCGTGAAGCGGGACGTGAAGGTCGACTGGGCCGGCGCGTTCTTCGTCGCGGCGGCGGTCTCGCTGCTGCTGATCTGGGTCACCTTCGCCGGTGACAAGTACGAGTGGCTGTCCTGGCAGACCGGTGCCATGGTCGGCGGCTCCATCGCCCTCGCCCTGGTCTTCGTGCTCGTCGAGTCGAAGGCCAGCGAGCCGCTCATCCCGCTGCGGCTGTTCCGCAACCGGACCATCACCCTGTCGTCGATCGCCTCGATGTTCGTGGGCACCGCGATGTTCTCCGGCACGGTCTTCTTCGCCCAGTACTTCCAGCTGGCCCGCGACGAGTCGCCGACGATGTCCGGCGTGCTCACCATCCCGATGATCGCCGGGCTGTTCGTCTCCTCCACCGTCTCCGGGCAGTTCATCACCCGCACCGGGCGCTGGAAGGCCTGGCTGGTCAGCGGTGGCGTGCTCATCACGGCGGGCCTGGGTCTGCTGGGCACCATCCGCTACGACACGGACTACTGGAAGACCGCGATCTTCATGGCGCTGCTGGGCCTCGGCATCGGCATGATGATGCAGAACCTGGTGCTGTGCACGCAGAACCAGGTCGAGCCCAAGGACCTCGGCTCCGCGTCCTCCACGGTCACCTTCTTCCGGTCCCTCGGCGGTGCGATGGGCGTCTCGGTGCTCGGTGCCGTGATGGCCAACAAGATCACCGACTACGCCACGGACGGCATCGCCGGCCTCGGCCCCAAGTACGCCTCCCTCGCCTCCGGTTCCAGCTCCTCCAGCTCGATCCCGGACATGGACACGCTGCCCGCGCCGCTGCGCACGGTCATGGAGAGCGCGTACGGCCACGGCATCGCGGACGTGTTCCTGATCGCGGCGGCCCTGGCGGCGGTCGCCTTCCTGATCACGCTGTTCATCAAGGAGGTCCCGTTGCGGACGAAGGGCGCGCTGGCGCAGCAGGAGTCGCCGGCTCCCGAAGCGGCTCCGGCCGTCGAGCCCGCCGCTGAAGAGCGGGTGCCGAGCTGGGCCGTCGCCGCCTCCGAGACACAGCCCGCCGCCGACGGCACACAGCAGCACGCCACCGTGGCCACCCTCGAGGCTCCCCCGGTCTCCTCCGGCGGCGGCATCCCGGTCCGCGGCCACGTCCGCGGCGCCGAGAGCGCACCCGTCCCGCAGGCCGCGGTCACGCTGATCTCCCTCGCGGGACGGCAGCTCGGCCGGTCGGTGACACAGGCGGACGGTTCCTACGGCGTGGACGCGCCGAGCGTGGGGTCGTACGTCCTGATCGCCTCCGCCGACGGGTTCCAGCCGCAGGCGTCCACGGTCGTCGTCAACGGTGAGCCGGTGGCGTACGACATCCTGCTCAGCGGCACGAGCGGGCTGAGCGGTGTGGTGCGGGCCTCGGACAGCGCGCTGCCCGTCAAGGACGCCATGGTCATCGTGACCGACGTCCGCGGTGATCTGCTGGCCACCGGAACCACCGGTGAGCAGGGCGAGTTCGGCTTCGCCGAGCTGGTGCCGGGTGCGGTGACCGTCGCGGTGAACGCCGCCGGGTACCGGCCGCGCGCGCTGCCCGTCGAGGTCGGCGGCACGGGCGTCACCCGGATCGAGGTCGAGCTGGAGTCCGGAGCCCAGGTCCAGGGCGTCGTACGGGCTCCGCACGGGCCGCTGGCCGACGCGCGGGTCACGCTCGTCGACGCGGCCGGAAACGTCGTAGGGACCGCGACGACCGGGTCGGACGGGGCGTACGCCTTCACCGACCTGGACGGCGGCGACTACACGGTCATCGCCACGGGCTACCCGCCGGTGGCGACGGCCCTCACGGTGGGCGGTCGCGGAACCGACGGCCATGACATCGAGCTCGCCCACCCCGGCGAGTAGGGCCTGCCGGTGAGCGGGGCCGTACCTGGGCCCCGCTCACCCGAGGACGGAAAGAGACCCCGGCCCGTGGCGGGTGGGCGCGCGCTCTGAGCGGAGGTGCGTGCCCCGCCGCGGGCCGGTCGCATTCTTGAGGCCGCATTCGTGAAGGAGTACGTGAGATGGGATTGACCGCGACGATCCGTACGCGGGACGGATGGGCCGTGTCGCACGCGGTCGTCACGCTGGCCGACATGACGGGCTCGCAGGTGCTGCGGGTCGAGGCCGACATCGAGGGCGCGGTACGGGACGTCAACCCGCTGCCGCCCGGGGCGTACACCGTCATCGTCACCGCCGTCGGATACGCGCCCGCCGCCGCCAGTGCGATCGTCACCGCGAGCGGCCGTGCCGAGGTCGGCACGGTGACGCTGGCGCGGCAGGGCGGGACCGAGCTGCCACCGCCGGGGCCGTGGACCGTGGATCCGGCGCACTCCACGGTGGGCGCGGTGGCCCAGCATCTGGGGATCTCCAGCGTGCGCGGGCGGTTCACGGACTTCGCCGCCTCGATCGAGGTCGCGCGGGACGACGTCACCAAGTCCCGGGTGGAGGCGGTCGTCCGCGCCGACTCCATCGACACGGGGAACGCGACGCGGGACGGGCACCTGAAGTCGGCGGACTTCCTGGACGTGGAGAGGTTTCCCCAGATCACCTACCGGTCTTCGGGGTTGACGGTGGCGGGCTCTGATCGGTGGACCGTGCACGGGGAGTTGTCGTTGCACGGAGTCGTACGGCCCGTCGACCTCGACCTCGCCTATCTGGGGACGGGTTCCGATCCGTGGGGCGGGACCCGCGCGGCCTTCCGGGCCACGGCCCAGCTGCGACGGGAGGACTTCGCCATGAACTACAACCAGGTCGTGCAGGCGGGGATCGCGGCGATCGGTACGACGCTGAAGGTGGAGCTGGACATCCAGGCGGTGCAGGGGGATTCGCTGCCTCGGGTGTGAAGTCCCTTGATGTGATGCGTGGTTGACGAGTTCTCCCGGGGCGCCCGGAGCCGCTGCCGTGGGGGAACGCGTGCCCGGTACGGTCGTGCGCGGGCCGGTACGGGGCTCAGACCGTGCCGGTCCAGCGGATGGACGACGGTGTCGAAGCATCCGGGATCGCCGTGGTGGCTCGCCCCTGAGGGAGAGGGTGGTGCGCCTAGGCTGGGGCCATGGCACCGAACATCGCGACGAACACCACCGTCTCCCTCGATGACTTGCTGGACTTCGTACGGCCCCGGCACCGGGCCCTGCTGCTGACCCGGCGGGTGGACGGGAGTCCGCAGGCGTCGCCGTTGACCTGCGGGGTCGACGATTCGGGGCGGATCGTGATGTCCACGTATCCGGAGCGGGCGAAGACGCGGAACGCGAAGCGGGACGAGCGGGTGAGTGTGGTCGTCCTGAGCGACGACTGGAACGGGCCGTGGGTGCAGGTCGACGGTACGGCGGAGGTCATCGACTCGCCCGAGTCCGTCGAGCCGCTGGTGGAGTACTTCCGGAACATCTCGGGTGAGCACCCGGACTGGGACGAGTACCGGGAGGCCATGGTCAAGCAGGGGAAGTCGATCATTCGGGTCACGCCGGTGAAGTGGGGGCCGGTGGCTACGGGTGGTTTTCCGGCGCGGTTGGCTGCGCCGGAAGCCTGAGCCTCAAGAGGCCGGTTCAGTCCTCGACGCCGTAGCGGCGCGCCATCGCCTTGAGGCGGTCCAGTTCACGCTGGGCCGCGACGGGGTGGGCGAGGTCGAGGGCCATTCCGGCGCGGGCGGTGATGTAGGCGATGTCCTGGAGGGTGGCCGTGTCGAGGTCGGGGACGGTCCGCAGGCGGCGGCCGGTGGACCAGAGGAAGAGCTCGATGGTGCCGAGGCGGTCCCGCCGGCCCCGCCGGAGCACCTGCGGCAGGGCGTCCTTGGCGTAGTCGCGGGCTTGGGCGTCGGCCTCGTGGGGGCGGGGATCCGAGGGAGCCCAGGGCAGTTCGGCCCGGTGGGCCTCCTCGTGCATGTCCGCCACCAAGCGGCGCGCCCGGGGGGATCGTGCTCGTCGACGGCCCGTCGGGCCAGGTCCAGCATCGCGCGTAGTCGGGCTCGGACATCGGGGTCCTCGCCCGTGCGGGCGTCCAGATAGCTGGACCAGACGTCGAACGCCTTCTCCAACTCGGCGTCCAGCAGGACCTCGTACGCGTCCGTCACTCGGCTGTCACTCCCCTCCGGCCGCCCCGGCTCGGACGGCAGCGGCTCACGATAGGGCGTGGCGTCGTCACACGGCTCGCGAATTTTCCGTCCCCGGTGCGGGCACGGTCAGGCCCGCTTCACCATCGCCTCGATACCCGCCACCAACAGGTCCAGGGCGAAGTCGAAGTCCCGTTCCCACATCTCCTCGACCGTGTCGCCGCCGCGGGCCGCCATGATGTCCTCGGAGTCCTTGACGATCTCGGCGGCCTGCGGGGCCTGGGTCACCGCGGTCATGGCGTGCCGGAAGTACTCGTCCGGGGTCATGCCGACGTCGGTGGAGCGGGCGATGAAGTGGCCCTCGATCGTGCCGAAGCCGTACACGAACTGGAAGACGGCGGAGATGGCGGCGGCCAGGCCGTGGGCGGGCAGGCCGGTGCGGCGGATGACGCGATGGATGACCTGGGCGAACTCCAGGTAGTTGGGGCCGATGTTGAGGAAGGTCCCGCTCAGCGGGGAGACCCAGGGGTGGTGGACCAGGAGGGCCCGGTAGCCGCGGGCCAGCGTGCGCAGTTGGTCGCGCCAGTCCTCGTCGGCCTCCAGGTCGGGCAGGGTCAGTTCGCCGCAGACCGCGTCCAGGGCGAGTTCGAGGAGGTCGTCCTTGGTGTCGACGTACCAGTAGACGGACATCGCGGTGACATTGAGCTCGGTCGCGAGCCGCCGCATGGAGAACTTGGCCAGTCCCTCGGCGTCCAGGAGCCGGACGGTGACCGAGGTGATGCGGTCCCGGTCGAGACCGGAGGGCTGACCGCCACGCCGCGACTTACCGCTCTCCAGCCACACGCTGGTCCGCGCCGCCCGCCGGCCCGCTTTCACCATGGCGCACCTTCCTAGCCTTGCAATTGCCGATCAGCTTAGGCGCCCCGCCAGGGGCGCGGGACTGTATCGATGTGCGGCTCCGCCGCGTGGGCGCGACCGGCCACAGCCGACCCGCGGTCGCAACGAGGCCGCACCCCCGAGCTCTTAGGCGACCTCTTCCCGCTCAGCCCGCCGCAACAACGCCCCCGCGACCAACCCACCCAGCAACACGGCCACCGCCCCCACCAACAGACTGGTCTCCAGTCCCGAGGAGTAGGCGTCCGTGATGCGCGCCCGCTCCTCCACCGACCCCGCCGCGGCCAACGCCGCCGGCAACGACGACGCCGCCACCGGGATCAGCGCCGCGAACCGGGAGCTCAGCACAGCACCCAGCACCGCGACTCCCAAGCCCTGTCCGAACTCCGCCACCGTGCCGTTGATCCCCGCCCCGATCCCCGCCTTCTCCGGCGGAATGGAGCTCATGATCGCGTGCGCCATCGCCGGGTTGGCGACCGCGGCGCCCGCGCCGATCAGCAGCAGCCCCAGCAGCGTCCCGGTGTAACCGCCGGAGGCCACCGTCGCGATGGACACCAGGCCGCCCGACATCAGCACCATGCCCAGTCCTATCGCGGCCGGATTCCCCAGCCTGGCCGCCCACTTGGCCGCCAGGCCGGAGAAGTTGAGGGCCACGATCGTGAGGGCGAGCGGGGCCGTGCGCAGACCGGCCTCCAAGGGGCCGTATCCGAGGATGAACTGCATGTGCTGGGTGAGCAGGAAGAGCGAGCCGCCCATGCCGAAGGTGATCAGCACCGCGCCCGCGATGGCGCCCGTGAAGCGACGGTCCCTGAAGAAGTGCAGGTCGAGCATGGGGTACTCGATCCGGCTCTCCCAGTACGCGAACCCGGCCAGCACCACGACCGCGACGGTCGCCGATGTCAGCACCCGGCCCGACGTCCAGCCGTGCTCCGGGCCGGAGATGATCGCGAACACCAGGGAGGCCATGCCGATGGTCGACAGGAGGGCGCCGAGGAGGTCGGGGCGGTCACCGCGGGGGTTCTTGGATTCGGGGACCAGGGTGATGGCGGCCACCAGGCCTATCGCCGCGACCGGCAGGTTGACCAGGAAGATCGCGCCCCACCAGAAGTGGTCCAGCATGAAGCCGCCGAGCAGCGGACCGCAGGCGAAGCCGAGCGCGTTGACCGCCGCCCAGATGCCGATCGCCCTGGCGTGCTCCTCGGGCGCGAAGATCTGCATCACGACGGCGAGAGTCGTGGTCAGCAGAAGTGCGCCGCCTACGCCCATCCCGGCGCGCGCCGCGATCAACTGGCCGGTGCTGTCCGCCAGTCCGGCCGTGAGCGAGCCCGCGCCGAACAGGGTCAGACCCGCTATCAGCATCTTCTTGCGGCCGTAGCGGTCGGCGGCGCTGCCGGCGGTGAGCAGCAGGCCCGACTGCACCAGGGAGTACGCGTTGATCATCCACTGGATGTCCGAGGTGGCCGCGCCCAGTTCCTCGGTGAGGGAGGGGATCGCCACGTTCAGGACGGTGTTGTCGAGGACGACGGTGAGCTGGGCGAGGCAGATGACGCCGAGGATGAGCCAGCGCTGGGGGTGGCCTTGGGAGACGGTGACGGGCGCGGGAGCGGACATGCTGTACACCGTAGAACAGTTCCTATACGGCGTACAAGGCAAGTAGAAGGAGAGGGCGACGGCCCTGGTGCGGACCGTCGCCCTCTCCTTCGGTTGCTTTACGTCAGCTGCTCGTCTGCTGGGTCAGGTCGTAGAAGGTGGCCGAACCGACCGTGACGGTCTTGAAGTTGGCCTCCACCCACTCGGTGATCTGCGAGGACGTGCCGCTGCTGCTGGCGCCCATGCCGCCGCCCGAGCCGGACGAGATGAAGTAGTGGATCTTGCCGTCGGCGACGTACTGCTTGAACTGCGCCAGCGTCGGGGACGGGTCGGTGCCGTTGAAGCCGCCGATCGCCATGACCGGGTCGCCGGTGGAGAGCTGGTAGCTCGCCGCGTTCTGGGCGCCGATGGCCGCCGCGACCCAGGTGTAGTCACCGGAGTCGGCCTCCAGGAGCTTCTTGGCCTCGTCGGAGACGGTCGCGCCGTTGAGGAGGCCGCCGACACCGCCGCCGCCACCCATGCCGCCGCCTTCGCCGGTGGTGCCGCCGGGCATGCCGCCGTTCTGCTGGCCCTGGCCCTGCTGCTGGCTCTGGCCGCCCTGGGAGTTGCTGTTCCCGTTGCTGTTGCCGTTGCCGTTCTGGCCGGGCATGCCGCCGCCGAAGCCGCCGTTGCCGCCGCCCTGCTGGCCCTGGCCCTGCGTGTTGCCGTTGCCGTTCTGCTGGTTCTGGCCCGGCATGCCGCCACCCGTACCACCACCGCCGCCACCGGGACCGCCGCCCCGGCCGCCGCCACCGCCGCCCATCATGCTGGCGCCGGCGGGACCGGCCGTCACGATCGAACCGGTGTGGCCCTCCTGGAGGGTGCTGATGGTGTACGCGGTCGGGCCGGCGAGCGAGGCCACCAGACCGACGGAGGCCGCCGCGAGGGCGAGCTGCCGGTTGATCCGGCCCGCGAAGACCAGGCCGAGCGCGGAGACCAGGCCGCCGACCAGGACCAGCCACTTCAGCCAGGGCAGGTAGTCGGAGGTGCGGTTGAGGAGGACGTAACCCCAGGCCGCGCTGGCCACGACCGCGGCCGCGAGGGTGAGGGACGCCCAGATCTCGGACCGCTTCTCCCACAGCAGGGTCGAGCCCATGCCGATCACCGCGGCCATGTAGGGCGCGAGGGCGACCGTGTAGTACTGGTGGAAGATGCCCGCCATGTAGCTGAAGACGACCATGGTGATGAGCAGCGAGCCGCCCCAGACGAGGAACGAACCGCGGGTGACGGACGTCCTGCGCGCCTTCCGCGTGGCCCACAGACCCGCGACCAGCAGGATCAGCGCCGCCGGGAGCAGCCAGGAGATCTGGCCGCCGATCTCGGAGTTGAACATCCGGTCCCAGCCGGTCTCGCCCCACTGGCCGGTTCCGGTGTTGCCGCCACCGCCGCCGACGCTGCCGGTCTCCTCGCCGTTGAGGCGGCCGAGGCCGTTGTAGCCGAAGGTCAGCTCAAGGAAGGAGTTGTTCTGCGAGCCGCCGATGTAGGGGCGGGAGGACGCGGGCCACAGCTCGACGATCGCGACCCACCAGCCGCCGGAGACGATGATCGCGGCCGTCGCCGCGGCCAGCTGACCGAAGCGCTTCTTCAGGGACACCGGCGCGCAGACCGCGTAGACGATCGCGAGCGGCGGAAGGATCAGGAAGGCCTGGAGCGTCTTCGCGAGGAACGCGAAACCGATCGCGACACCGGCCCACAGCAGCCACTTCGTCCGGCCGTCCTCCAGGGCGCGGACCACGAAGTAGCAGGCCACGGCCATCAGCAGGGCCAGCATGGCGTCCGGGTTGTTGAACCGGAACATCAGCGCCGCGACGGGGGTGAGCGCGAGCACGGCGCCCGCGATCAGACCGGCCGCGGGGCTGAAGCGGCGGCGCACGGAGGCGTAGACGACGGCGACCGTGCCGATGCCCATGAGGACCTCGGGCATCAGGATCGCGAAGGAGCTGAGCCCGAAGACCCGCACCGACAGCGCCATCGGCCACAGCGAGGCCGGGGGCTTGTCGACGGTGATGGCGTTGCCCGCGTCCAGCGAGCCGAAGAAGAACGCCTTCCAGGACTGGCTGCCGGCCTGGACGGCCGCGGAGTAGAAGGAGTTGGCGTAGCCGGAGGAGCTCAGGTTGTAGAAGTAGAGCGCCGCGGTGACCAGCAGCAGGCCCCAGAAGGCGGGACGTGCCCAGCGGGGGTCCTCGGGGCGGCCGCGCCACAGTCTCCTGACGAAGGGCTGCTTGGGCTCACCGGCCTGCGGAGCGGGTGCGTTCGGGGGCTCCTGCGGGGCGTTCGCCGACGGCCCCCACTCCTGGATCGTGGGCTGGTCGGTCTGGGTGGTCATCGGGAGTCCCTCGGATCGGTGTCGGTGGGACGGACCGGCTGCAACTGCATGGTCGCGTCCCCCCAGGTGCGGTCCGCGGCTTCACCGGCGCGGAGCGGGGTGTCGTACGGGGTGTGCGGCGCCGAGGCGTACTGGTTCGCCGTCGGGCGCTGCGGCAGCGGCGCGTAGGGCAGCTGCCGGGTGGGGTACTGCGGGGGGTACTGCGTGGAGTAGGTGGGCGAGGAGGGACCGGGGGCCGGCTGGTGCGAGGCCACCACCGTCGACTCGCGGCGCTCGGGGAAGACCCAGGCGCGGAAGAGCAGGAAGCGCAGCACGGTCGCCGCGAGGTTGGCGGCGATCAGCACCGCCAGCTCGGTGGAGTGCGCCGGGTCGCTGCTGGCCGCGTTGAGGGCGGCGAGCGAACCACTGGTCAGCGCGAGGCCGATGCCGAAGACGACCAGACCCTGGGCCTGGTGCTTGACGGCACTGCCACGGCCGCGCACCCCGAAGGTGAGGCGCCGGTTGGCCGCGGTGTTGGCGACCGCCGAGACGAGCAGGGCCAGCGCGTTGGCGACCTGCGAGCCGGAGAAGGTCCTGAAGCCGCTGTAGAGGAGCAGGTAGAACAGGGTCGAAAGACCGCCGACCACACAGAACCCGACGAGCTGGCGGGCCAGCCCCTTCGGTACGTCCTGGATCTCACGGTCGCGCGGATCGTCACCGAACGGCCGGGTGATCCGGTCCAGCGGCAGCGAACCGGTGGCCAGGGCCTTGCCCACGCGCCACACCCCCTTGAGGTCCTCGGTCGCCGTCTTCACGATGTGGACGGTGGAGTCCGGGTCGTCGACCCAGTCGACGGGCACTTCATGGATACGCAGTCCCGCGCGCTCGGCGATGACGAGCATCTCGGTGTCGAAGAACCAGCCGGTGTCCTCGACCATCGGCAGCAGCACCTGGGCCACATCACGCCGGATGGCCTTGAAGCCGCACTGCGCGTCCGAGAAGCGGGCCTGCAGCGAGCCGCGCAGGATCAGGTTGTACGAGCGGCTGATGAACTCCCGCTTGGGGCCGCGCACCACACGTGAGGAGCGCGCGAGCCGGGATCCGATCGCCAGGTCGGAGTGGCCCGAGATCAGCGGGGCCACCAGCGGGAGCAGGGCGTTGAGGTCGGTGGACAGGTCCACGTCCATGTAGGCGAGGATCGGGGCGTCCGAGGCGGACCACACGGTGCGCAGGGCGCGACCGCGACCCTTCTGCTCCAGGCGGAAGTTGCTGACCTCGGCGATCTCCGCCTCCAGCCGTGACGCCACCTGTGGGGTGGTGTCCGTCGACGCGTTGTCCGCGATCGTGATGCGGAACGCGTACGGGAAGGTGCGCTTGAGGTGCTCGTGCAGTCTCAGCACACACGGCTGGAGGTCCTTCTCCTCGTTGTAGACGGGGATCACTACGTCCAGGACAGGCGTACCGGCGTCTCCGGCCGGGAGGTGCTCCCGCGCCGGCAGATTGCCGGGAGAAGAGTCGGTTCGCATGACAACGACTCTGGTCAAGTGCCCTGTTGCACCCATGTGCTGGCACTGTGCTGTACCTGTGAGTGCGATTGCCAATTCGTTTCGGGGGCCGGGCGGGGGACCGCCGGGGCGAGCGCGGGCAGATGCACGGTGAACACGGTCCGCCCCGGAACGCTGTCCACGGTCACGGCACCGCCGTGCGCCGTCACCACGGCCTGCACGATGGCGAGGCCGAGCCCGGTGGACCCGGAGGCCCTGGACCGCGAGGAGTCACCGCGCGCGAACCGCTCGAAGACATGCGGCAGCAGATCGGGCGGGATGCCCTGGCCGTTGTCCTCGACGTCCACACACATCCAGGGTCCGCGCCGCTGGATACGGGCGGTGATGGTGGTGCCGGGCTCCGTGTGCTTGCGGGCGTTGCCGAGCAGGTTGATGAGCACCTGCTGGAGGCGTGCCGCATCACCGGAGACGAGGGCGGGTTCGTCGGGCAGGTCGAGGCGCCAGTTGTGGTCCATGCCGGCCGCGCGGGTGTCGCTGATGGTGTCCACGACGAGCGGGATGAGGTCGGTCTGCTCGAACTGGAGGGGCCGGCCGGCGTCGAGCCTCGCGAGCAGCAGCAGATCCTCCACCAGCAACGTCATCCGGCCCGCCTCGGACTCGATACGGCCGAGGGCGTGCCGGGTGTCGGGGCCGATCTGCTCTCTGCCGCGTCTGGTGAGTTCGGCGTAGCCGCGGATGGAGGCGAGCGGCGTCCTCAGCTCGTGACTGGCGTCGGCGACGAACTGCCGTACCCGCATCTCGCTCTGCTGGCGGGAGTGCAGGGCGGCGTGGACGTGGTCGAGCATCCTGTTGAGCGCGGCGCCGACCTTGCCGACCTCGGTGTTCGGATCACACTCCGACTCCGGCACCCGCTCGCTGAGGTTCACCTCGCCGGTGTGCAGCGGGAGTTCGGAGACCCGGGTCGCCGTGGCAGCGACCCGGCGCAGGGGGCGGGTGGCCACACCGACGATCACGGTGCCGGCGATACCGGCGGCGATGAGGCCTGCGGCGGTGACGCTGGCTTCTACGGCGATGAGGGTGTTGAGGGTATTGCTGACTTCCGCGGTGGGGATCCCGATGTAGAAGTCGCCCTTGGGGCCGGAGCGGTACTCGACGCGGTACTCACCGAGTCCGGGGATGTCGACGGTGTGCGTGCCCCCGGTCTGGGAGACCTCGTTGAGCGCCTCCATCGCCTCGTCGCTCAGGTCCTTCGCCGTCGGCTCGAAGGAGTCGTCCTTCACACCGACCTTGGCAGCGGTGATGACGCCCTTCTTCACCGAGGCCACGACGGTGCCGTCCTGCGGCCCCTTGACGAGGTCAGTCAGTGAGGTCTTGGAGCCCTGGGGCAGGTTGCCGCCGTCGCCTTCCTTGCCTGGCGGAGCGTTCATACCGGCAGCGCGCGCCGCGGCCTCTCCGACCTTGGTGTCCAACTGCTCGTACAGATGCGACCGCAACGCCAGTGTCGTCACCGTACCGATCACCGCGCACACCACCGCGATCAACACCACGGACGCGACGACGAGCCGGGCCCGCAGGGTGCGCGGCTTACCCAGTCGCTTCCGCTGCGGACGCGTCGGCCGTCGTCGTCCGCTCATGACGCGGCGGGCTTGATCAGGTAACCGGCACCACGCCGGGTGTGGATCATGGGCTCACGACCCGCATCGATCTTGCGGCGCAGGTACGAGATGTAGAGCTCGACGACATTGGCCTGCCCTCCGAAGTCGTACGACCAGACACGGTCCAGGATCTGGGCCTTGCTGAGCACTCGACGGGGATTACGCATCAGGAAGCGCAGGAGTTCGAACTCGGTCGCGGTGAGGTGGATGGACTCACCCGCCCGCGACACCTCGTGGCTGTCCTCGTCGAGGGTGAGGTCACCCACGACCAGCACGGAGTCGGAGCGCCGGTCGGCCGCACCGGAGCGGCGGATCAGCCCGCGCAGCCGGGCCACGACCTCTTCGAGGCTGAAGGGCTTGGTGACGTAGTCGTCGCCACCGGCGGTGAGCCCGGCGATCCGGTCCTCGACGGCGTCCTTCGCGGTGAGGAAGAGGACAGGAACGTCCGGCAGCTCACGGCGCATGCGTCCCAGGACGGTCAGGCCGTCCATGTCGGGCAGCATCATGTCGAGAACGACGGCGTCGGGCCGGAACTCCCGAGCGGTCTGGATGGCACCCGTGCCATCTCCCGCACTCCGGATCTGCCATCCCTCATAGCGAAGGGCCATGGACAGCAGCTCGGTGATCGACAGCTCGTCGTCCACCACAAGCACTCGGACGGGGCTCCCGTCCGGCCTCAGCAGTTCGGTGCGCCCCTGGGGCGAGGTCGTGGTCATGTGGACACACTGTCTGGATCCTCTGAGAGCACGCTTTCCAGAACCTGTGATTTTCCTGAGAAACTCACAGGGACCTCTCAGGGAACGCCCTGGAGGTTCCTTGCCTTCTCAGTGCCCGGACCTCTCAGTGCCCGGACCTCTCAACGTCCGGCCCGCTGAAAGCCGTGGCTGTGCTCGACCCGGGCGATGTGCAGCGAGTACCGCTCGTACCAGTGCGCCCGCCCCTGCTTCTTGGCCTCCCGGTGCTCCGCGTTCTGACGCCACTGCTCGATGCCGGCCAGATCCCGGAAGTAGGCGATGGTGATCGACAGCCCACCCGGTGTGCGCGCCGAGTCCTCGCCGAGGAAGCCGGGGATCCGCTGGACCAGCTCGCCCATGCGCTCCGCGGTGGCGCCGTATCCGGTGTCCTCCTCGGTGCGCAGGGAGGTGAAGACGGCGGCGTAGTACGGAGGTTCATGGGCGGCGACGGGCACGACAGGTGCGACAGGTGCGACAGGTGCAATGTGGTGATCGCTCATGTCGTCCACGATCGGTCCCGGTTCGGCACCGCGTCCAGGCACCTTGCCCAAAGGGATCCCAGAGGGATCCGAGTCTTTACCATCCGCCTCCAGCTGCCCGCCGCTTCGTCAGAACAGTCCGTCCTGCACACTCGTCTCCCTCCTGAACTCCCGCACCGGCACCGAAAGTTCCTCGGTGTCGGCGGGGATCAGCCCCCACCCCGTCATCAACCGTGTGTCCAGGACGACCACCCCGCCCCCGGTCTCCAGATGCAGATCGGGTCCGGCGGCCGCGACCAGGCGTCCGCCCACCGCACCCCCGGCGACGAGCTCGGCGACCACACCCGCCGGGGCCGGCAGGTCCGCCAGCCCGAACACCCGCACATGGTCGACGGGTTGGCACGGCTCGGTCCGCAGCGACTCCGGCCACCCGCCCAGCCCCACGGCCCGCGCATGCAGCGCGCGGATCTCGGCGGCCCGCTCCGCCTCGGTGCCGGGCAGCCCGGACCGCACCGCCCGCTTGTCGGCGTAGGGAATGCGGTCAGGCACCCGCAGGGCGGCCCGCAGCAGCTCCTCCGTACGCCGCGCCGCCATGAGCGGGCCGACGCCGAGCCAGGTGAAACAGACGGCACCCTGTTCGAGCAGCCGCGCGGAGCCCCGTTCTTCGGCGGTGATCCCGACCTTGGTCATGCCGGGTCCGAACCAGGCCAGATAGACGTGGTACGGCCGTGGATCGTCCGCGATGGTGTCGGCGGCGACGGAGTGCGCCCGGTCCAGCCGCGCACACTCCTCGCAGCGCGCCCCCTTGCTCCGCCCGGACACGGCCGCCCGCACCGGACACGCGTTCCCCCGCGCTCCCACGCATGTCCGCACACCCCCGTCCGCGACCCCGAAGGCCACCCTTTTCCCCCAGGTCAGCGCACTGCGCCGGCCGCCTTCCCACGCCAGCACGGGACCGTCCGCCGCCCACCGCAGCCCCGAGCACTTCCATGCCTGTGCCATCACCGAGGAGAGTAGAGGCCGGCACTGACAACGGGCCGTGAGCCGCGAGGACTCGGCGGCTCACGGCTCAGCGACCGGGCTCGGCCCCCACCGACTCCGGCACCCCTCGCACCACCGTCGGCTCCACCGCCGTACTCCTGGCCGGACCCCGCCCGGCCAGCCGGCACCCCACACACCCCGGGTGCCCCGCGCGTGCCGACAGGTCCCGGGTCCGCATGCCCCACTGGGCGCGGGGCCGGATCCCCGGCGGCTTGCCCCAGCCGGTGAGATGCAGGGTCCAGGTGGTCAGGACGCTCGCCGCCACGATGGCGAGCCCGCCCGACAGCACCGGGACGGAGACCATGATCACCCCGAGTCCCAGCACGGTCGTACCGACGATGGCCACGGCGAATCCGGTCCAGCCCGCGACGGTGTGCCCCTCGTCATACTGGTGCGCACTCATGTGTCCGCCTCCGTTCCCACGTCGCTCCGCACAGACGGAACGCCTCACAAACGTCTCACGATGTAAGAATTTTAGCACCGAAACCTCTCACGACCTAAGGTAATCAGCAGATGCAAGCCAAGCCCCGCCCCGCCACCACCCCGGCTCAGGCGCTGTCCTCGATGGACTCCCTCATCGCGGCGCATCTGCTCGGCCAGCAGGAGATGGCCCAGCGGCTGGGCCTGAACGTCACCGACCTGCTCTGCTTCGCCTACGTCCTGAAGGCCGGCGAGGACCTGCTCACCGCGGGCGACCTCGCGGAGCACGCCCATGTCACGACGGGCGCGATGACCGGCATCCTCAACCGCCTGGAGCGCGGCGGTTTCCTCACCCGCGTGCCCGACCCGAAGGACCGCCGCCGGGTCCGCGTCGCCGCCGTCCCGGCCGCGGTCGCCCGCGTCACCGCCCTCTACGGCCCCTACTACGCCCGCCTCGACGAGCTCTTCGCCGACTACTCCGCGGCCGAGATCGCCGTACTGAACGACTGGTTCACGCGGACCACGGGCCTGGCCCTCCAGTACATCGAGGAACTGCGGGTCAAGGACGCTGAGTAGGGCGGGTCGGAGGGCCATGGTGGGGCTGGCTCCACCATCGGTTCGGTAGGGGACACCCTCGTTCCGGCGGGCGCGCGACGAGATCGTGGAACCACGCTGATCCGGGCTGAAGCCGGGGTCGGCCGTGGTCCGTCAGATTCGCGCCCCGCCCGGAAGGAACCGTCATGGAGACGCAGCGCACAGAGGCCGAGCCGGTGGGCCCGCTCGCTTCCTTCGTCCGGTTCGTGGTGTGCGGCGGCGGGGTCGGGGTCCTGTCCAGCGCGGCGGTTCCGCTGCTGGCGCTGCTGATGCCCTGGGCGGCGGCGAACGCGGTGATCACGGTCGCGTCGACGATCCTCTGCACCGAACTGCACGCCCTGTTCACCTTCGGCACCGGCGGCCGCGCGGGTCTGCGCCGCCACCTCCAGTCCGCCGGTTCGGCGACCGCCGCCTACGTCGTGACCTGCGCCGCGATGTTCGTCCTGCACACAGTGCAGTCCTCGCCGAGCCTGGTCTGGGAGCAGGCCGTCTACCTGGGCGCCTCGGGTCTCGCCGGCATCGGACGGTTCCTGGTGCTGCGGCTGTTCGTCTTCGCCGGGGGTCGCAAGGAGACGAAGGCGGCGACGGTACGTCCGGTGCGCGGCAGCCGTGTCCGCCACGGCGACCTGCTGCTCGCCCGCTGAACTCCTCGGCCGCGCGGGCCCCGGGATCTCCCCGGGGCCCGCGCTCATGCGTTCAGGAGCCGTCGGCGCGGACCGCGTACACGTACCGCTTGTTGACGTACTCGCTGGCGTTCCAGATCACCGACTCGCTGTACGACCAGCCCGACGCCCCGCTGCTGTGGAAGCTGAGATCCTCACAGCCGATGGCGAGGTCGGCGACGGTGCTCGCGCTGTTCGCGCCGGAGGTGAAGGTGCGCAGGGCGCCCGCGCCGGACGTGCCGTCGCTCACCGAGAGGTAGTGCTTGGTCTTGCGGGAGACCACGCCCTGGATCTTCTTCTGGGCGACGGTGACGGCCTCGGTCGCGGTGAGCGAGCCCGGGTGGCGGTCGGTGTAGTCGAGGTCCCAGCGGACCACCTTGGGCACGGTGTTGGTGGGCTCGGTGGAGCCGTTGAAGGGGTCACCCTCCTCGTCGTAGTCGACGACACCGGCCAGCGAGTACTCGCCTATCACCAGGCTGTCGGGGGTGCTGGCGCGGTCGAGGCCTATCGCCGAGTAGCGCAGCCAGGTGCCCGCGTTGTCGTAGGCGTGGCTCTGCGGGAGGACGTACTTGTAGCCGTAGCCGTAGTACTGGCCGTCGGTGTGCAGACCGCACACGTCCTTCTCCGTGGTGGGAACGGTGAAGAGGGTGTTGAGGTCGAAGATCCTGAGGCCCTTGTACGTGTCGACGACGTACAACAGGTTGCCGTACCACATGATGCCGCCGGCGTGCTTGCGGACCGGATTGAAGGAGTACGCGCCCGTGCTGGTCCGCACCGGTTCGACCAGCAGTATGTGCCGATAGGTGGGTGCGGAGGGGGTGTTGTAGTCGACGAAGGTGAGCCGCATGCCCTTGTCGAGCGTGTAGTCGTCGTCATCGTCGTTGTCAGGGTCGGTCTCGAAGTACCAGGAGACCAGGATGACCTTGTTGCTGCCGCCCTCGGGGTAGAGCCCGTTGCCGTAGGCGTCGGCGCTGGTGGTGACGCCCTGGGGTAT
Organism: Streptomyces sp. S3(2020); assembly: GCF_013044505.1. Taxonomy (GTDB): domain Bacteria; phylum Actinomycetota; class Actinomycetes; order Streptomycetales; family Streptomycetaceae; genus Streptomyces. Next base: position 1,648 of record NZ_JABERD010000035.1, on the reverse strand, counting down.
CCAGTAGGCGACCTCCTGGTCGTCGCCGTCCCAGGCGAAACCGGCCTGGAAGGCCTCGGACGTGCTGGGGGCGCTGCTGAGCACGTCGGCGCTGCGGTTGGTGTCGGCTATGACAGTGGTCGCGTCCACCTTGGTCAGACTGGCCGCCAACCCGGCTGCCAGGGCGGCGAATTCGCCGTGGCTGTTGGAGGAGCGGCTGGTCAGGGAGTACTGGCCCGCGTCGATGGTCGCGGCGTGTGCGGCGGTGGGGGCGAGCAGGCTGCCGGCGGCACCGACGAACGGTGCGGCCGCGATGCCCTTGATGATCGCTCTTCGCGTCATGGTCATGACGCGAGAAAATATGCGGATTCGAACAGTTAACACAAGCACAAATGTTCGTTACCGAGGTGCCCAACGGGCGTGGACAGCACGCCACTTGCCCCCAGCGGCGCGCCTGCGACCCGGAGGAACCGCGCGAGCAACTGGCCCGGCCGGTCCGGGGAGTTCTCGGCTCCGTGGAGGCCGGCGCCGACGGCCGTTCTCAAGACCCGGTCGAGGGGGGCTAACGGTCTCCTGGGGTACGGCTAGCTCCACCCCCCACCCGGTAGGTCGCTCCATGGCGGCTGAAGGCCGACGGGGGCATCGTGGAAAGCAGAGGATCCGAGAGGCAAGACCCGAGGCACAGCCCGAGGCACAGACCATCTCCCCGGAAGGAAGATCCGATGCAGTCGCTGCCCTCCCCCGAGCCGAACACCACCGTGGCCGCCCTGACCGAGACCTCGCACGAGAGCGAACTCGCCCCGCTCCTCACCGCCTGGGACCAGGCCCACCCGGCCGCGGCCGACCCCGAGTGGCGTCACCTCCTTGACGAACTGGCCCACCCCCGTACCACCGAGGCATTCCACCGCCTGGCGGGAGCCGCAGCTTGAACCCGCCCACTTCTTGCCGCCAGACCGAGAACGCCAGAGGCCCCGGACATCACGCCGGGGCCTCTTCTCGTGGGTGCGGGTTCCTGTCCTTCTCCTACGCGGACTCCACGGTCAGCGCGTAGTCCACCCCCACCGAGAAGTCCTGCGACCTACCGCGGATCTCCAGCGTGTGCTTCCCGCTCCGCAGCGGGGGCAACTGGACCCAGAGACCGCATCCGGTGGCCGTGAAGCGCTCGTCCGCCCCCGTGACGGGATTGCCGGCGACGCCCTCCACGGAGATCGTCTCCCCACGACTGCTCTCCGCGTCGATCTTCTCGCCGTCCAGGACCGCGGACCCCTCGGCCGTGTCCATGAACTCCGCGCAACCCGCCGGGTCGGCGACCAGGTTCACCAAGGGGAACGCGAGCGGGACCCCGCCGGGGACGGTGCAGCTGCGCTCGGCCCGAGTACCGAACGTGCCCGCCAGGAACCACACGTCCTTCGGCTGGTTACGCCCGCAGTCGCTCCCGTCCTCGTCGGCAACCGCGTTCGTGGCTCCGGGCTCCGACGCCGCCCACGTCCACCACCGGCTCTGCAGAACCTCGGAGGACAGCCGGTCCTGCGGGGACGAGGCCGAGGCCGACGGCGACGGCGACGGCGAGACCGATGGCGATGACGATGGTGATGGCGATGGCGATGGCGACGACGACACGGAACCCGCCGCCTCCCCCGCCTTCGCCGAGCCGCCCGAACCCTCGGAC
>NZ_JABERD010000034.1 GCF_013044505.1 Streptomyces sp. S3(2020) | reverse complement strand
GAGATCGAGGAGTTGCTGGGCGTCGCGCGCGGGCTCTTCGCCGCCCGGGATCTGGGGATGGGCGACTTCGTCTATCTGCAGATGGCCCTGCTGGCCTTCCGAGCGGCCTGGGTGCGGGCCGCGGTCCGTGCGATGTTGCGGGCCATCCCGCCGAACACCACGGCGTGGAAGGGCGAGACACTCCACCAGTACGCGTGGCCGAGCAGGCCGTGCGGATGGAACAGGGCCCGCTGGCGGTAGCGGGTGCGCCCGTCGTCGTCGCTCTCCGCGGACATCTCCAGCCAGGCGAGGCCGGGCAGTCGCATCTCGGCCCGCAGCCGCAGCAGCCGCCCCGGCTCGATCTCCTCCACCCGCCAGAAGTCCAGGGAGTCGCCGACCCGCAGCCTTGCCGCGTCACGGCGCCCCCGGCGCAGACCGACGCCGCCCACCAGCCGGTCCAGGCGGCCGCGCACGGCCCAGGCCAGCGGGAAGGAGTACCAGCCGTTGTCCCCGCCGATCCCCTCGATGACCCGCCACAGGTCCGGGCGCGAGGCGTCCACGGGCAGCTCCCGCACATCCGTGTACAGGCTGCCGCCGGCCCAGTCGGGGTCGGTGGGCAGCGGGTCGCTGGGCGCACCGGGGACCGACGCCGAGGACCAGCGTGTCGTCACCTGGGCGTCGCGGACCCGCTGCAGGGCCAGCCGTACCGCCTCGTCGAAGCCGATGGGATGACCGGGCGGATCGGGCACGTACCGGGAGATGTCGTGCTCGTGGCAGACGACCTCGTGCCGCAGGGACTCGGCGAGCGGTCGCGCGATGGCGGCCGGTACGGGCGTCACCAGTCCGACCCAGTGACTGGACAGACCGGGCGTGAGCACGGGCACCGGGAGGATGATCCGCCGGGGAAGCTCCGCGACGGCCGCGTACCCGGTCATCATCTCCCGGTAGGTGAGGACGTCCGGCCCGCCGATGTCGAAGGCGCGGCTGACCTCGGCCGGCATACGGGCGCTGCCGACGAGAGCGCGCAGCACGTCCCGCACCGCCACGGGCTGGATCCGGGTGTGCACCCAGCTCGGGGTCACCATCACCGGCAGCCGCTCGGTGAGATAGCGCAGCATCTCGAAGGACGCCGAGCCCGAACCGATGACGACCGCCGCCCGCAGCACGGTGGTGGGCACGCCGGAGGCCAGCAGGATGCGGCCCACCTCGGCCCGTGAGCGCAGATGCGGCGACAGCTCCCGCTCCGGCACGCCCTCGGGGGTGAGACCGCCCAGGTAGACGATCCGCCGTACGCCCGCGGCGCGGGCCCGCTCGCCGAAGATCCGGGCCGCCCGCCGGTCGGTCTCCTCGAAGGTGTCGCCCGTGCCGAGCGCGTGGACCAGGTAGTAGGCGACGTCGATCCCGCGCATGGCCTCGGCGACCGCTGCCGCGTCCAGGACGTCCCCGCGCACCACCTCCGCCTCACCCGCCCAGGGATGGTCGCGCAGCTTGCCGGGGGACCGGGCCAGACAGCGCACCCGATGCCCCTCGGCCAGCAGTTCGGGGGCGAGCCGGCCTCCGATGTATCCCGTAGCGCCGGTCACCAGGCAGCGCAGCCCGGGTCCGGGGTCCTCGGCGTTCATCAGTCCTCGGTCCTCCGTGTCGACATCCCCCTGTGATCACTTCCACCGGCGGAGCCGTGACGGATGCGGTCGTTTCTCCGGGCCGCTCGTCTATAGGCTGCTCGTGTGGCCACAGCAGACGACCCGGACCAGCGCACGACGACGGCCGGACCTCCCGCGGATCCTCCGGGGACCGATCTTCAATCGCTCGCCGTGCAGTTGCGGCGGATGAACGGTGAGATCAACCGTCTGGTCCACGGGTTCGCCGGGGAGCACGGGCTGCACGCCACCGATGTGCAGGCGCTGGCGGCGATCCTGGACGCCGAAGGACCGATGACGCCGGGGCGGCTGCGCACCCACCTCGGGCTGACCTCCGGAGCCGTCACCGCCTGCCTGGACCGGCTGGAGGGCGCCGGGCACATCCGCCGCGTCAGGGAGAGCAGCGACCGGCGGGTGGTCCACCTGTACTACGCGTCCGACGCCAAGGTCGCGGCCCGCGGCTACTTCCGTCCCCTCGCCAGGGCCGCCGAGCAGGCCCGCGCGCGCTTCACCGACGAGGAGCTCGCCGTGGCGGCCCGCTTCCTCGCGGCGATGAACGAGGAGATGTCGACACTCAGGTCCACGGGGACCTGAAGAACTTCGTCCCAGCCGCATCCAGGGACCCCCTACCCGGAGAAAGCTCAATGATTGAGATTGTTTATTGTTGAGATACCTCGTTGAGGTACCTGTTCATCGACCGGGAGAACCATGTCCCTCACCCCGCGGCGAGGCCGATTCCTCGTGCCGCTCCTTCTGCTCGTCGTCTGGCTCGGCATCGGCGGCGTTCTGGGCCCCTATGCCGGGCGGCTCGGCGAGGTCGCCACCAACGACCAGGCCGCCTTCCTGCCGCGCAGCGCCGAATCGACCGAGGTCGTCGCCGCCCAGCGGGACTTCCGGCAGGACGAGTCGCTTCCGGTGATCGTCCTCTGGACCGACGACAAGGGCGGCCGGATCCAGGACCGTCAGGCCGCGGCCGGACGCGCGCTCGCCTCCCTCGGCGATCTGCCGGGCGTGGTCGGGGACGTGTCGCCCGCGCTCGTCTCCGAGGACCGCGAGGCACTGGAAGGCGTCATCCAGCTCAGGCCCGACCTAGGCGACCGGCTGAAGGACACCCTCGACCGCATCCGTACGACCGCCGAGCGCGTCCCCGGCAGCACCGTCCAGCTCGCCGGGCCGGCCGCGACACAGGCGGACCTGTCCGAGGCCTTCGCCGGCATCGACGGACTGCTCCTGGCCGTCGCCCTGGTCACCGTCCTGGTCATCCTGCTGCTCGTCTACCGCAGCGTGCTGCTGCCCCTGGTGATCATCCTCGGGGCCGTCTTCGCACTCGGCCTCGCCTGCGCCATCGTCTATGTGCTCGCCGACCACGACATCGTCAGGGTCGACGGCCAGGTCCAGGGCATCCTGTCCATCCTGGTCATCGGCGCCGCCACCGACTACGCCCTGCTGCTGACGGCGCGCTACCGGGAGGAACTGGCCGAGCGCACCGACCGGTTCGCGGCCGCGCGGGCCGCGCTGCGGCAGTCGTGGGGCGCCATCGTGGCCAGCGCCGCCACCGTCGCCCTCGGGCTGCTCGCCCTGCTGATCAGCGATCTCACCAACAACCGCGCGCTCGGGCCGGTCGGCGCGATCGGCATCGGCTGCGCCGTGCTCAGTTCGCTGACCTTCCTGCCCGCGGTGCTCGTCCTGCTGGGCCGCTCCGCGTACTGGCCGGCCGCCCCGCGCCCCACGACCACCGGTCACGGTGTCTGGCGGCGCGTCGCCGCCCTGGTCGACCGCGCGCCCCGCAAGGTGTGGGCCGTGAGCCTCGCGGGACTGCTGGCCTGCGCCGCCTTCGCCCCCACCCTCGACTCCCGAGGTGTCCCGCTCGCCGAGACCTTCGTGGACCGGGCGCCCTCCGTGACCGCACAGCAGACGCTCGCCCGGCACTACCCCGGCGGCTCCGGCAACCCGACCGTCGTCATCGCCGACGCCGACCGCCTCGACCGCGTCGTCCGGACGGCCCTCGCCACCGAGGGCGTCGCCGCGGCGGCGGGCGTCACGGAGTCCGGGCGGCCCGGCGGTGACCCGCTGGTCGTCGACGGGCGGGTACGGGTCGACGTCACGCTGGCGTCCGCCGCCGACAGCGACGCCGCCAAGGACACCGTGGCCCGGCTGCGCACGGCCCTGCACGCGGTGCCCGGCGCGGACGCTCTCGTCGGCGGGTACACGGCCCAGCAGTACGACACCCTGCGGACGGCCGAACGGGACCGCACGCTCATCGTCCCCGTGGTCCTCGTGATCATCTTCCTGATCCTGACCGTGCTGCTGCGCTCCCTGCTGCTGCCCGCCCTGCTGGTGGCCACCGTGGCGCTCAACTACCTCGCCACACTGGGCGTCTCGTCCCTGGTCTTCCCGCATGTGTTCGGCTTCGGCGGTACCGATCCGTCCGTGCCGCTGTACGGCTTCGTGTTCCTCGTCGCCCTCGGCGTCGACTACAACATCTTCCTCATGTCACGGGTGCGGGAGGAGTCCCTGCGGCACGGGGTGCGCCAGGGGGTGTTGCGGGGTCTGGTCGGCACCGGGGGCGTGATCACCTCGGCCGGCGTGGTGCTCGCGGCGACGTTCGCCGCGCTCGGGGTGATCCCGCTGGCGTTCCTCGCGCAGATCGCGTTCATCGTCGCCTTCGGGGTGCTCCTCGACACCTTGGTCGTGCGCTCGCTGCTCGTCCCGGCCCTGGCCCGCGATCTCGGGGCCGTCGCGTGGTGGCCCGGGTCCGGCGCGTTCCCCGCGACCGAAGGGAGCCCGCCGGCCGCTCCCGAGTGACCGGCCGTCGGTGGGGCATGGACGCGTCGGTCGCGGGCAGGCGAAGAGCTACGACGCCGGTTCGTCGTGCCGGGTCGAAGCTCGATGCTGGAGGTGTCTTCCGCCATGGGTGCGAAGGTGTTGGAGCGGTTCCCCGCGGGAGCTCCGCGCGGATCGTGGCCGGCGGAGGAGTACGCGGCCGAGCGACGCGAGCAGGGCGAACCGGCGACGGTCGTCATGGACCTGAAGTCGGACGCCTACCTGGTCGTGGTCCCGGCAGCGGAGGCCGACTGAACCCGGCGTAATGGTTTACGAGACCGGGTCGCCGCCGGAGCCGTGCCGTCCGGTCACCGGACTGTCGATCGCGGTGGCGACCGCACCGGTCGGGGTCTCGGGCGCGGCGTTCCTGCTGCCCGTCCGGCTGAACGTGTGCACCGTCCCCGGCCCGGGCGGGAGGCAGTCGTGTCGGACGTGAGGGACGCCACACCGTCGCCCCGGAACTCGGTTTTCGGTCGCTCCGACTCCTGACACGTGGACGAGTCACGGCAATCTCCCTCCGGCGCGGGCGCGGTGTTACGGAAACCGGTGCCCCCGCCCGCGCTCTGCGGCTTCCTCCTGCTGCTGGCCCTGGTGTTCGCGGTGTCGTACGGCGTCGGTGCCGCCGCAGGACCCGTGGCGCCGGGCATGCACGGCACCGGCACGAGCTCCGGGGGCGCGGAGGACACGGGCGGCACGGGCGATACGGGCGGCACGGACGACATGGGGAACATGCACGGGGGAGGCCACTGATGGCGACCGAACCCGTGATCGCCCTCGTGACGACCGACCTCACCGTCGGAGGCATGACCTGCGCCGCGTGTGTGAAGCGTGTCGAGAAGAAGCTCGGCAAGCTGGACGGGGTCACGGCGACCGTCAATCTGGCCACCGGGCGGGCCAGGGTGAGCCATCCGCCGCGGATCAGCGCCGGGGAACTGGTCGCCACGGTGGAGAAGGCCGGATACACGGCCGCTCTGCCCGCGCCGCCGAAGCAGCGGCAGGCGCAGGACGACGCGGAGTCGGACGGCACCGAGCGGGAGCGTGACCGCCTGCTGATCACCGCGCTGCTCTCGCTGCCCGTCCTCGTGCTGTCGATGGTGCCCGCACTCCAGTTCCGCAACTGGCAGTGGCTGTGCTTCGTGCTCACCGCGCCGGTCGCCGTGTGGGGCGCGTGGCCGTTCCACACGCGGGCGGTACGAGGGCTGCGGCACTCGGCGGCCACCATGGACACGCTGGTCTCGCTGGGCGTGGCGGCGTCCTTCTCCTGGTCGGCGTACGCGCTCTTCCTCGGGGGCGCCGGCGACCCCGGCATGCGGATGCCGTTCACGCTCGTGCCCTCGGCCTCGGACGGCGTCGCGCACATCTACCTCGAAGCGGCCGTCGGTGTACCGCTGTTCGTCCTCGCCGGACGCTTTCTGGAGGCGCGCGCCAGGCGCGGAACCGGGGCGGCGCTTCGATCGCTGGCTCAACTCGCCGCCAAGGACGTCGCGGTGCGGGACGAGGGCGTGGAACGGCTGGTTCCCATCGAGGAGTTGAGGGCGGGTCAGATCTTCGTCGTGCGGCCCGGCGAGCGCGTGGCCACCGACGGGCGGGTGACGGAGGGCAGTTCGGCCGTGGACCTGTCCCTGGTCACCGGGGAGAGCGAACCGGTCGAGGTCGGACCGGGCTCGGCGGTGGTCGGCGGGGCCGTCAACGCCGGCGGGCTGCTGCTGGTACAGGCCACCGCCGTCGGCGCGGACACCCAGCTCGCGCGCATCACCCGGCTGGTGACCGAGGCACAGGCAGGGAAGGCGAGGGTGCAGCGCCTGGCCGACTCGGTCGCCGGGGTCTTCGTACCCGTCGTCCTCGCACTGGCCGTCACCGTGCTCGGGTTCTGGCTCGGTGCCGGGGCCGATCCACAGGCCGCGATCACCGCGTGCGTGGCCGTGCTGGTCGTGGCCTGCCCGTGCGCCCTGGGGCTGGCGACGCCGACCGCGCTGATGGCCGCCACCGGGCGCGGGGCCCGACTCGGCGTCCTCGTCAGCGGTCCGCAGGCCCTGGAAGGGCTTCAGCACCTCGACGTCGTCGTACTCGACAAGACCGGCACCCTCACCTCCGGGCACATGAGCGTCGCCCGGGTCACCGCCGTACCGGACGGGCTGGGCAAGGACGAGGCGCTGCGCCTGGCGGGCGCGGTCGAGCAGGGCTCCGAGCATCCGCTGGGGCGGGCGATCTCGGCGTATGCGCGGCGGACGGTGGGGGAGCTGCCGGAGGTCGGTGAGTTCCGTGCCCTGCCGGGCAGGGGAGTCCGCGGTCGCGTCGAGGGGCATCTGGTCGAAGTCCTGGCGCCGGACGACGAGTTGCCCACCGAGCCGGCCGCCGCGCACACGCCGGTCGTGGTCCGCGTGGACGGTGTCACCCAGGCGCTCATCGAGGTCGGGGACGTCGTACGGCCGGGCAGTTACCGGGCCGTCGACCAGCTGAGGCGTCTCGGCCTGCGACCCGTGCTCGCCACCGGCGACCGCGAGGCGCCCGCCCGGTCCGTCGCACAGGAACTGGGCATCGACGAGGTGCACGCCCGCCGCACGCCCGAGGACAAGGCCGCTCTCGTCAAGGACCTTCAGGAGCAGGGCTTTCGGGTCGCCGTCGTCGGGGACGGCGTCAACGACGCCGCGGCCCTGGCCGGCGCCGACCTCGGGATCGCCATGGGCAGCGGCACGGACGTGGCCATCGGGGCCGCCGACGTGACGCTCGTACGCGGAGACATCGAGGCCCTCGCGGACGCCGTACGGCTGGCCCGGCGCACCCTGGGCACCATCCGCGCCAATCTCGTCTGGGCCTTCGGCTACAACGTCGTCACCGTGCCGCTCGCCATGGTCGGCCTGCTCAACCCCATGCTCGCCGCCGCCGCGATGTCGCTGAGCTCGCTGCTGGTGGTCGGCAACAGCCTGCGGCTGCGCGGTCGGCAGCCCACGGCCACGGCCGCCCGCAGGAGGCACACCCCATGAACCAGGACTCCCTGTGGCGGCCCACCCGGCGCCGGCTCACCGACACCCTGCTCGCCGCGCTCGCGCCCGTCGCCGTGTGCGGTATCGCCCTCGGCGGGCTGACCACCTGGGTCGGCGCCGGGAACGCGGGCAGCCCGGCGCGGGTCGCCGTCACGAACGGGCGGGTCTTCCTGCCGTACGGCGACAGCACGGAGACCGCCGCGTTCTTCGACCTCACCAACACGGGCGGTGCGGACGACCGGCTGGTCGAGGTGACCTCCTCCTCCACGGACGCAGAGATCGTCCTCAGCCGGCACCGCATGATCGGCGACACCGCCGCCACCAGGACCGAGGTGGCTTCGGCTGCCGTTCCCGCGGGCCGCGTGCTGGCCATGTCACCGGACGGACTGGACGTCGTCCTGAGCGCCGGCACGCGCTGGAAGGCGGGCGATCTCGTGCCGTTCACGCTGCACTTCGAGCGCACCGGAGCGGTCGAGACCCTCGCGGTGGTGGTCCGGCCGAGTTCGTGACGTGTGAGTGAAACAGGGGCGATTTCCGTACCCCCGAGTGATGACCCGTGCCCGGATGCGAGGATGAGACGCCATGACTGCAGGGTGGTGTTCTCGCACGGTACGGGCCGCGGTGTTCGCGGCCGTCTGTGTGCTGCTCGCCGCCTTGGGCCACGTCCTGATGTCCGGCAGCGACGTCCCGGTGTGGACGCTGGCCGCCGGGGCGGTCGCGACCGGCGGCGTGGGATGGGGCCTCGCGGGGCGTGAGCGCGGCTTGCCGTTGATCGTCGCCGTGGTCGTCGTCGCGCAGACCGGACTGCACTCGGCCTTCTCGCTGGCCCAGTCCGCGGCCGCGGACACAGGGGCGACGGCGCACGACATGGGCGCCATGCACATGGGCTCGATGCACATGCACTCCATGGACTCCATGGATATGGGGCACGCGGATCACGTGAGCCACTCCATGACCGGCTCGTCGTCCCTCGGCATGTTCGCCGCCCACCTGCTGGCCGCGGCGCTCTGCGGGCTGTGGCTGGCCCACGGCGAGAGGGCCGCGTTCCGCATCCTGCGGGCCGTGGCCGGATGGCTGGCCGCACCCCTGCGGCTGCTGCTCGCCGCTCTGCCCGTCACCCCCGAGCGCCCGCGCGTCCGTGCGCACCGGCCGTCCTCGGACCGGGTGCCGCGGCTGCTCCTCGTCCATGCGATCACTTCCCGGGGTCCGCCCGTGGGGACCGCTGTCGCCTGACGACAGCCGGTATCCCCGAGGCCGTCCCTGAGACGTCTCGGGCCCCGGCCGTACGCGCCCTCGCGGATGCCGTACGGCCGTCTCCCCACGCACCGGACCGCCCGCGCTCCCAGCGCCCCGGTCCGGATCACGGATGACCGAGAAGGACACCAAGTGATCACTTCTGCCCTGTCGGCCGCGCGCGAGAACCACGACGCGGCGATGTCGATGGACGAGTCGATAACCGCGTGGGCGCTCGCCGCCCGCGGAGGTGACGCGGACGCGGTCGAGCACTTCGTACGCGCACTGCACCTCGACGTGACGCGCTATGTCGCCCACCTCTGCGGCGACCCCCAGGCGGCCGACGACCTCGCCCAGGACACGTTCCTGCGCGCGCTCGGCAGCCTGCACCGCTTCGAGGGCCGTTCCTCGGCCCGCGCCTGGCTGCTGTCCATCGCCCGCCGTGCGGTGATCGACAGCTACCGGTACGCCTCCGCCCGGCCGCGCCTCTGCGACCTGGCGGACTGGCAGCTGGCCGTCGAGAACGCGCAGCCGCGGGACCTCCCGGGCTTCGACGACGGCATCGCGCTGCTCGACCTCCTGGAGTCGCTGCCGGACGAACGCCGTGAAGCGTTCCTCCTCACCCAGCTGGTGGGCCTGCCCTACGCGGAGGCGGCCGAGGTCAGCGACTGCCCCGTCGGCACGGTCCGCTCCCGCGTCGCCCGGGCCCGGGCCACCTTGGCGGATCTGCTGGACGAGGCGGAGGCGCCCGCACTGCTGGCGGCCTGAACGAGACGGCGAGGTGTCGGTGCCGAGCGGCGGACACCGACACCTTCGCCGGCCCCGCGCCAGGCGTACGAGTCGACTCCGGACCCCCAACATCCTCTGACACACAGGCAATTCATCCGGACGGCCGGGAACTCCGACCTCACCTCGCCCGACTACTGGTTCGACAGCGCGGCCCGACCTCTGCGGTCGGGGCGCGGAACTTCGGGCGAAGGGAGAGCCGCGTGACACCCGAGGTGGAGGCAGCGTTCGCGGCGATCAGAGCCGAGTGCGGTGCGGAATCGATCACTCGGGTCGAGCGGATGCTGGAACCGGGCGGAGGCGAACGGCATCCGCTGCAGAAGCGGGCCAGATGGATCATGCCGGGCCTCTCGCCCACTCCCTGGCACGACCCCTACGCCTATGCCGAACTGGCCCCCGTCGTCCATGGGCTCGAAGCCGGTCACGGGGCCATCAAGGAGGAGCTGAATTCCGCCTGGGAACGGCGGCGGGAGGATTTCTCGGACTACGAGCACTATCTGACCCGCCAGGAGGACTGGCAGGCCCTTTATCTCTTCCGCGGCGGGGGTCTCGTCGAACAGTCGGCCGTCACGGCTCCCACCGCTTATCGGCTGGTGAAAGACCTGGCCGTCGACACGGAGAAAATATGCCCTCTCCTGGAGTGCCATTTCTCCACCCTGCTGCCGGGCGCCGTCATCGAACCCCACTGCGATCTGTGGAACTTCAGCATCAACCTGCATCTCGCGGTGGACATACCCGACGGGTGCAGCCTCACGGTCGCCGGACGGACGCGCTCCTGGGAAGAGGGGAAGTGCCTGCTCTTCGACTACTCCTTCGAGCACGAGGCCCGCAACCTGGGCAATCGCCCGCGGACCTGCCTGCTCATCGACCTCTGGCACCCGGAGACCACCCCTCCGGAGCGCCGGGCGCTGGTCGCCCTGATCACCGAGATCCGCCGGTTGATGGGGGAGTGATGAACCGAGGATAAGAATTCGGCGGGCCAAAGCCCTGATTTCTCATCTCCGGCCGTTTTCGACTGCCGGTTCCCCGGGCTGCCCTGATTCCCTGTCAAAAGGTGACTCCCGTCGAGAAACCAGGCATTCACAAGCCCGATCCCGGCTGCTACGGTCGCTCACTGAAAATGATGGTCCGCTGGAATTCCCTTCCCGGGAATTCCTGTTCACATGATCCCGAGGGAGGTGTTCGTCGATGCCCCTGCTCGTTCTCGCACTGGGACAACTCGTCATCTCGCTCGACTACAACATCGTGTACGTGGCCCTGCCGGACATCGGTGCCGGGCTGGGATTCTCCGACCACGACCTGCAATGGGTGGTGAGCGCCTACGTCGTGGCCACCGGAGGCTTCCTGCTGCTGGGCGGCCGGGCCGCGGACCTGCTCGGCCGGCGCCGGATGTTCGTCGCCGGGGCACTCCTGTACGCCGGGGCCTCCCTCGTCGGCGGAGTCTCCGAGACCCCCGGCGTCCTGGTCGCCGTCAGGGGGATCCAGGGCATCGGCGGCTCCCTGCTGTTCCCGGCGACCCTGTCCCTGATCAACACGCTCTACGCCGAAGGGCCCGCCCGGAACCGGGCCCTGGCGGTGTGGGGTGCGGCGGGAGCCGGTGGGCTCTGCTTCGGGTCCCTCCTCGGCGGCGTCCTGGTCGAGGCGTTCGGCTGGCCGTCGGTGTTCTTCGTCAACGTCCCCGTGGCCGGAGCCCTCGCGGTGGCGGCCCTGTTCCTCTTCCCCGCGGACGGGCCGAGGGACCGCTCCCGGCGCTTCGACGCGGCGGGCGCGCTCACCGCGACGGGCGGGGTGACCCTCCTGGTGTTCCTGCTGGTCCACGCGCCCGCGGAAGGCTGGGACACTCCGGGTGCCGTCGTGAGCGCGGTGCTGTCCGCGGGACTGCTGGCCCTCTTCGCCGTCGTGGAGCGGCGGGCCCCCGATCCGCTCGTACCGACCCGGCTGTTCGCCCACCGCGGCCTGCTCGCGGCGATGGGGGTGACCGCCCTGTTCAGCGCCACGTTCAGTTCGGTGCCGTATTTCCTGACGCTGTACTTCCGGACGGTCCACGGCTACAGCGCCGTCGCGACCGGGCTCGCGTTCCTGGTGCCCGCCGTCGTGGTGGCCGCCGGCACCCAGGCCGGTGAACGGGCCGTCGCCGCCTTCGGGGTGCGCCGCATGCTGGTGGGCGGCATGGCGCTGGGGGCCGCCGGCGCCACGGCGCTCGCGCTGGCGCTCACCTCGGACGGCTCGTACCCCGGACTCCTGCCCGGCATCGTGCTGTTGGGTCTCGGGCAGGGGGCGGCGTGGACCGGGATGTGGATCGCCGCGTCCGCCGGGGTCGCCCCCGGTGACCAGGGCATCGCCTCGGGAATGGCGTCGACCACCCTTCAGGTCGGTGGCGCGGTGGGCCTCGCCGTACTGGTCGCGGTCGCCGGCGGCGTCGGACAGAGCGCGTCAGGACCCGGGCTCCTGGACGGTCTGCGCACCGCCGTCTTCGCGATAGCCGGCGGCATCGGCTGCGGAGCGCTGGCGCTGCTGTGCCGACGCGGAACCGTCAGGACCACCAGCCCCTAGAACTCCCCTTCTCCCGCCTTCTCCCCCTTCTTCGGCCCCGCCTTCCGCTGTCCGGGCTGCCCGCCCGCCCTCCGCCATGCCAGGAGAGTCCGCATGCTTCCCACCGCCGCCGGTACCCCTGCCCCTCGGGCCGCCGTCCTGTGCGGGCTGGCCGGCTGGGTGCCGTCCCGCGTGGTCACCAACGAACACCTCGCCCGGCGGCTCGACACCGACGACACCTGGATCCGTACCCGCACCGGGATCGGCGGCCGGCACGTCGTCGACCCCGGACAGGCGACCTCCGACCTCGCCGTGGAAGCGGGCCGCCGGGCCCTCGCCGCAGCCGGCGCCGACAGCGTCGACGCGGTCGTCGTCGCCACGACGACCCCCGACCACATCTGTCCCGCCACCGCGCCCGCGGTCGCCGCACGTCTCGGTCTGACCGGGGCCGCCGCCTTCGACATCAGCGCCGTGTGCACCGGATTCGTCTACGGCCTCGCGTCCTGCGCAGGTCTGATCGCCTCCGGTGTGGCCGAACGGGTCCTGCTCATCGGCGCGGACACCTATTCGACGATCGTGGACCCACTGGACCGGGCCAACGCGATCATCTTCGGCGACGGTGCCGGAGCAGTCGTCCTGCGCGCCGGCCACCCCGGCGAGTTCGGCGCGTTCGGCCACTTCGACCTCGGCAGCGACGGCGCCCACGAGGACCTGATCACGGTCGCGGCCGGCGGCTCCCGGCAGCGCTCCCTGCCGGGCGAACCCAGCCGCGAGGACCGGCACTTCGCCATGCGGGGCAAGGAGGTCTACCGCCACGCGGTGACGCGGATGGCCGAGTCGGCACGTACGGCGCTGTCCCGGGCCGGCTGGAAGATCGACGACGTCGACCACTTCGTACCGCACCAGGCCAACCTGCGGATCCTGCACTCGGTGGCGGACGACCTCGGACTGCCCCGCGAACGCTGTGCGACCCACCTCGAGTCCGTCGGCAACACCGGTGCCGCCTCGATACCGCTCGCCCTGGCGGACGCCGCCGCCCGCCAAGTCGTCCAGCCCGGCGACCGGTTGCTGCTCACCGCCTTCGGAGGCGGCCTCACCTGGGGCTCCTGCCTCCTGACCTGGCCCATGCTCACCCGACAGGAACGGACCACCTCATGACGACCACCTACGAGCAACTCGTCGCACTCCTCACGAAGTTGCACCACGCCCCGGCCGACCGGATCCGCCCCGGGGCGACCCTCGGCGAACTCGACGTCGACTCGCTGACGACGGTCGAGATCAGCATGCGCATCGAGCGCGACCTCGGCGTCGTGGTCGGTGACGACGAACTCGCGCCCGACCTCACCCTCGGCGACATCGCCGGACTCATCGACTCCCGGCAACCGGCCCTCTGAACCCACGGAAGGAAGCACGGACATGCACATCGAGGAACACCCCGGACACACCATCGGCGCCACCGTCGAGGACTTCGACCACACCACCGCCTCGGACGCCGACATCGACGCGCTGCTGAACACGGTCTACACGAAGAAGATCGCCGTACTGAAGGGCCAGGACCTCTCTCCCCAGGAGTTCCTCGAACTGGGCACAAGGCTGGGACGCCCGGAGACCTACTACGAGCCGATGTACAAACATCCGGAGGTCCCGGAGATATTCGTCTCCTCCAACGTGCCGGAGAACGGCAAACAGATAGGCGTGCCGAAGACCGGGAAATTCTGGCACGCCGACTACCAGTTCATGCCGGACCCCTTCGGTATCACCCTGATCCACCCCCAGGTCGTTCCGGCGAGGAACCGCGGAACGTACTTCATCGACATGGGCCGGGCGTACGAGCGACTGCCCGAGGAGCTCAAGAAGGAGATCGGCGGAACGTACTGCCGGCATTCCGTGCGCAAGTACTTCAAGATCCGGCCCCACGACGTCTACCGCCCGCTCTCCGAAATCATCGACGAGGTCGAGCGGAAGACCCCGGCCGTCCTCCAGCCGACGACCTTCACCCACCCCATGACCGGCGAGACGGTCCTCTACCTCAGCGAGGGCTTCACCGTCGCCATCGAGGACCAGGACGGCCGACCGCTCGACGAGGAACTGCTCAAGAGGTTGTTCGAGGCCACCGGACAGCTCGACGAGACCTTCGAGCACGACAACATCCACCTCCAGAGCTTCGAGAAGGGCGACCTGCTGGTCTGGGACAACCGCAGTCTCATCCACCGGGCCCGGCACACCACCACCCCCGAGCCGACCGTCTCGTACCGCGTCACCGTGCACGACGCACGCAAACTGCACGACGGGATCAGGGCGGCATGACGGACGACGTCCTGCTGGAACGGGTGCTGACGCCGTACAAGGACCACTGCAAATACCTGCGTTCGGCCGTCGTGACGGAAACGGACGGCCGGGCCTTCGCCCGCTGCGAGTTCGAGATCCCCGAGTCCTGCTACATCGACGACACCGGCCATCTGAATTCCGTCGAGGTGAACATCTGCTTCAACCAGATGATGTATTACCTCGTCGCCAGATCCGTACGGGACGGGCTGGGCGCGGGATTCGCGGACTGGACGCTCGACGACTTCTTCGCGCACCAGCTCCCGGACATCCTCATCGCCCGGTTCGCGGCGAACTTCCGGCGCCCGGTCGATCCCCGGGCGTTCTCCGGAGAGCTGGAGTTCCGGTCCGTCACCCGGCGTGCCCCGGCCGGCGGCAGCCCGTTCCTGTACGCCGAGACCGCTTTCCGCTACTGGGACGCCGTATCGGGCCGCTGTGACGGCGAGGCGACCCTCGCCTTCGTCAACGTCCCCTGACCGCCGAAGGGTTCGCCCATGAAGACGCTCGTCCAGACCACCCGCCACCACGCCGAGCACCGACCGGACCACCCGGCCGTGCGCTGCGAGGGCCGCACCCTGAGCTACGGCGACCTGCACCGCGAGAGCAACCGCGTCGCCCACGCCGTCCAGGCCGCCGGACTCACCCCGGGCGACCGGGTCGCCTACCTCGGCAAGGAGTCCGAGCACTACTACGAGATCCTCTTCGGCTGCGCCAAGAGCGGCACCGTCCTCGTGCCCGTCAACTGGCGGCTCACCGCACCCGAGGTCAGCCACATCCTCCAGGACTCCGGTACCCGACTGCTCTTCCTGGAGGACGAGTTCGCGACCGTCGTGGACAAGATGCCGACCGCGCCTCCGGAGACGATCGTGGCGCTCGGGGAGTCCTACGCCGACTGGAAGGCAGCCCACCCGGCGACCGAGCTGCCTCAGAGCGCCACCCCGGACACCCCCGTCGCCCAGCTCTACACCAGCGGCACCACCGGACTGCCCAAGGGCGTCGTCCTCGCCCACCGCAGCTTCTTCGCGATCCGCGACGCCCTGGCACGCGAGGAACTGGACTGGATCGACTGGCGGACCGGCGACATCGCCCTGATCGGCATCCCCGGATTCCACATCGGCGGCCTGTGGTGGGCCACCCAGAACCTCAACGCCGGCACCACCGTCGTCGCCCTGCGCGCCTTCGCCGCCCGCCGGGCCGTCGACCTCATCCGCGACCTCGGCATCACCACCGCCTGCGTCGTCCCGGCCATGCTCCGCATGATGCTGACCGAACCCGGCGTCACCGCGGAGGACTTCACCACCCTGCGCAAGACGGTCTACGGCGGCTCCCCGATCTCCGAGGCCCTGCTGGAGGAGAGCCTCGCCGTCCTCGACTGCGAGTTCGCCCAGATCTACGGCCTCACCGAGACCGGCAACACCGCCGTGTGCCTGCCCCCGGCCGCCCATGTCCCCGGCAGCCCGCTCATGCAGGCCGCGGGCCGCCCGTACCCCGGTGTCCGCACCAAGGTGATCGACGACGAAGGGCGCGCACTGCCTCCCGGCACGGTCGGCGAGGTCTGCCTGGCCACACCGGCCCACATGGTCGAGTACTGGGGACTGCCCGAGAAGACCGCCGAGACCCTCGTCGACGGCTGGATCCACACCGGGGACGCGGGCTACGTCGACGAGGACGGCTACCTGTTCATCCGGGACCGCATCAAGGACGCCATCCTCGTCGCCGGCGAGAACGTCTACCCGGCCGAGATCGAGAACGTACTGGAAGCACACCCGGGCGTCGCCGAAGCGGTCGTCGTCGGCGCCCCCGACGAACGCTGGGGCGAGTACGTGCACGCCTTCGTCGTCCCGGACCCCGGACAGCGGCCCAGCCCCCGCGACCTGCACACCTTCCTCGTGCCACGGCTCGCGGGCTTCAAGCTGCCCGCCCGCTACGAGTTCATCGACAGCGTCCCGCGCAACCCCAGCGGCAAGATCCTCCGCCGCGAACTGCGCGACCGCTTCTGGAGCGACTCCGCGCGCAAGGTCAACTGACCACCCGCAACGCAGAGACGACACCTCACACCGGAGAGATGACGACATGACCGCTCCCCTCACCCTGGAGGGATTCCGCGCGGACCTGGCGGAGTTCCTGTACCAGCCGCCCGACGAAGTCGACCTCGACGACAACCCCCTCGACGCCGGGCTGGACTCGCTGCGCATCGTCACCCTGATCGAACAGTGGCGGGAGAAGGGCGCGGACGTCACCTTCGTCGAACTCGCCGAGTGCGCCACCTTCGCACAGTGGTGGCAGCTGCTCTCCGCACGGCAGGAGGCGGCCACATGAGCGCGCGCCGTCCGCTGCTGGCCGCCCAGGAGGGTATCTGGACCGGACAGCGGCTCGACCCGGACAGCCCCGCCTACAACACCGCCGAGTACGTCCACATCGACGGGCCGGTGGACCCGGCCGCCTTCGACGCCGCGCTGCACCAGGTGGTGGCCGAGACCGAGGCCCTGAACGTCACGTACGCCGAGGACGCCGAGGGTCGTCCCTGGGAGACCCCCGTCCCGGCCGGCGACTGGCGGCTGCACACCGCGGACCTCACCGCCGAACCCGACCCGCACGCGGCGGCCCTGGCCTGGATGGACCAGGACATGGCCCGACCCGTCGACCTCACCCGCGGTCCCGTCTTCGGCCACGCCCTGCTGCGCGTCGCACCCGAGGAACACCTCTGGTACCACCGCGTGCACCACATCGCCCTCGACGGCTTCGGACTGTCGCTGGTCGCCCGCCGTGTCGCCCAGGTCTACACGGCTCTGTTCGAGGGGGAGCCGGTGCCGGAGCACGGTTTCGGCACCCTGGCCTCGGTCCGGGCGGAGGAGCGCGCCTACCGGGAGTCCCCGCGTCTCTCCGAGAACCGCGCCTACTGGGCCGACCGGTTCGCCGACCGGCCGCGGGTCGCGACCCCCGCCGGGCGAACCGCCCTGCCCGCGCGCACCTTCCACCGCCGGGTGGCCGACCTGGACACCGCCGAGACAGCGGCCCTGCGTGCCGTCGCCCGCGACCTCAAGGTCACCTGGTCCGAGGTACTCCTGGCCGTCACCGCCGCCCACCTGCACCACCTGACCGGCGCACCGGAGATCGTGCTCAGCCTGCCGGCGATGGGCCGCCTCGGCTCCGTCTCCCTGCGGGTCCCCTGCATGGTCCGCAACATCCTGCCCCTGCGTGTCACCGTCACCGCCTCGGACACCCTGCGCGACCTCGCGGCCCGGGTCTCGGCCGAACTGCGCGCCGGCCTGCCGCACCAGCGCTACCGCTACGAACGGCTGCGTCGCGATCTCGGACTCGTCGGCGGACGACGGAGGCTGTCCGGACCGGGCGTCAACATCATGCCCTTCGCCTACGACCTGCGCTTCGCCGGGCACCGCAGCACCGTCCACAACGTCTCCGCGGGCCCCGTCGACGACCTGTCCGTCAACGTGTACGACCGTTCGGAGGGCGGCGGACTGCGCATCGCCGTGGACGCCCACCCCGACCTCTACGACGAGGCCGACGTCGCCGCACTCCAGGAAGGGCTTCTCGCCCTGCTCCGGGCAGCCGTCGCGGCCCCCGACCGGCCGCTCGGCGACCTGCGCGCTCGTGCGGCCGTACCGGTCCTGGACGGGGGACCGCTGCCCGGCCCCGCCCGCCCGGTGCTCGACCTGATCGCCGACCACGCCGCCCGGCGCGGCGGAGCCGTCGCGGTCGAGCACGACGGACGCGGCATCACCTACGCCCGGCTCCTCGGCGCGGCACACGATCTCGCCCGCCGGCTGGCCGTCCGAGGGATCGGCCGCGGTGACCTGGTGGCCGTCGACCTGCCCCGCGGCATCGAGGCCGTCACCGCGGCGCTCGGCGTCCTGCTCGCGGGCGCCGTCTACTGCCCGCTGGACCCGACGGCGCCTGAGCCGCGCAGGCAGGAGCTGCTGGAGGACACCCGGCCCGCGCTCGTCCTGACGGCCACCGACGTCGGCACCCGTGACGTCGGCACCCATGACGCCGGGACCGCCGACCCGACCGCACCGACACCCGACGACCTCGCCTACGTCCTGCACACCTCGGGCTCCACCGGACGCCCCAAGGGCGTCGAGATCCAGCACCGGGCCCTCGCCCACTTCGTGGCCGGCGCCACGCACCGCTACGGCCTCCGACAGACCGACCGTGTCCTTCAGTTCGCGCCCCCGCACTTCGACACCAGCATCGAGGAGATCTTCCTGACCCTGTGCGCGGGCGCCACGCTCGTCGTGCGCACCGACGACATGACCGACTCGGTTCCCGGGTTCCTGGACGCCTGCGCGCGGCAGCGGATCAGCTTCCTGGACCTCCCCACGGCCTACTGGCACGAACTCGCCTATGCCGTCTCGACCGGCGCCGCCGCACTGCCCGCCTCCGTACGCACGGTGGTCATCGGCGGCGAGGCCGCCCTCCCCGAGCGCGTCGACCGCTGGCGCGAGGCTGTCGGCACCTCGGTCCGGCTGCTGAACACCTACGGTCCGACCGAGGCCACCGTGGTCGCGACCGTCGCCGACCTCCACGACCCCGCCCTCGCCCCGGGAGACGTCCCCATCGGACTCCCGCTTCCGGGCACCCGTGCCGCGGTCGTCGACGGCGAACTCCATCTCATCGGCGACCACCTGGCCGCCGGCTACCGGGGACACCGGCTCCCGGACGTGGAGCGCTTCGCCGCCCTCGACGCGCTCCCCGGTGCCCCCCGCGCCTACCGCACCGGCGACCTCGTACGCATCGGCGACGACGGGCAACTGCGCTACCTGGGCCGCTCGGACACCGAGTTCAAGATCAGCGGGCACCGTGTGCACCCGGCCGAGGTCGAGAGCGCCCTGCTGAGCCATCCGGGAATCGCCGACGCCGCCGTCGTAGGACAGGTGCTGGAGGACGGGACGCGCCGCCTGGCCGCGTACCTCGTCCCCGACGGGCCCGCCCCGGCCGTGGCCTCGATCAGGGACCACCTGCGGGCAAGGCTGCCGGCCGCGATGATCCCGTCGGCCGTCGAGTTCCTGGACCACCTGCCCCGGACCGGCTCGGGGAAGACCGACAGGAAGGCGCTCGCCGCACCCACGCCCCGAGCCGAACCCCCGGCGCCCGACGGTGAGTTGGAGCGCACGATCGCGGCCGTCTGGCAACAGGTGCTCGGCGTACCGGCAGTTTCCGCGCGGGACGACGTCTTCGACCTGGGCGCCCAGTCGCTCCAGGCCATCCAGGTCGCCAACCGTCTCGGCGTACGGCTGCGGCGTGACGTGAAGGTCGCCTGGCTCTTCCAGCACCCGACGCCCGCCGAACTCGCCCGCCACCTGCAACAGCAGGACTGCCCGGCCGCACCAGGTCTTCCGGCGCCCCCCGGCCTTCCGGCCACTCTCCTCGCCGACTCCGTCCTCGACCCGGACATCCGCCCCGGCGACAGCCCCCGTACGACAGGCGCGCCGGGCAGGATCCTGCTCACGGGTGCCACCGGGTTCGTCGGCGTCCACCTGCTGGCCGAACTCCTCAAGGCCACGGACGCGGAGGTCGTCTGCCTCGTCCGGGCCGCGCACCCCGCCGAAGCCATGGCCCGCCTCGAACAGGCGTTGAAAACCCACCTGATCGACCTCCCGGACGCGGCACGCGACCGCGTCACGGCCGTCCCCGCCGACCTCGCCCGCCCCCGACTCGGCCTGGACGAGGCGCTGTTCGACGAACTCGCCCGCACCTGCGGAGCGATCCTCCACAACGGCGCGACCGTGAGCATCATGCGCGAGTACGCCACCCTCCGCGCCGCCAACACCGAGTCCACCCGGACCCTGCTGCGCATGGCGGCCGTGCACGCGACGCCCCTGCACTTCGTGTCGACCCTCTCCGTGGCCCCGCCGCTCGTCCTCGGTCCGGAGGTTCCGGAGGCGTTCCTCCCGCCCCATCCCGGACTGCGCCACGGCTACCAGCAGTCCAAGTGGGCCGCCGAACGTCTGCTGGAGCAGGCCGCCGAGCGGGGGATGCCGGTCACCGTGCACCGGCTCGGCCGCGTCGTCGGCCCCGCCGCCACCGGGTACGTGAACGAGCGGGACTTCCTGTGGAGCGTGCTGCGCGCGGGGATCCCCGCCGGCATCGTCCCCGACCTGTTCGAGGAGGAGACCTGGACCCCGGCCGACCATGTCGCCCGGGCTCTCGTCCACCTCTGCCTGGGACGACGCCCGCCGGGAGCCACCGTCTTCCACCACGCGGCCACCGCCCCGGTGCGCCTGGGGGATGTCTACGACTGGCTGGGGGAGTACGGCTACGCGCTGCGGCGGCTGCCGTTGGCGCGCTGGCGTGCGGAGTTGCCGCGCTCCTCCGACACCGCGCGGAGCATGCTCGCCTTCTTCGACGCCGCCGCCGACGGTGCGAACGGACCCGACCTCCGTCTGGGACACGTCCGTGCCGAGAACGTCGCCGTGGGCCTGCGCGGCAGCGGGATCGCCTGTCCTGAGACCGACCGGGACCTCGTCTTCCGGTACCTCGACCACTGCGTCACCACCGGAGCACTGCCCGCTCCGGCCGGGAGACGGAACCCTCTCGCAACTCCCGTGAACTAGTGGGGAATTACCGGGAACTCACCGGCCCGACCTCCCGACTACTGCAACAGACCCCCCGCGTCACGCGCACCCGCACCCGCACCAAGGAGCCCGCATGCCGAAGAAACGGCCCGCCGCCATCGCCCTGGCCGGCATCCTCTGTCTGGTCACCGCGGCCTGCGGCTCCGCGACGGACACCGCGGACGGCGGCACCGGCAAGGCGTCCGCGGCCGCCGCGGACTCCGGCTACCCGGTGACCCTCCAGAACTGCGGAGCCGCCCAGAAGTTCACCGGGGAACCCGGCCGTGTCGTCGTCATGAACGGCGCCTCGGTCGCCGAGGTCTCCACCCTGCTCGCCCTCGGCGTCGGTGACCGCATCGTCGCCAACCAGCAGACCTACGGGATGTCCGAGGTCGCGGGCCGCGCCGACGCCATCAAGAAGCTGCCCACCGGTGACGTCAAGCTCAACGACGCCTACGACATCCCGCGCGAGGCGATGATCGGGCTCCGCCCGGACCTGGTGCTGTCGACGACGTCGTACGGCTTCGACGAGAAGAACGGCTTCGCCACCCGTGAGCAGCTGAAGCAGGTGGGCGCCAACACCTATGTCTCGCCGCAGGGTTGCGACCAGGACACGTCCAAGATGACCATCGCCGACAGCTACACCTTGCTGCGCGACATGGGCAAGGTCTTCGGCAGGAGCGCCCGGGCCGAGAAGATCGTCGCCGCCTCCGAGAAGCACATCGACGAGGTCTCCGCCAAGGTCGAGGGCGAGAAGCAGCCCAAGGTCATGGTCCTGTTCTCCAACATGGCCATGGGCGGCAACGACTTCAGCTCGGTCGTCGCCAAGGGCATCTACAACGACATCCTCGCCAAGGCGGGCGGCTCCAACGCCTTCGAGAACGCCTCCGAGACCTCCTTCGCCGACCTCAGCAAGGAGAAGGTGGCCGCCACCGACGTCGACGCGCTCGTCGTCATCGGCTACAACGACCCGAACCCGGCGGCCTACGCCAGGAAACTGCTGAAGGAGTTCCCCCAGTGGCCGGCCGCGAAGAACAACACGTACGTGGCTCTGTCGGACTCGATGTACCTCGGCCCGAGCAACGACCTGGCCGTGGAGAAGATCGCGAAGGCGCTGCACCCCGACAGGTTCTGAGCCGTCTGCGGTTGCCCCTGGGGGTCCTCGGGCTCCTCGTCGTCCTGGTCGCCGTCATGGTGGTGGCGGTGAGCATCGGCGCGGTGAACGTCCCGGTGGGTGAGGTGTGGCGGATCCTCCTGCACCACCTCACCGGCCGCGGAGCCACCGGCGACCCCGCCCTCGACCAGATCGTGTGGACCTTCCGGGCTCCCCGCGTCGCGCTGGCGGCCCTGGTCGGCGCGGGACTGGCCGTGGCCGGGGCGGTGTTGCAGACCCTGGTCGCCAACCCGCTCGCCGACCCGATCGTCCTCGGCTTCTCCTACGGCGCCTCCCTGGGCGCCGTGCTGGTCATCACCCTCGGCGGTGTCGCCCTCGCCGGACTGGGCGGACTCGGTGTCTCGGGAGCGGCCTTCGTCGGCGCCCTGGCGGCCGGGGCACTGGTCTTCGCGCTGGGGCAGCGGCGGGGGCGGCTGGCACCGACCCGTCTCGTGCTGGCCGGGGTCGCGGTCGGGTACGTGCTGCTGTCGGCCACCAGCTTCGTCCAGCTGCTGGCGACCCCGACCGAGCTGCGGACCGTGATGTTCTGGATGCTGGGCAGCGTCGCCGGCGCCCAGTGGAGCCAACTGCCCACCGTCACGGTGGTGGTCCTCACCAGCACGGTCCTGCTGACCCTGTTCGGGCGCAGGCTCAACGCCCTGCTGGCCGGCGACGAGTCCGCGACCGCGCTCGGCGTCGACGTCAACCGACTGCGCGCCGCCCTCCTGGTGATCAGCGCGCTGCTCACCGGCACCGTCATCGCCGTCGCGGGCGGCATCGGCTTCGTCGGCCTGATGATCCCCCACCTGGTCCGGATGACCGCGGGCGCCGACCACCGGCGCCTGCTGCCGCTGACGGCACTCGTGGGCGCCAACTACCTGGTCCTCGTGGACCTGCTCTCCCGCACCCTCACCCGCCCCAACGAACTGCCGCTGGGCATCCTCACGGCCATGCTCGGCGCCCCCTTCTTCCTGTGGCTGCTGCGCCGTAACAAGGGTCTGGACGCTGTATGAAACTGACCGTGGACCAGCTCCACATCACCCTGGACCGCAAACCGATCCTCCACGCGGTGGACCTGGAGGCGGCCAAAGGGGACGTCGTCGGACTCGTGGGCCCCAACGGCAGCGGCAAGTCCACCCTGCTGCGCACCGTCTACCGCTCACTGCGGCCGGCCGGCGGAGTGGTCCGGGTGGGCGGCGACGACGTATGGGAGCTGTCCGCGCGCACCGCCGCCCGCCGCACGGCGGCCGTCCTCCAGGACGCCGGCACCACGACCGGGCTGAGCGTCACCGAGATCGTCGCCCTCGGCCGCACGCCCCACCACGGTCTGCTGGGCCGGGACGGCACCGAGGACCGCGAGGCGGTGGCCGAGGCGGTCGCGCGCTGCGGCGTCGCCCCCTTCGCGGACCGCGACTACGCCACCCTCTCCGGCGGCGAACGCCAACGCGTCCTGCTGGCCCGCGCACTCGCCCAGCGACCCCGGCTGCTGGTCCTGGACGAACTCACCAACCACCTCGACATCCGCGCCCGCTTCGAGCTCCTGGACCTGATCCGCAGCACCGGCATCACGACCCTGGCGGTCCTGCACGACCTCGACCTGTCCGCCCGGCTCTGCGACCACCTGGTCGTCCTCCACGAGGGCGCGGTGGTGGCGGCGGGACCCGTCCTGGACGTCCTGACCCCGGACCTCCTGCGGGACGTCTTCGGCGTCCGGGGGAGCACGGAACGCCACGCGGACGGCGTCGTGCGCATCACCTACGCCGCGCAGCCCCTCGCCCACGAGGAGCACACCGCACGGCGGTCGTGATCGTCTTCCCACCCCGCGGATGACAGCCGCACCCTCTATTGCAACTAATATGCAATAACTAACTGTCTTCAACAGGGGTGGGGCTCATGGCGACCCGATGGATACGAGGCGCCGCCGTCGCCACGGCGATGGCGGGCGGGGTCGCCGCGTGCTCGGCGCCGGGCGACGGCGCGAGCGCGGGCGCGGCCGGCGAGGCGGTGGTGATCGGGGTGGGCTCGGAACCGGACACCCTCAGCCCGCTGCTCGGGTACGGCAAGGACGGCAACTCGAAGATCTTCGACGGGCTGCTCGCCCGGGACACCGACCTCAAACTGCGACCGGCCCTGGCGAAGACGCTGCCGGAGGTCGCCGACGACGGCCGCACCTACACCTACACCCTGCGCGAGGGCGTCGAGTTCAGCGACGGCGAGCCACTGACCTCGGCCGACGTCGTCTTCACCTACGAGACGATCCTGGACGCGAAGACCAACAACACCGCCCGCAGCGAACTGGACGCCGTCAAGGACGTACGGGCGGACGGCGACGACAAGGTCGTCTTCACCCTGAAGTACCCCTACGCCCCCTTCACCGGCCGCACCGTCCTGCCGATCGTCCCCGAGCACATCGCGGGGAAGCAGGACCCCAACACCGGCGCCTTCAACACCAAGCCGGTCGGCACCGGCCCGTACGTCCTGGCCGACTGGCGCAAGGGCGAGAAGCTCACCTTCAAGGCCAACCCCCACTACTGGGGCGGCGTACCGAAGGTGAAGACCCTCACCATGGCGATCGTCGAGGACGACGACGTACGCGCCACCCGGCTGCGCTCCGGTGACCTGGACGGCGCGGTCCTCCCGCCCAACCTCGCCGCCGCCTTCAAGGACGACGAGGGCAAGAAGACGTACGAGGCGAAGTCCTACGACTTCCGCACCGTCACCCTCCCCACGGCGGGGGAGGTCACCGGCGACCGCGCGATCCGCCAGGCCCTGGACGCCGCCGTCGACCGCGAGACCATGGTCGACAAGATCCTCGACGGCGCGGGCCGCGCCGCCTACGGGCCGCTGCCCGTCGACGACCCCTGGTTCGCGAAGGGCATCGAACACGGCCAGGACCTGGACAAGGCCGGGCGGATCCTGGACGCGGCGGGCTGGAAGGCCGGCGGCGACGGAGTCCGCGTCAAGGACGGCCGCAAGGCGTCCTTCACCCTGCTCTACCCCTCCGGCGACAAGGTCCGCCAGGACCACGCCCTCGCCTACGCCTCCGACGCCAAGAAGACCGGCATCGAGGTGAAGGTGGAGAGCGCCACCTGGGAGGTCATCGAGCCGCGGATGAAGGACGACGCGGTCCTCGCGGGCGGCGGCAGCACCGGCGACCCCGACTTCGGCCTCTACACGCTCCTGCACTCCTCCCTCGCCGGGAACGGCTTCAACAACATGGGCCGCTACGACAACCCGGCCGTCGACAAGGCCCTCGACACCGGCCGCCGCAGCAGCGACACGGCGACGCGGACGAAGGCGTACGACACCCTCCAGCGCGAGCTGGTGAAGAACCCCGGCTCCACCTTCCTCACCCACATCGACCACGTCTACGTGCTCGCCGACCGCTGGGAAGGGCTGACCACCCAGCTGGAACCGCACGAGCACGGCTTCGCCAGCGGCCCCTGGTGGAACCTTGAGGACTGGCAGCCGAAGAAGTGACCCGACTCCCCTGGGGAGCGATGGTCCGACTGGCGGGCCGGCGGGCCCTGTTCGCCGTCCCCGTTCTCCTGGTCGTCACCTTCGGCGTCTTCGCGATCGCCGCCGCCTCCCCCTTCGACCCGGTCAAGGCCTACGCCGGGACCGCGGCCCTGGGCGCCGACCAGGAGACCCTGGACCGGCTGCGGGCCAACCTCGGTGTGGACCAGCCCTTCGCCGAGCGCTGGTGGCACTGGCTCACCTCCGCGCTCGGCGGCGATCTGGGCCAGTCCAGCGTGATGCGGCAACCGGTGACCGAGGTGATCGGCGAACGCCTGGTCTGGTCCGCGCTGCTGTGCGCGGTCGCGTTCGTCGTGGCCGTACTGGCGGGCACCCTCCTCGGAGCGCTCGCGGCCCACCGTCAGGGCGGCTGGCTGGACCGCACGGTCACCTCGCTCGCCTACACCCTGTCGGCGGCCCCGGTGTTCTGGGTCGCCCTGCTCGTCATCTGGCTGTTCGCCCTCAGGCTGGACATCCTCCCGGCGGGCGGCCTCACGGACACCGCCAGCGAACAGGTCACCGCGGGCCAGGTCGCCACCCACCTCGTCCTGCCCGCCGGGGTGCTCGCCGTCTCCCAGCTCCCGTGGTTCACGCTGTACGTCCGTCAGGGCGTCGCCGACGCGCTCGCGGAGGACCCGGTACGCGGCGCCCGCGCCCGGGGCCTGAGCGAACACACTGTGCTGTTCGGTCACGCCCTGCGCTCCGGACTGCTGCCGGTGCTGACCCTGATCGGCTCCCGTGTCCCCGAACTCATCACCGGGGCCCTGCTGGTGGAGAGCGTGTTCAGCTGGCCGGGCATCGCCGCGGCCACGGTCCGGGCGGCCACCGCCGTCGACTTCCCGCTGCTGGCCGCCCTGACCACGCTGGCCACCGCCGCCGTCCTGCTCGGCAATCTGCTCGCCGACGTGCTGTACGGACTCTTCGACCCGAGGGTGAAGCTCAGTGAGATGTGACTCCCATGGCTGAGGCCACGGTGGAAGAGCGGCAGTGGCGGTCGTACGGCACCCGCTGCCGCTCCACCCGGGTCGTCCGGGTGCGTACCTCCGTAGCGCTGGTCGCCCTGACCGTCCTGGCGGTGCTGCTCGTGCCGCTCCTGGTCCCGCTCGACCAGCAGGCCGTCGACCTGGCGTCGAAACTGCGGCCACCGTCCCGGTCCCACCCGTTCGGCACCGACGACGTGGGCCGCGACCTGCTCCTGCGCTGTGTCCACGGACTGCGGGTGTCCCTGCTCGTCGGTGTGGTGGCGGCGCTGACGGCGACCGTGATCGGGACGGCCGTCGGCGCCACGGCCGGGGCGCTGGGCGGCTGGGTCGACCGGGGCGTGATGCGGCTCGTCGACACCTTCTCGTCCGTACCCCACCTGCTGCTCGGGATCTTCATCGTCGCGATGTTCCGGCCGGGCATCTGGCCGGTGGTGGTCTCGGTCGGGCTCACCCACTGGCTGTCGACCGCCCGGATCGTCCGTGCCGAGGTGCTGTCCCTGCGCTCGCGCCCGTACATCGACGCCGCCGTCTCGGGAGGTGCGTCGAGGTGGCGGGTGACCGTACGGCACTTGCTGCCCGCCGTGCTGCCGCAGGCCGCGCTGGCCGCCGTCCTGATGGTGCCGCACGCCATGTGGCACGAGTCGGCGCTGTCCTTCCTCGGACTCGGGCTGCCCGCCCACATGGCGAGTCTCGGCAACCTCGTCGAGGACGCCCGTGGCTCGCTGCTCGCCGGGCAGTGGTGGCCGACGCTCTTCCCGGGCCTGTTCCTCATCGTCCCGACCCTCGCCATCGCCGGTCTCGCGGGGGCCTGGCGGGAGCGGATCAACCCCCGCAGACGATCGGAGCTGATGCTGTGACCGCCACCGTCCTGTCGGTACGCGGCCTGTCGGTCCGCTTCCTGATGCCCGGCGGACGCCGTGTCGCCGCCGTCACCGACGCGCACTTCGACGTGGCGGCGGGGGAGTGCCTGGCGCTGATCGGGGAGAGCGGATGCGGCAAGTCCGTCCTGGCCTCCGCCCTGCTGGGCCTGCTCCCGGCCAACGCGCAGACCGCAGGCGAGGCCCGCCTCGGCGACCTCGACCTGCTCGCCGCGGACGAGCGCACCCTGGCCCGCACGGTCCGGGGCCGTCGTATCGGACTCATCCCGCAGAGCCCGGCCGCCCACCTCACCCCGGTGCGGACGATCCGCTCCCAACTGGAGGAGACCATCGGTGAGCTGACCGGCGTACGCGGACGAGCGGCGGTGCGTGGCGCCGCCGAGGCCGTCGCCGGACGTGCCGCGTTCCCCGCCGACCACCTCGACCGCCACCCCCACCAACTCTCCGGCGGCCTCGCCCAACGCGCCGCGACCGCCCTCGCCCTCGTCGGCGACGCACCCCTGCTGCTCGCCGACGAACCGACGACGGGACTCGACCGTGACCTGGTGGACCACACCGTCGACGAGCTGCGACGCCATGTGGACGAGGCCGACCGGGCCCTGCTGATGATCACCCACGACCTGGTCGCCGCCGAACGGATCGCGGACCGCGTGGCGGTCATGTACGCGGGCCGCATCGTGGAACTGGCCGACGCCGACGCCTTCTTCGGCACCCACGGCCCCCGTCACCCCTACAGCCGCGGCCTGCTCCAGGCCCTGCCCGACCGCGCCTTCACCCCCATCCCCGGCCTGCCGCCCGAACTCGGCGACCTTCCCGGGGGCTGCGCCTTCGCCGCCCGCTGCGACCGGGCCACCGAAGCGTGCGCCGACCGGCCGCGGATGGCGGCCGCGGTCGCCTGCCACCACCCGTACGTGCCGGAGGACATCCGTGCTTGAACTGCGTGCCGTCACCGCCGGATACGACCGCCGCATCCCCGTGGTCCGGGACGCCTCCCTGACCGTCGCCCCCGGCGAGGCCGTCGGCCTGCTCGGGCCCAGCGGCTGCGGCAAGTCCACCCTCGCGCGCGTCGCGGCCCTGCTGCACCGCCCCGACTCCGGAGCCGTGCTCCTGGACGGCGAACAGGTGCACCGCTGGCGTCACCGCGCGCCACGCGAGCAGCGCACGGCCTTCGGTGTCGTCTTCCAGCAGCCCAGACTCTCCGCGGACCCCCGGCTGCGCCTCACCGACCTGATCGCCGAACCGCTGCGCGCGACGGGCCGCCGGGGCGAGGCGGTGGACCGTGTCGCCGAACTGGCCACCACCGTGGGCCTGACCCCCGACCTGCTGCACCGCCGCCCCCACGAACTCAGCGACGGCCAGCTGCAACGCGGCTGCCTCGCCCGTGCGCTCGCCCTGCGCCCGCGCTGGCTGATCTGCGACGAGATGACCGCCATGCTGGACGCGTCCACGAGTGCCGCGCTGGTCCGGGCGGTCGAGGAGTACCGCGAGCGCACCGGCGCGGGCCTGCTCGCCGTCGGCCACGACCGCACGCTCCTGCACCGGTGGTGCGATCGAGCCGTCCACTGGGAGTCCGTGATCCCGCCCCCGGCTGACAAGGGCGCCCGGCGTTCAGCCTCCTGAGACCCCTGAGACCAGCACCCCGGCCCGTGCCACGAACGCGTCGTGCAGATCCTGCACCGCGCGCGGCACCGGGTCCGCGCGGCGGCGCTGGAGCATCAGCAGGACACGGGTCGAGTCGTCGGTGAGCGGGCGGTGGGTGAGCGCGCCGCCGCGCACCAGCGGATCGTCCACGACGCTGAAGTCCGGCAGCACCGTCACCCCGAGCCCCTCCGCCACCATCAGCTTGCCCATCTCGGCGCCGTCGGTGGAGTACGAGAACGAGGGTGCCCGGCCCTCCAGCAGCCGGTGCACATAGCGGTGCATGACATAGCCCGAGCGCATCGCGATCAGCGGTGTGTCCAGGAGGTCGGTCACCGACAGGGCGGTGCGTGCGGCCAGCGGACTGTCGGGCCGCAGGCACACCACCGGGCGGCCGCGCAGCAGCTCCGTGCTCTCCAGCTCGGCCGGCACGTCGTCGCCCTCCAGATGATTGACCAGGCCGAGATCGAAACCGCCCTCGATCAGCGCCCGGTGGATGTCGCTCTGCTGAGCGCCGACCACCTCGACCTGGGTCACGGGATGCGTGGCGCGGAACTCCCGCACCGCCGGGATCAGCAGCGGCACGGTCGCCGCGTTCACCGTCCCCACCCGCACCATCCGGCTGATGCGGTGCTGCTCACCCGCCGCCGACCGCAGCCGGTCCACCGCGTCCAGCACATTGATGATGTGCGGCAGCAGCTCCCGGCCCTCCGCGCTCATCGTCGCGCCCGTGCGCTTGCGCTCCAGGAGGTCCACGCCCAGCTCGCGTTCCAGGTTCCGCACCGTCTCGCTCAACGCGGGCTGGGAAAGCCGCAGTTCCTCCGCGGCCCGGCGCAGGGAACCGAGCCGGGTCACCGCGGCGATGTATTCGAGCTGTTCGGTCCGCATGGCACGAAGAATGCGGCCCATTTCCCGGCGCGTTCAAGGGTTTCCCTGTCACACCTTCGTGAAATTCAATGGTCCGCGATACGAGACCGGTCGGGTTTACCTTGACGGCCCGGACCGGCGGCTGTCACGATCGAGAACATGATGATGCGACTGGACCTCACGCGGCGACGCCATGTCGACCTCGCGCGCGTCTCCAGCGCCTCCTGTTGCCCCGCGGCCTGATCCTCCCTCCGAGATCCGCCGCGTTTTCGCCATTTCCCGCCTGAATTCACCATGCCCATGCGCTTCTTGAATTCGGCGTGCTCGAAAACATTCCGCAACTGGAGTTCCGCATGCCCGCAGAGCCCGTGAAATTCGCCTACTGGGTCCCCAACGTCAGCGGTGGCCTCGTCACCAGCAGGATCGAGCAGCGCACCGACTGGGGCTACGACTACAACCGCGAACTCGCCGTCCTCGCCGAGAACAACGGCTTCGACTACGCGCTCAGCCAGGTCCGCTACATGGCCAGCTACGGCGCCGAGTACCAGCACGAGTCGACCAGCTTCAGCCTCGCCCTCCTCCTCGCCACCCAGCGCCTGAAGGTCATCGCCGCCGTCCACCCCGGCCTGTGGCACCCCGGCGTCCTCGCCAAGCTCGGCGCCACCGCCGACCACCTCTCCAAGGGCCGCTTCGCCGTCAACGTCGTATCGGGCTGGTTCAAGGGCGAGTTCACCGCCCTCGGCGAGCCCTGGCTGGAGCACGACGAGCGCTACCGCCGCTCCGAGGAGTTCATCCGCGCACTGCGCCAGATCTGGACCGAGGACCACACCGAACTCGCCGGTGACTTCTACCGGTTGCGCGACTTCTCCCTCAAGCCCAAACCCCTCAACACCGCCGAGCGCCCGCACCCGGAGATCTTCCAGGGCGGCAACTCCAGCGCCGCCCGGCAGATGGCCGGCCGGGTCTCCGACTGGTACTTCTCCAACGGCAAGGACTTCGACGGAGTCACCGAACAGATCGACGACGTCCGCAAGTCCGCCGCCGAAGTCGGCCGCACCGCACCGAAGTTCGGACTCAACGCCTTCCTCATCGCCCGTGACACCGAGGCAGAGGCCCGCGACACCCTCCGGGAGATCGTCGCCAAGGCCGACACCGAGGCCGTCGAGGGCTTCGGCGCCGCGGTGAAGCAGGCGGGCCAGTCCACGGCCGACAAGAAGGGCATGTGGCAGGACTCCTCCTTCGAGGACCTCGTCCAGTACAACGACGGCTTCCGCACCGGCCTCATCGGTACGCCCGAGCAGATCGCCGAGCGGATCGTCGCCTACAAGAAGCTCGGCGTCGACCTGCTCCTCCTCGGCTTCCTCCACTACCACGAGGAGGTCGAGTACTTCGGCAGGCGCGTCCTGCCGCTGGTCCGTGAACTGGAGGCCGAGCTCCCCGAGTCCGTCCCCGCCCAGGTCTGAGGAGGTCACCGACATGAGCACCGCCACGAACACCGACTGGCACAACCGTCCCGCCCCCCAGACCGCCCAGGACTGGATCGCCCGCGCCACCGAGGTCGCCGCCGTCCTCGCCACCGACGCCGCCGCCCGCGACCGGGCCGGCGCCACCCCCTACGCCGAGGTCCGACTGCTCAAGGACTCCGGCCTCGTCACCCTGCTGGGCCCCACGGAGCACGGCGGAGCGGGCCAGGACTGGCCGACCGCGTACCGCGTCGTCCGCGAGGTCGCCAAGGCCGACGGCTCCATCGGCCAGCTCCTCGGCTACCACTACCTGTGGAACTGGGCCGCCCGTCTGGTCGGCACCCGCGAGCAGTGGGAGCACGTGGAGGCCGAGGCCGCCCGCAACCGCTGGTTCTTCGGCGGCGCCGTCAACCCGCGCGACAAGGACGTGACCGTCACCGAGGACGGCGACGACCTCGTCTTCACCGGCCGCAAGACCTTCTCCACCGGCAGCAAGGTCTCCGACGTCACCGTCCTGGAAGGCGTCCTCGAAGGCACCGACGACCACGTCTTCGCCATCGTGCCCTCCGACTCCGCGGGCCTGACCTTCCACGACGACTGGGACAACATCGGCCAGCGGCTCACCGAGAGCGGCGGCGTCACCCTCGACGGGGTGCGCACACCGTGGTCGTCGGCGGCCGGATACGTCGACAAGGTGTTCCAGCCGCGGACCTACAACACCCTCAACGTCCCCACCATCCAGCTCGTCTTCGTCAACTTCTACCTGGGCATCGCGGGCGGCGCCCTGGAGACGGCCGCCGCCTACACCCGGGAGAAGTCCCGGTCCTGGCTGCACGGCGGCCATGAGCGCGCGGTCGACGAGCCTTACGTCATCGACCTCTACGGCGACCTCACCGCGAAGCTGTGGGCGGCCGAGGCGCTCGCCGACACCGTCGCCGCCGAGGGGCAGCGGCTGCACGACGACCCCGACGCGGTCACCGAGCAGGCCCGCGGCGACTTCGAGGTGCGGGTCGCGGCCGTGAAGGCGCGGGCCACGGACGTCGCCCTGGAGATCTCCCAGCGCGTCTTCGAGGCCACCGGAGCCCGCTCCACGGCCTCCGACGAGGGACTCGACCGGTTCTGGCGCAACGTCCGCACGCACACCCTGCACGACCCGGTCGCCTACAAGCGCCGCGAGGTCGGCCGCTGGGTCCTGGAAGGCGAACTGCCCGAGCCCACCTGGTACTCCTGACCGCTTCCCCAGGGGCGCCCCCTCCTGAACCGGGGGCGCCCCGCCCTTCCTCCCCGAAAGAGGACCGCATGGCCACCGTCCTGTCCGTCTCCGGCAGCCCCTCCGCCTCCTCCCGCACCAACCGTCTCCTGCGCCACCTCGACCAGCGGCTGACCGCGCAAGGGCACCAGGTGATCCCGCTCGACGTCCGCACCATCCCCGCCGAGGCCCTCCTCGGCGCCGACTTCAAGCACCCCGCGATCGTCGAGGCCACCGAGCTCTTCGCCCGCGCCGACGGGGTCGTCGTCGCCACCCCCGTCTACAAGGCCTCGTACTCCGGAGTCCTCAAGGCCCTCCTCGACCTGCTCCCGCAGTACGCCCTCACCGGCAAGACCGTGCTCCCGCTGGCCACCGGGGGCACCACGGCCCATGTCCTCGCCATCGACTACGCGCTGCGCCCGGTGCTCAACTCCATGGGCGCCGCGCACATCGTCCAGGGCTGGTTCACCCTCGACAAGGACATCAGCGTGCACGAGGACGGCACGCTGAGCGTCGCCGCGGCCACGACCGAGGCGCTCGCCCAGGTGGTCGACCAGTTCTCGTCCGCGCTGGGCCGCACCCCGGTCCTGGCCGCGGCGAGCTGACCCGGATGACCGCCCATGTGATCGCCGACGACACGGAGGCGCTCGCCGTCGCGGCCGCCCTGGCCGAGGAGTTCCGCGCGGGAGCCTCCGCGCGGGACACCGAACGCCGGCTGCCGCGCGCCGAGCTGGACCGCCTCTCCGCGTCAGGGCTGCTGGCCGTCACCGTCCCCGCGGAGCACGGGGGAGCGGACGTCGGCCCGCGGACCCTCGCCGAGATCTTCCGGCTGCTCGGTTCGGCCGACGGCAGCCTCGCGCAGATCCCGCAGAGCCACTTCGCCTACGTCAACGTGATCCGTCGTCAGGGCACCGAGGAACAACGGAAGTTCTTCTTCGCCGAACTCCTCTCCGGCCGCCGCTTCGGCAACGCCCAGTCGGAGGCGGGCACCCGGCACGTCCAGGACATCCGCACCCGTCTGACACCGCGACCCGACGGCACGTACGTCCTCGACGGCGTCAAGCACTACTCCACCGGTGCCCTCTTCGCGCACTGGATCCCCGTGCTCGCCCGCGCCGAGGACGACGAACTGCACGTCGCGTACGTGCCCCGGGACGCGCCGGGCCTGACCGTGATCGACGACTGGGACGGCCTCGGCCAGCGCACCACCGCCAGCGGCACGGTCCGCCTCGAAGGCGTCGAGGTCCCGGCCGACCGGGTCCTGCCCCATCACCTCACCTTCGAGGGCCCCCAACTCCATGGCGCCGTCGCCCAGTTGCTGCATGCCGCCATCGACGCCGGGATCGCCCAGGGAGCGCTGGCGCAGGCGGCGGAGTTCGTGCGGACGAAGAGCAGGCCCTGGTTCGAGAGCGGCCTGGAGACGGCCGCCGAGGACCCCCTGCTGATCCAGCGGTTCGGTGAACTCGCCCTCCAGGTACGGTCCTCGGAGGCGCTGCTGCGGGAGGCGGCGCGCGCCGTGGAAGCGGCGCAGGCCGACCTGAGCGACGACTCGGCGGCCGAGGCGTCGATCGCCGTGGCCGCCGCCAAGGTGCGGGCCGCCGAGGCGGCCGTCGAGGTGGCGAGCGCGCTCTTCGAGGTCTCCGGCACCCGCTCGGCGCTCAACTCCCTCAACCTGCACCGTCATTGGCGTGACGCCCGCACCCACACCCTGCACGACCCGACCCGCTGGAAGATCCAGCACATCGGCCGGTACGTGCTCAACGGCACCAGGCCGCCCCGCCACGGTCTGCTCTGACCCCGAAGATCCCGAAGACCCTGATCGGAGACCCCCACGTGTCCCTCACCTTCCACTGGTTCCTCCCCACCAACGGGGACAGCCGGCACGTCGTCGGCGGCGGCCACGGCACCCCGGCCACGGTTTCCGGGCGCGACCGGCCGCCGACGGTGGCCTACCTGAGCCAGATCGCCCGCGCCGCCGAGGACCTCGGTTTCGTCGGCGCGCTCACCCCGACCGGTGCCTGGTGCGAGGACGCGTGGCTGACCACCGCCATGGTCAGCCAGAACACCGAACGGCTGAAGTTCCTGGTCGCCTTCCGCCCCGGCTTCGTCTCACCGACCCTCGCCGCGCAGATGGCGTCCACCTTCCAGCGGCAGAGCGGCGGACGGCTCCTGCTCAACGTCGTCACCGGCGGCGAGAGCCATGAGCAGCGGGCCTACGGCGACTTCCTCGACAAGGACGACCGCTACCGCCGTACCGGCGAATTCCTGGAAGTCGTACGGGGGTTGTGGGAGGGGAAGACGGTCGACCTCAAGGGCGAGCACATCCAGGTCGAGGACGCCAGGCTCGCCCGGGTGCCCGACCCGGTCCCCGAGGTGTACTTCGGCGGCTCCTCGCCGATCGCCGGCGAGGTCGCCGCACAGCACGTCGACGTGTACCTGACCTGGGGCGAGCCGCCGGCCGCGGTCGCCGAGAAGATCGCCTGGATCCGTGGGCTCGCCGCGAAGCGCGGCCGCACCCTCCGCTTCGGCATCCGGCTGCACGTCATCACTCGCGACACCTCCGACCAGGCGTGGGCCGAGGCGAACCGCCTCCTCGCGGGCTTCGACCCGGCGACCGTGAAGTCCGTCCAGGCAGGCCTCGCCCGCAGCGAGTCCGAGGGACAGCAGCGGATGCTCGCCCTGCACAGCGGCGGCAGCCGGGACGGCCTGGAGATCCACCCCAGTCTCTGGGCGGGCATCGGCCTGGTCCGCGGTGGCGCGGGCACCGCCCTGGTCGGCAGCCACGACGAGGTCGCCGAACGGATCAAGGAGTACCACGCCCTCGGCATCGACGAGTTCGTCCTCTCCGGCTATCCGCACCTGGAGGAGGCGTACTGGTTCGGCGAGGGCGTCCTGCCCCGGCTCGCCGCACAGGGACTCTGGCAGCACCCGTTCGCCGAGCGACCCGCGCCCTCGGCACAGGTCCCGTTCGCGAGCTGAGCGCTCCGCTGGATGTACGGCTATGGGTCGTTGTCCGTCCGCGGCGCCGTCGTGGCTGGTCGCGCAGTTCCCCGCGCCCCTTTGGGGCGCGGCCGAACCCAGCCGACTTCCCCGGACCCGCTCAGCCGCGGTCGGCCTACCGGCCGCCGGGCGTGAGCTCGTACTCGTAGCGCGCGAGGACGAGTTCCTCGTGGGCGGGGACGACATGCGGCAGCCGCTGTTCCCTGAACCGGTCCGCGGTCGGTCATCAGGACTCCCGGAGATCGGTGAGTGCGTGCAGGTGCGCCCGCCGCACCACCGACGTCTGCCCCTGAACCAGCAAGAACATCCCCTCCCGGACCAGCCGCTGGGCGGGATGGCGTACGTCCATGGTGCGCCCGCCGCCGGCCACGACCGCGGCGGTCGTGGCCGCCCGCATCAGGTCGTACGACCGTGTCCTGAGCGCCAGCCGTTCCTCGACGCGCTCGTGCGCGACGGGGTGATCGGCCAGCTCGTACGCCCGTCGCCGCACCTCGTCGACCTGCCCGCGGATCTCCTGGGCCGTCGCTCCCTCACCACTGGACTCCAGCACCCGCAGCGCGGCATACGTCACGCCGAACACGGCCGGTGAGGCGTTGGTGCTCCGGGGCAGGTCGACGAGGGCGAACTTCTCCTGCTGCGTGCGCAGCACCACGCTCTCCCCGGGCAGCCACAGGCCCGCCAGCTCCAGGGAGACCGTACGGGCGGCCGTGAGCGCCGCCAGCCGCATCGGCTCCGAGGCACGCACCCCCGGCTGCTCGCGCGCGTCGGCGAAGGCGAACACGATCTCGTCGGAGTCGGTCACGCCCGCGAGCAGCATCACGTCGTTCAGACCCCAGCCGGTGTACCAGGGCACGGTCCCGTCGAACCGCCAGCCGTCGCGCTCCGCCGTCGCCCGCACGGGGACGCGGGGGAACGCGCGGACATGCGCGTAGGCGATCCCGGCCAGCAGCTCACCGGCGGCCAAGGGACGCAACAGGCGCTCCCGGACCGGGAGCTGCGACTTGGCGAGCAGCCGCACCGGGGTGTGGTGCTGGGTCTGCACGAACCAGGTCGAGCAGCACGCACCGGCCAGGATCTCCTGGACCTCCCGAGCCACCGAGTCGGGGGCGCCCGCCCCGCCGTACTCCGGCGGCGCGCTCACCCCGAGCAGCCCTGACCGCCTGATCTCCGCGACATGACTCACGGGCACCTCCGCCAGGTCGACCCGCGCCGCCTGCGGGGCGAGGAGGCGGTCGGCGAGCTCCT
This sequence comes from Streptomyces sp. S3(2020), assembly GCF_013044505.1. GTDB lineage: Bacteria > Actinomycetota > Actinomycetes > Streptomycetales > Streptomycetaceae > Streptomyces. Next base: position 25,101 of record NZ_JABERD010000034.1, on the reverse strand, counting down.
GGGTGCGGACGACGAGCGGGTGCGGTGCGATGGTCATGGAAAAGATTCTCCCGATGTCGTCGTGCGCGGTGTCGATCCGGGGGTGAGCCGTTCGTGTAGGAGCTGAGAGAACGACACGGCACCAAGGAGGACGTCATGCAGTACTACCTGCTCAGTGTGATCACCCCGACCGACGGAACGCCGCCCGGACCCGAGGCCATGGCGGAGATCGTCCGGGACCTCGACACCTTCCACGCGGAACTGCGCGAGGCCGGCTCCTGGGTCTTCGCCGGCGGACTGCACGGCCCCGACACGGCCACCGTGCTGCGCCCCGGGGACGGCGACGTCCTGATCACCGACGGACCGTACGCCGAGGGCAAGGAGTACCTGGGCGGCATCTGCCTCATCAAGGCACCCGACCTGGACGCGGCCCTGGAATGGGGCCGGAAGGCGATGCGGGCCACCACCCTGCCCATCGAGGTGCGCCCGTTCCTGCACCAGGCCGAGGACTGATGCCACCGCCCGTCGACGTCGAGGCCGTCTTCCGCGCCGAGTACGGCCGGGCCGTCGCCGTCCTCGTCCGCTTCCTCGGCGACATCGACCTCGCCGAGGAAGCGGTGCAGGACGCCTTCACCACGGCCGTGCGGCGCTGGCCGGAGACCGGAGTGCCACCGAGCCCGGCCGGCTGGATCATCACCACCGCCCGCAACCGCGCGATCGACCGGCTGCGCCGCGAGGCGAAACGGGACGGCCGACACGCCGAGGCCGCCCTGCTCCTCACCTCTGACGCGCCGCCCGAGGAGGGCCCCGTGCGCGACGAACGGCTCCGCCTGATCTTCACCTGCTGCCATCCCGCGCTCGCGCCGCAGGCCCGGGTCGCCCTCACCCTGCGCCTCCTCGGCGGGCTCACCACACCGCAGATCGCCCGCGCCTTCCTCGTCCCCGAGCCGACCATGGCCCAGCGTCTGGTCCGCGCCAAGGCGAAGATCCGCGACGCCCGGATCCCGTACCGGGTACCCCGCGACGCCGACCTCCCGGACCGGCTGCGCGGGGTCCTCGCCGTGATCTACCTGATCTTCAACGAGGGCACGGCCGACCTGTGCGCCGAAGCGCTCCGCCTCGGCCGCCTGCTCACCGACCTGATGCCGGACGAGCCCGAGGCCACCGGCCTGCTCGCCCTGATGCTCCTCGTGGAGTCCCGCCGGGCCGCCCGCGAGGACACCGACGGCGTGCTCGTGCCGCTGCCCGAGCAGGACCGCGAGCGCTGGGACCACGCCCTGGTCACCGAGGGGCAGGATCTCGTACGCCGGTGTCTGCGCCGGAACCAGCCCGGTCCGTACCAGATCCAGGCGGCCGTCCAGGCCGTCCACAGCGACGGACCGCCGACGGACTGGACCCAGGTCCTCCAGCTGTACGACCAGCTGACCGCCCTGGCCCCCAGCCCCGTCGTGGCCCTGAACCGGGCGGTCGCCGTGGCCGAGGTCGAGGGACCGCGACCGGCCCTCGACCTCGTGGACGCCCTCGGCCTCGACGGCTACCACGTCTTCCACGCGGTCCGCGCCGACCTGCTGCGCCGCCTCGGCCGGGACACGGAGGCGGCACGGGCGTACGAGGCGGCCATCGCCCTGAGCCGGAATCCGGCGGAGCGCGCCTACCTCGAACGCCTCATACGCTGAGCGCCTCCCGCACCGCGAGCTCCGAGTCCTTGCCGCCCTCGCCGAAGGACGTGACCCGCCCGGCCTCCAGGACGTAGTACTTCTGCGCCGCCCGCATCGCGAACCCGACGTGCTGCTCGACCAGCAGCACCGAGAGCCCGCCCCGGGCGGCCAGCGCGAGGATCGTCTCCTCGATCTCGGCCACCACCGACGGCTGGATGCCCTCGGTCGGCTCGTCCAGGAGGAGGAGCCGAGGCTGCGTCACCAGAGCGCGGGCGATGGCGAGTTGCTGCCGCTGACCGCCGGAGAGCAGCCCCGCTCGCCTGCCGGACAGGGTCCGCAGCGCGGGGAACAGGTCCAGCGCCTCGGAGATCGCCTCCTTGCCGCGGCTGCGGCCGTCCGCGACGAGCTGGAGGTTCTCCGCGGTGGTCAGGTGCGGGAACGACTGCTGCCCCTGCGGGACGTACGCCATCCCCCGCGCCACCCGCTCGTGCGGCTTGCGACGCGTGATGTCCTCGCCGTCCAGGCGGATCGTCCCGCTGCCCGGGCTGAGCAGCCCCACGGCGGCCCGCAACAGTGTGCTCTTGCCCGCGCCGTTGTGCCCGAGGACCGCGGCCACGCCGTCCTTCGGCACCTCGACCGACACCCCGTGCAGGACCGTGCTGCGGTGATAGCCGACGCGGACGTCCTCGATCTGCAGCATCACGCCTCCTGTACGACGGCAGGGGCCTCCTCGGCCGCCGCGTGCCCGAGGTACACCTCCTGCACCTTCGGGTCCGCCTGCACCTGCGCCACCGTGCCCTCGCTGAGCACCTTGCCCGCGTGCAGCACGCTCACGCTGCGCGCGAAGGACCGCATGAAGTCCATGTCGTGCTCGATGACGACGACCGTGCGCTCCGCGCTGATGCGCTGCAACAGCTCACCGGTCGCCTGCCGTTCGTCGTGGCTCATACCGGCCACCGGCTCGTCGAGGAGCAGCAGCTTCACGTCCTGCACGAGCAGCATGCCGATCTCCAGCCACTGCTTCTGGCCGTGCGCGAGGGTTCCGGCGGGGGAGTCGGCGAGGGCCGTGAGCCCCACGGTCTCCAGCGCCTTCGCGACGGTTTCCGGGACGTCCTTGCGGCGCCGCAGCATGGTCCACATGCTGCGGCCCGAGCCCGCCGCGATGTCCAGGTTCTGAAGGACCGTCAACTCCTCGAAGACGGTGGCCGTCTGGAAGGTCCGCCCGATCCCGGACCGCGCGATCCGGTGCACGGGCCGTCCGAGCAGCTCCGCGCCGCCGAACCTCGCCGAACCCTGTGCCTTCACCAGACCGGTGACCGCGTCGACGAGGGTGGTCTTGCCCGCGCCGTTCGGCCCGATGAGGAAGCGCAGATCGCCGGGCGCGACGTCGAGGTCCACACCGTCGACGGCGGTGAACCCGTCGAAGGTCACCCGCAGTTGACGTATCTCGAGCCCGCTCATGCTGCCTCTCCTACGGGAATCACGGTCGCCTTCTCCCCGGTGGCCGCCCGGCGCCGCTTCAGCAGCACCGCCAGGGAGGCGAGCCCACCCGGCAGGAAGGCCAGCGCCACGATGAACAGCAGCCCCTGGAAGTAGGTCCAGGCCGCCGGGAACTCCTCCGACAGCGCGGTCTTGGCCCACGCGACCGCCACCGCGCCCAGGACGGCACCCACCAGGCTGGCCCGGCCGCCCACCGCCGCGCCGATCACGAACTCGATGGACGGCACGATGCCGATCAGCGCCGGCGAGATGATGCCGACCGCCGGCACGAACAGCGCGCCCGCGAGCCCCGCCATGCCGGCGGCGACGACGTACGCGACGAGCTTGACGTTCGCCGGGTCGTACCCCAGGAAGCGCACCCGCTCCTCGGAGTCCCGTACGGCGACGAGGAGTTCGCCGTACCGGCTGTTGATCAGCTGGCGGGCGATCACGATCAGGAGCAGCAGGGCCGCGGCGATGACGAAGTACACCATCCGCTGGTTGACCGGGTCGTCCAGGCTGTAGCCGAAGAAGCCCTGGATGTCGGTGAGCCCGTTGGTGCCGCCGGTGGTGGCCTGCTGGCCGATCAGCCAGATGGCCAGCGCGGCCGCGAGGGCCTGGCTGAGGATCGCGAAGTAGGCGCCCTTGACCCGGCGCCGGAAGATGAACAGACCGAGCAGCGCGGCGACGGCCATCGGGAGCAGCACGGTCGCCGCGAGGGCGAACAGCGGGTTCTCGAACGGCTTCCACCACCAGGGGAGTTCGGTGGCCGTGCCGTACAGCTGCATGAAGTCGGGCAGATTGCCGGGACCGGCGTCGGCGATCTTCAGATGCATCGCCATGGCGTAGCCGCCGAGCCCGAAGAACACCCCCTGCCCGAGGGTCAGCAGTCCGCCGCGCCCCCAGGCCAGGCAGATGCCGACGGCGACCATGGCCGTGCACAGGTACTTGGCGAGCAGCCCGAGCCGGAAGTCGGACAGCGCGAGCGGAGCGACGGCGAAGAGGAGGACGGCGGCCCCGGCGAAACCCGCCCACGCCCGTGCCGAGCGACCTGTCAGGAGGTTCATACGAGACTCCTCGTACGCAGCGTGTACAGCCCCTGGGGCCGCCACTGGAGGAACGCGACGATGGCGACGAGCACCAGCACCTTGGCGACGCTGACGGTCGTGGAGTACTCCAGGACCGACTGGAGCACACCCAGCACGAAGGCGACGATGACCGTGCCCTTGAGCTGCCCGATGCCGCCGACCACGATCACCAGGAAGGCGTCGATGATGACGTTGGTGCCCATCGTCGGCCCGATCGGACCGACCAGCGTCAGCGCCACCCCGGCGACCCCCGCGAGCCCGGAACCGATGAAGAAGGCCGTACGGTCGACGGCGGACGTGGAGATGCCGGACACCTCGGCCAGGTCCCGGTTCTGCACCACGGCCCGGATGCGGCGCCCCAGCGAGGTCAGCCGCAGCGTCAGCGACAGCGCGACCACGGCCGTGACCGCCAGGCCCAGGATGAACAGCCGGCTGTTGGCGAAGGTCAGCGGGTCGTCGCCGCCGATGACCGTGATGTTCCCGGTCAGCCAGTCCGGTGCCCGGGTCTGCACGTTCGGCGCCCCGAAAATGTCCCGGGCGAGCTGCTGGAGCATCAGCGAGACGCCCCACGTGACGAGAAGGGTGTCAAGTGGCCGCAGATACAGACGTCGTATCAACAGCCATTCCAGCAACGCGCCCAGCGCGCCCGAGACGAGAAAAGCGACGGGAAGAGCGACCAGCAGCGAAATTCCCGCGCTGGAAATGGACTTCTGCAGGACATACGTCGTGTAGGCGCCCGCCATGATGAACTCGCCGTGGGCCATGTTGATGACGTTCATCTGGCCGAAGGTGAGCGAGAGGCCGAGCGCGATGAGCAGCAGGACGGCACCGATGCTGATGCCGGTGAAGGTCTGACCGAGGATCACGGTCATACGGCGGCTCCGGGGAGACGGACGCCGTGGGCCCCCTCGGCGGAGGCCCACGGACGGTGACGGTCGGTCAGGAGAGGCCGGAGGCCCAGGAGTAGCCCTTGAGGAACGGGTCCGGCTTGATGGGCTTGCCGGAGTTCCAGACCTCCTTGATCTGGCCGTCGGAGCCGATCTCGCCGATCCGGGCGGTCTTGTAGACGTGCTGCGAGGCGCCGTCGACGGTGACCGTGCCCTCGGGGGCGTCGAAGGTGATGCCGTCGGAGGCGGCCTTCACCTTCTCCGGGTCGAAGGACTTCGCCTTCTCGACCATCGCCTTCCACAGGTAGACCGAGGTGTAGGCGGCCTCCATCGGGTCACTGGTCGGCTTGTCCTGGCCGTACTTGGCCTTGTACGCCTTCACGAACTTCGCGTTCGCCGCGCCCTCGGTGGTCTGGTAGTAGTTCCAGGCCGTCAACTGGCCCTCCAGGTACTGCGTTCCGATCGACTTGACCTCCTCCTCGGCGATCGACACCGAGACGACCGGCATGGTCTTGGCGGTCAGGCCCGCGGACTTGTACTCCTTGAAGAAGGCCACGTTGGAGTCGCCGTTGAGGGTGTTGAAGACGGCGTCCGCCTTCGACGCCTTCACCTTGTTGGCGATCGTGGAGAACTCCGTGGAGCCCAGCGGCGCGTAGTCCTCGCCGAGGATCGTCATGCCGTTGGCCTTCGCGTACGCCTTGATCTCCTTGTTGGCGGTGCGCGGGAAGACGTAGTCGCTGCCGACCAGGTAGAGCTTCTTGAGGCCCTTGCTCTTGAGGTAGTCGAGCGCCGGGACGATCTGCTGGTTGGTGGTCGCGCCGGTGTAGAAGATGTACGGGGACTCCTCCAGACCCTCGTACTGCACCGGGTAGAACAGCAGCGACTTGTTCTTCTCGAAGACCGGCTTGACGGCCTTGCGGCTGGCGGAGGTCCAGCAGCCGAAGGTGGCCGCGACCCCGTCCTCCTTGATGAGCTTCTGCGCCTTCTCGGCGAACGTCGGCCAGTCCGAGGCGCCGTCCTCGCTGATGGGCTTGATCTGCTTGCCGAGGACGCCGCCGGAGGCGTTGATCTCGTCGATCGCCAGCTTCAGCGAGTCGCGTACGGTCACCTCGCTGATCGCCATGGTGCCGGAGAGCGAGTTGAGCAGACCGACCTTGACCGAGTCACCGCTGACGTCGATCTTCGCGGCCTTGTCGGAGGACGAACCGGCCGCGTCGGTCTTCGCGCCGCACGCGGAGAGGGCCACCACCGCGGTGAGCGCGGCGCCGCCGGCCAGGAAACGTCGGCGGAGAATACGGGAACTGCTGGAACCGCTGGACAAACCAACCCCCTCGGGTGACTGCCTGCTGAAGTGCGGTCCACAGACTCAAGTCCTGCTGTTTCCGGGGTGTTTCACCAGACTTTCCCGGAGGCAACAAAAAACGCCCCTGGCGGCATGTGATCTGCATTCAGAAACAGAAATCACAATTCGCCCGAGGCATTCTAATTACTTTCTGTGGGAAGTATCTTGGCGGTGCCGGGGACCTGTCAAGTGCGGGAACCGTGAAGATCGAGCTCGGTGAGGACGTCGAAGTCCAGCCCGTCGGCGCGCGCCAGGTAGATCCGCTGGCGCACATGCCGGCCCCGCAGATGCATGAGCCCGCGCGGTCCCTCGTACGACACCGTCCCGGCCGCCGCCCCGATCGCCGTGACATCCAGCGTCCCGGCCCGCTTGAGCAGCGCGGCGAGCAGCAGCACACCCTCGTAACAGGATTCGCCGAGACTGCCGAGCGCGGGCGCCTCGACGCCGTAGCGTCCGGCGTACTGCCCGTGGAAGTCGAGGGTGTCCTGGTTGGCGAGCGAGGCGAAGAAACCGGCGGTGCTGTACAGGTCCTCGGTGGCCGAAGGGCCGCTCGCCATCAGCATGTTCTCGTCCATGAGGGTGCTGAGCCGCAGACAGCGCGCGGGCAGCCCGTAGGCGGCGAAGGCCCGGTTGAAGCGCACCGCGTCGCTGCCCACCAGCAGCATCAGCACCGCGTCCGCCTCCGCACGCTCGATGCGCCGCAGCACGGGCTCGAAGTCATGGGTGCCGAGCGGGAGATACACCTCCCCGTCGACGATCCCACCCGACTCGCGCGCGTACCCGTGCGCCGCCCGTGCCGTACGGCGCGGCCACACGTAGTCGTTGCCCACGACGAACCACCGGCGCACACCGCGCTCGTGCGCCAGCAGTCCCATCGCGGGCCGCAGTTGGTCGCGCGGCGTCTCGCTCGTCAGGAACACGCCCGCGGTGTGCTCGCCGCCCTCGTACAGGGCGGTGTAGACGTACGGCACCCGATGGGCGATCCTCGGCGCCAGCGCCTGCCGCACCGAGGAGATGTGCCAGCCCGTGACCCCCTGTACGACCCCCAGGTCCACCAGCGCCTCGACATGGTCGGCGATCTCCCGCGGCGAACCGCCGCCGTCCACGGGCAGCAGCCGCAGCTCCCGCCCCAGTACCCCGCCCGCCCGGTTGACCTCCTCCGCCGCCAGCTGCGCGCACAGCTCGCAGGTGGGCCCGAAGATCCCGGCCGGCCCCTGCATCGGGAACACGAGGGCCACGCCGAGCACGGAGGCGTCGGCCGTGAACCACTCGGCTGCGGGGGGATCGTGCCGGAACATGGCGTCATGATTTCGGGTCCGCCCGGTGAACTCCAGCCTGTCTCATACGATGTACGCACCCCGTGACCTAGGAGCGCGATGCCCACCTCATCTCCGCGTCAGCCCCGCGACCTGGTGCAGCTCCTGACGCGGGCCGAGCGACTGGCCGCGCGCCGCCTCCAGGCGGTCCTGGACGGGGAGGGCTGCTCGCTCGACGCCTGGCGGGTGCTCGGCCTGCTCGCCGACGGGCAGGGGCACCACATGACGGCGATAGCCGAGTCCGCCTTCCTGCCGCCGCCGACGCTGACCAAGCTCGTCGACCAGCTCGTCGACCAGAACCTCGTCCACCGCCGCGTCGACCCGCTGGACCGGCGCCGCATCCTCGCCCACCTCACCCCGCGCGGCCAGGAGTACTGGCGCCGCGTCGACCGCGCGGTCCGCGCGGACTGGCCCGCGCTCAGCGACGGCGACGACGAGCTGCTGCGCGGCCTGCTGGACCGGCTGGCGAGCACGCTCGACACGTCCACCCGGGTGTGATCACGGCGTAGCGCAAAGTTGCTCGCGTGGTGCGGGAATGCATCCGGGTGTAGAAATGGTTGGTAACTACATCCAACCGTTCGAGGCCGTGCCCAGCGGCCCGCGCAGCACCAGCGAGGCATCGTGAACCAGCCCACCCCCGAGCAGCCCGCCGACATCGTGGCCCGGCTGCGCGCGACCTTCCGCACCGGCCGCACCAAGCCCGTCGAATGGCGCACCGGTCAGCTGGGCCGACTGCGAGAGATGCTCACCGAGCACGGCACCGACCTGGCCGCCGCCCTCCACGCCGACCTGGGCAAGAGCACCACCGAGGCCTACCGCACCGAGATCGACTTCGTGATCCGCGAGATCGACCACACCCTCGACCACCTCCAGGACTGGCTGCGCGTCGAGTCCGCCCCGGTCCCCGCGCGCCTCGGCGCCGACGCCACCGCCTGGACGCAGTACGACCCGCTCGGCGTCGTCCTCGTCATCGCCCCCTGGAACTACCCGGCCCAGCTCCTGCTCGCCCCCGTGGTCGGCGCGCTGGCGTCCGGCAACGCGGTCGTGGTCAAGCCCAGCGAGATGGCCCCGGCCACCTCCGCCGTACTGGCCCGGCTGCTGCCCGCGTTCCTCGACACCGAGGCCTTCGCCGTCGTCGAGGGCGGCATCCCGGAGACCACGGCTCTGCTGGCCGAGCGCTTCGACCACATCTTCTACACCGGCAACGGCACGGTGGGCCGTATCGTCATGCGCGCCGCCGCCGAGCACCTCACCCCGGTCACCCTCGAACTCGGCGGCAAGTCCCCGGCGTTCGTCGACCGGGACGCCGATCTCTCCGTCGTCGCCGACCGGCTGGCCCGCGGCAAGTTCCTCAACGCGGGGCAGACCTGCGTCGCCCCCGACTACGTCCTCACCGACCCGGAGACCGCCGCGGCCCTGGAGCCCCTGTTCCGCAAGGCGGTCGAGGCCGTCTACGGCAGCGACGCCTCGGCCTCCGGCGAGTACGGCCGGATCGTCAACGAACGGCACTTCGACCGGCTGAGCGGGCTGCTCGACTCGGGGCGTGTCGTCGTGGGCGGCGCGAGCGACCGTACGACGAAGTACATCGCGCCCACTGTCCTCGCCGACGTCGACCCCGCCTCGCCCGTCATGAGGGAGGAGATCTTCGGCCCGATCCTCCCGATCGTCACCGTGCCCGACCTCGACGGGGCGATCGACTTCATCAACGACCGCGACAAGCCCCTCGCCCTGTACGTCTTCACCGCCTCGCAGGACACCCGCGACCGCCTCGCCGCCGAAACCTCCTCCGGCGGTCTCGGCTTCGGCCTCCCCCTGGCCCACCTGACCGTCTCCGACCTGCCGTTCGGCGGCGTGGGGGAGAGCGGCATGGGCAACTACCACGGCCGGTACTCGATCGAGACGTTCAGCCACCGCAAGGCAGTCCTGGACAAGCCCCTCGGCTGAGCAGGGTGTGTGCTGAACTGGGGCGATGCACACACGTGTTGTAGGAGTGGACGTCGGTTCGGTGGCCCTCGGCCGATTCGCCTGGGCCGCCGTCGACGCGCCCTCGCCGACCCTCGCGGATCGGGGGAACGACCCGGAGACGGCGGTCCTGGCGCTGGCCGAGGGCCTCGCGTCCGACGGCCGTGCCGCGCTCGTGCTGGAGGCGCCGATGGCCGTACCGGTCCCGGCCGGGTGGCAGGAGCTGGGCCGGGCACGCGCGGGGGAGGGCAACCGCCCCTGGTCGGCCGGAGCGGGCGCCGGTGTACTGGCCACCGGGGTTGCCCAGGCGGCGTGGCTGCTCGCGCGCCTGGCGGACATCCTCCCCGGCACGGCGGCCACCACCCGCCCGGACCGCTGGACGGCCTCCGGCGGCCCGCGCCTCCTGCTCGCCGAAGCACTGGTCTCCGGCGCCGGAAAACCCGTCCCCTCGCAGTCAGGACCGCACGCCGCAGACGCCGAGGCCGCCGCCCGCGCCCTGGCCGAACGACTGCCCGACCTCACCTCCGACGTGCACTGCGCCCCGCACCGCCCCTTCAGCCTCCTCGCCGCCGCCGCGCTCTGGGCCCACCTGGACATCCCACCGGACGAGCTCCACAGCGACGTGACGGTGGTCCGGGCCCGCCCCTACTCCGGCCGTGCGACCCCCTGAGCACCGAAGACGCCTCAACCCCACCCCCGACCCACAGGAGCAGGAGGCACGGCCCCCGACACCCGGCGAACACAGCGGGACACGCACCCCGACGACGGCTTCCGCGCCCCCGACCGGGAGGAGCGCGTGCGGCTCCCGCCCCGGACAGCCATCGACCGGCTCTGCCACACCTGTCGGTTTCGGTGGTGACCGACCCCGCCGAGCACACGCGTCTGACCCGGAGCCGCCCGCGCTTCCGGCACCCCTCGAGATCTTCGTGCGCGTCGAGTCCGAACCGGTCAGCGGACGCACGGGGTACGGCATCCGGATCGCTTCCCGAGTCGCCGACCGACGTACCGTACGGCCATGACGCGCGCCCTTCGATCCCGGCCGGTGGCCCCATGAGCGGCTGGTGGTCCTATCTGGAGGAACGGACCCGCCAGGAGGTCGACGCGGACGTGCTGCGCGACCGACGGATCACGGCGGTGAAGTCCGTGTGGGAAGCGTTGCGGCCACTGGGTCTGGGCCTGCACGACGCCGAGCGGGTGGTCCAGGCCCGCTACGAGGCTCTCGGCGACCGCGTGCTGCGTCGGCCGCCCGATCCGCTCGACGTGACGTCACTCGCGACCCGTGCGGCGGCGCTGCCCGGCCGTGTCGTCGCCGTCGAGGCTGTGTGGGACGGCGACACCGTCCACGACTGGTTCGTGGAGCTGATCGCGGTCCTGGACGACCCGGCAGGGGAAGGCCACCTGGCGACCGTCCACCACCGCCGTGACGGGGACCCGCCGAACGCCGTCGCCGCCGGAGCGGGCCGGGACCTGGCCGACCACCTCGGGGTGCCGTTCCACTTCGGCTCCCCGGACGTCCCCGACGACGAGGCCCCGCGGTGGCGGACGGTCCGGAGCCGGGGCGACCGACCCTGACCGCAGCAGATCCCGCAAAGATCCCGCAGCAGATCCGGCAGCAGATCCCGTAGAAGGCTCCACGGCTTTGGCCCAAGAGGCCCATGCCGGGTACCCGGTGATGCGACGAAGGTGGACGGCAGGCACCGTCGACCCGCACCGCGACTCCCGACCGGAAGGGGACCCATGTCCGTCGACCCCCGCCACCCGCACCCGCCCGGCGCCCTCACGGACGAGGAACTGACCTCCCTGGACGCCCACTGGCGGGCCGCGAACTACCTCGCCGTCGGCCAGATCTACCTCATGGCCAACCCGCTGCTGACCGAGCCCCTTCGCCCCGAGCACATCAAGCCACGGCTGCTCGGCCACTGGGGCACGTCACCCGGCCTCAACCTCGTCCACACCCACCTCAACCGCGTCATCAAGGCCCGCGACCTGGACGCCCTGTGCCTCTGGGGCCCGGGACACGGCGGCCCCGCCGTCCTCGCCAACTCCTGGCTGGAGGGCTCGTACAGCGAGACGTATCCGGACATCGCGCGGGACGCCCAGGGCATGGCCCGCCTCTTCGGCCAGTTCTCGTTCCCCGGCGGCGTGCCGAGCCATGTCGCCCCCGAGACACCCGGCTCGATCCACGAGGGCGGCGAGCTCGGCTACTCCCTCTCGCACGCCTACGGCGCCGCGCTCGACAACCCCGGCCTGGTGGTCGCCTGCGTCATCGGCGACGGCGAGGCCGAGACCGGCCCACTGGCCGCGTCCTGGCACTCCAACAAGTTCCTCGACCCCGAACACGACGGCGCCGTCCTGCCGATCCTCCACCTCAACGGCTACAAGATCGCGGGCCCGACGGTGCTCGCCCGGATCCCCGAGGACGAACTCGACGCCCTCCTGCGGGGATACGGCCACGACCCCCTCCACGTCACCGGCGACGACCCGGCCACCGTCCACCGCGCCATGGCCCACGCCCTGGACACCGCGCTCGACCGCATCGCCGAGCACGGCCGCCCACCGATGATCGTGCTGCGCACCCCCAAGGGCTGGACCGGCCCCGCCGAGGTCGACGGCCTCCCGGTGGAAGGCACCTGGCGCGCTCACCAAGTCCCCCTGGCCGCCGTACGCGACAACCCGGACCACCTGCGGCAGTTGGAGCAGTGGCTGCGCTCGTACCGCCCCGAGGACCTCTTCGACGACGACGGCAGCCCGAAGCCGCACGTCCTGGCATGTGTCCCCGAAGGCAGGCGCCGGCTCGGCGCCACCCCGCACGCCAACGGCGGCCTGCTCCTGCGCTCCCTGCCCCTGCCGCCCCTCGAACGGTTCGCCGTCCCCGTCGACAAACCCGGCGCCACCCTCCACGAACCCACCCGCGTCCTGGGCGAGTTGCTGGAGAACGTCATGCGCGCCACCGCCGACCGGCGCGACTTCCGCATCGTCGGCCCCGACGAGACCGAGTCCAACCGCCTCCAGGCCGTCTACGCCGCCACCGGAAAGGCCTGGCAGGCCGGCACCCTCGACGTCGACGAACACCTCGACCGGCACGGCCGGGTGATGGAGATCCTCTCCGAACACACCTGCCAGGGCTGGCTGGAGGGCTACCTGCTCACCGGCCGCCACGGACTCTTCTCCTGCTACGAGGCGTTCGCCCACATCGTCGACTCGATGGTCAACCAGCACATCAAATGGCTGCGCGTCACCCGCCGACTGCCCTGGCGCGCCCCCATCGCCTCCCTCAACTACCTGCTGACCTCGCACGTGTGGCGCCAGGACCACAACGGCTTCTCCCACCAGGACCCCGGCTTCGTCGACCACGTCCTCAACAAGAGCCCGGAGGTCGTCCGGGTCTACTTCCCGCCGGACGCCAACACCCTGCTGTCCGTCGCCGACCACGCGCTGCGCAGCCGCGACCACGTCAATGTGATCGTCGCCGGCAAACAGCCCTGCCACGACTGGCTGTCGATGGAGCAGGCCGAAGCGCACTGCGCCCGCGGCGCAGGCATCTGGGAGTGGGCCGGCACGGAGAACGGCGACCGTGAACCGGACGTGGTCCTCGCGGCCGCCGGCGACATCCCGACCCAGGAGGTGCTGGCCGCGGCCCAGCTGCTGCGCCGCCACCTGCCACGGCTGGCCGTGCGCGTCGTCAACGTCATCGACATCGCACGGCTCATGCCGGGCGACGAACACCCGCACGGGATGAGCGACTTCGCGTACGACGGACTGTTCACCGCCGACCGGCCGGTGATCTTCGCCTACCACGGCTACCCCTGGCTCATCCACCGTCTGGCCTACCGCCGTGCGGGCCACCCGCGTCTCCATGTCCGCGGCTACAAGGAGATCGGCACCACGACCACGCCCTTCGACATGCTCGTCCGCAACGACCTGGACCGCTACCGCCTGGTCATGGACGTCATCGACCGCGTTCCGGGCCTCGCGGTACGCGCGGCGGCCGTACGCCAGTCGATGGAGGACGTCCGGCTGCGTCACCACGCATGGATCCGCGAACACGGCACGGACCTCCCGGAGGTGGCGGACTGGACCTGGGACGGCTGATCCATGAGTCCGCAAAGGGACCGTCCACCGGCGGTCCCTGTGTGACACTCCGCTGATGACCTCCGAAACGATCACCGCGGATGCCGCGGGCACCTGGAAACTGGGCGACCTGACCGTCAACCGCCTCGGCCTCGGCGCGATGCGGCTGACGGGCAGCGCCGCCTTCCACCACGGCACGCCGAGCGACCGGCAACGGTCGATCGCCGTACTGCGCAGGGCGATCGAGCTCGGTGTCGACCACATCGACACGGCGGCCTTCTACTTCTCGTCGCTGCGCTCCGCCAACGAGCTGATCAACACCGCGCTGGCCCCGTACCCCGACGGCCTGGTCGTCGCCGCCAAGGTGGGCCCCTTCCGTGACTGCACGGGGGAGTGGGGCACCTCGGCCCGCCCCGAGGACCTCCGCGGCCATGTCGAGGAGAACCTGCGCCAGTTGGGCCGGGACCACCTGGACCTGGTGTATCTGCGCCGCATGCGCCAGGACTCGATCGCCGAGCACTTCGGCGCGCTGGCCGAGCTGCGCGAGGCCGGACTGATCCGCCACCTGGGCATCTCGTCCGTCGAACCCCGCCACCTCGCCGAAGCGCAGGCCATCGCCCCCGTGGTGAGCGTCCAGAACCGCTACGCCCTGGACCACCCCGACGAACTCCTGCGTATCTGCGGCGAGCAGGGCATCGCCTACGTCCCGTTCTACGCGGTGGCAGGCGTCGCGGGCGAACGGGGCGCGACCACGGACCACGACGAGGCGGTGACGGCCGTCGCGCGGGCGCACGGCGCGAGCCCCGCGCAGGTCCGTATCGCCTGGACACTGCACCAGGGCCCGCACGTGCTGGCCATTCCCGGCACCGGGAACCCCGACCACCTCGTCGACAACGTGGCGGCCGGTGCGATCCGGCTGACCGACGACGAGCTGACCCGCCTAGACTCGACCCGCACCAAGGCAGGCTGATCCGCCCGGCTCCGGCAGCGGGGCCCTACACGACCCACTCCCCGTCCCGCATGATGTGCCGACCCGGCAGCTCCCGCACCTCGTGCCATGCCTGCACCGCGCAGGGCCGCACCTCGAAGAAGGCGTACGACGGGCTGTCCTCCCGCGGATCCCACCCGTGTTTCGCGAGGAACGCCTCCGCCGCCGCGACCGGCACCTCCTGGACGGGGTGCGTCTCGACGGAACCGTCCAGGAGCACCACGTCCCGGGTGTCCGCGAACGCCAGCCGTGCCCGCCGCCGGTCCCGCAGATTGCGGCCGGTCGGGTTGGTCAGCCGGGTGGCCAGCCATACGGCCTCGGCGTGCCAGACGAACCAGAGCGGGACCATGCACGGCAGCCCGTCGGCGTCCGCCGAGGCCACCCAGATGTCGGCCTCCCGCTCCAGTCGCGCCAGCACGTCCCGTCTGCGTTCCCGACCACTGCGCGCAGGCTCGTCGATCTTCATGACCCGGACGGTAGCGATCCGGCGGCCGGCCCCGCCTCGGTCCAGAGGCCCGCTCCGGCTCGGACGTCCGCCCTAGGTCCGAGCGGGACTGGCGCCCGGCACGTTTTACGTATAACCTCTTCCGCTAACCGCGCCCTCCGAAAGGCCCCGATGAGACGCATCGCCCTGGTCACCCTCGTCGTCGACGACTACGACGAGGCGATCCGCTTCTACACCGAGGCCCTCGGCTTCCGGCTCGCCGAGGACGCCCCGCGCCCCGACGGCTCCCGCTGGGTCGTCGTGGAGCCGGGGCCGGGACAGGGCGGGGGTACCGGTCTGCTCCTGGCCCGTGCCAAGAGCGAGGCCCAGCGCGGCCGGGTCGGCGACCAGACCGGCGGGCGCGTCGGCTTCTTCCTGCACACCGACGACTTCGCCCGCGACCACGCCCGGATGAGCGCCGCCGGTGTGACCTTCCTGGAGGAGCCGCGCCACGAGCCCTACGGCTCGGTGGCCGTGTTCCAGGACCTGTACGGCAACCGCTGGGACCTGCTCCAGCCCGCCGACTGAGGACCGCACCACACTCGCCGTACCGCACCGCCCCCGCCGCACCCGTAGTACCGCACCGCCCCGCCGTACCGCCCCGTCCTGCCAAGGAAAGACGCACCATGACTGCTACGCGCGTAGACATCGAAGCCATCCGTCGGCTGCCCAAGGCCGTGCTGCACGACCACCTCGACGGCGGCCTGCGCCCCGCCACCGTGGTGGAGCTCGCGGACGCGGTCGGCCACACCCTGCCCACCACCGACCCGGACGAGCTGGCCGCCTGGTACTACGACGCCGCGAACTCCGGCGACCTGGTGCGTTACATAGCCACCTTCGAGCACACCCTCGCCGTGATGCAGAGCCGCGAGGGCCTGCTGCGCACCGCCGAGGAGTACGTCCTCGACCTGGCCGCGGACGGTGTCGTGTACGGCGAGGTGCGCTACGCCCCCGAGCTGAACACCCAGGGCGGGCTCGCGATGAGCGAGGTCGTCGAGACCGTCCAGGAGGGCCTCGCCGCCGGTATGGCCAAGGCGGCGGCCGCCGGGACCCCGGTCCGCGTCGGCACCCTGCTCTGCGGCATGCGTATGTTCGACCGTGTCGCCGAAGCGGCGGACCTCGCCGTCGCCTTCCGTGACGCGGGCGTCGTCGGCTTCGACATCGCCGGCGCCGAGGACGGCTTCCCGCCCGCCGACCACCTCGCCGCCTTCGAGCACCTGCGCCGCGAGAGCGTCCCGTTCACCATCCACGCCGGGGAGGCCCACGGTCTGCCCAGCATCCACCAGGCCCTCCAGGTCTGCGGCGCCCAGCGCATCGGCCATGGCGTCCGGATCACCGAGGACATCGTGGACGGCAAGCTCGGCCGGCTCGCGGGCTGGGTCCGTGACCGCCGGATCGCCCTGGAGATGTGCCCCACCTCCAACCTCCAGACCGGCGCCGCCACCTCGATCGCCGAGCACCCGATCACGGCCCTGAAGGACCTCGGCTTCCGCGTCACCCTCAACACCGACAACCGTCTGGTGTCCGGTACGACGATGACCCGCGAGATGTCCCTGCTGGTCCAGGAGGCGGGCTGGACGGTCGAGGACCTGCGCACGGTCACGGTGAACGCCCTCAAGAGCGCGTTCATCCCGTTCGACGAGCGCGAGGCCCTCATCGAGGACGTCGTCCTGCCGGGCTACGCGCTCTGACGCAGCCCCCGGAGATACGCGGCCTGGCCGACGTGTTCCAGATCGTCGGCCAGGACGCTGACCAGGCGGACGCCCATCGTGACCGGCGGATCCCAGTTCGTGTCCACGACCCGTTCCAGGTCCGCCGCGCTCACCCCGCGCAGCGCCTCCAGACTCTGCGCGTGGACGGCGTCGTAATAACCGGTCAGCAGCTCGGGGGAGTCGACCCGCACCTTCGCGACCTGCGCGGAGGTGTGACCGTACCCGTGGTCGCGGGGCGGCAGGTCGAGGCCGAAGCGCTTCTCCCACTCCTGGGTCAGCCACACCTGGTCGAGTCCGAAGGCGTCGGCCAGGTGGTCGTCCTGGATGCGGGTGAGGTGCCAGACCAGCCAGGTGATGGAGTTGGCGTCGGGGCGCAGGCGATGGTTGAGGTCGTCGGGGGTCAGGCCCTCGACGGCGGTATGGACTTCTTCCTGGATGCGGCTGAAACCGTCGATGAGGATGTCCTTTGCATGCATACCGTCCACCATCGCGCACCCGGGCGTCTCACGCGTCCGGAATCCAGCTCCCGTGGAACCCCAGCGGTACCCGGCCCGGCAGGTGGATCCGGGCCACCGGCTCGCCGGTGAAGTCCTGCGCGGCGAGGATCACCAGGTCGGAAGCGCCGCGATCGGGATCGTGGACGTAGGCGATCGCGTACCCGTCGTCCTCGGCCGCGCTGTGTTCGCGCGGTACGAACACGGCCTCGCTCGCGGCCGCTCCGCGCGGCAGCCGGTGGACCTGGGTCGTGCCGCGCAGCAGGTCCTGCTTGATGAGCGCGTTGCCGAACGCCCGGTCGGGCGGGTTGCCGTCGACCGCCATGTAGGCCACCGTCATCTCCGCTGATGCCGCCGCGTAGCCGTAGCGGTGCCTGCGGGACACCAACGCCTCGTTCACGCGCGGGAATTCCTGTGGGCGGTCGTCGAGGGTCCGGGTCCGCACCCGGCCGTGGCGCAGGTCGATCGTCCAGCGGTCGAGCCTGGGGGTGCCCGTGCTGTAGGGGCCGCCCGAGCCGTTGCCCGCGACGAGGAAGGGGGCGTCGAAGTTCGTCGTGTCGACGACGATGTCCGTGCCCTCCTCGTACGCGTTGAGGGTGTGCGAGTAGTAGACCGGGTCGACCTCGAACCAGCGGACCGCACCGCCCTCGCGCGGCAGCACTCCGACCCGGGCCGGGTGCTCGTCGTTCCAGACGTACGGGACGATGTCCCCGCGCTCGGCCGCCGCCGGGTCGAAGGTGACCGGCATGTCGAGGATGATCACGTGGTGCTCGGTGAGGGCGAAGTCGTGGATCATCGGCGCGTCCGCCACCGGGATCCTGGTGGTGCGGGAGACCCGGCCCGTCGGATCGACCACCAGGTGCCGGACATGGTCCCAGGTCGGGTAGTAGGCGATGGCGTGCAGTTCACCGGCGTGGACGTCGAACTTGGTGTGCGCGGTGAGCGGGCCCTTCAGGGTGCCCCGGAAGTCGTACGTGCCGACGGTGCCGAGCTCGTCGTCGAGTTCGTACGGCAGCGGTCCGCTCTCCTGGAGCGTGAGGATCCGCCCCCGGTAGGGGATCACATGGGTGTTGCACGGGAAGTCGTCCGGCGGCACCGGACGCGGGTAGGGCTCGCCGAGTTTCCTCGCCACCTGGGAGGAGCGCACCCAGCGGTTGCGGTACCACTCGGCGCGGCCGTCGCGCAGCCGGACGCCGTGCACCATGCCGTCGCCGAGCATCCAGTGGTGGGCGCGCGGGTCCTCCAGGCCCAGGACGTTGGGGCCGTTGCGCAGATAGCGGCCGTTCAGATCGTGGGGGACGCGGCCGGTGACCGGCAGGTCGAAGGCCGTCAGTTCCTCCGTGACCGGCTCGAACGCGCCCTCCAGGAAGGGGAAGCGCCGCGCGGTGGGCACCTGGGGAGCCGCGGCGACCGCCCGCGAACCCGCCCCCGCTCCGGTGCCGACCAGTCCGCCCGCCGCCGCGATAGCCGCCGTGCCGCGCAGCACGTTCCGTCGTGTGTGATCCGTCATCTCCCGTACTCCTGACCGTAGTTGTCGTGAGGGACGGTCACGAGTCTGCGGTGGCGGACGGGCCCGGTCAGGAGGGGTGGACCCCGTCCCGGGGTGTACCTACGCCCCCTGTTTCCAGCAGTTCCATCAGCGCCCGCGCGGCCGGGCTGGTGGCCTGCTCGGGCGGCAGCAGGGCGACCGTCTCGTACACGGTCTCCCCGGTGCCCTTCACGGGGAGCGCGGTCAGCGACGGGCGCTTGTGCCGGAAGTGGCGCGGGACGACGGCGACGCCCAGGTTCTCGTCGACCAGGTCGAGGAGGCTGTGCACGTCGTTCACCTCCAGCGCGACCGCCCGCCGTACGCCCGCCGCGGCGAACGCGGCGTCGGTGGTGCGGCGCGGGCCCCAGTCCGGATGGAAGTCGACGAAGACCTCGCCGCCGAGGTCCTCCGGAGTCACGGCCGCCCCGGCGCGCGCGAGCCGGTGGTCCGGGTGGCACAGCACGGTCATCGGCTCACCGGCCAGCGGTACGACCCTCAGCTGGTCGGTGTCCTCCTGGGCCGTCCGCACCGCGAAGGCCAGGTCGAGGCGTCCGGCGGCGACCTCCTCGGCGAGCGCGCCGGAGCCGGCCTGCCGCAGACAGATCTCCACGTCCGGGTGCCGTCGCCGGAACGTGGCCAGCAGCCCGGCCACATGCACCCCGGCGATGCACTGCTCCGACCCGAGCGCGAGCATCCCGCGCAGCACGCCCTGCACCGCGGCCACCGCCTCATGGGCCGCCCGCACCTGCGCGAGGACGCGCTCCGCCTCGCCCAGCAGCGCCCGGCCCGCGGGTGTGAGCGTCACCCGCCGGGTGGTCCGCACGAACAACGGCGTCTGCAGCTCCCGCTCCAGTGCCCGGATCGAGGCCGAGAGCCCCGACTGGGACACCAGCAGTCGCTCGGCCGCCCGGGTGAAGTGCTGGTCCTCGGCGACCGCGACGAAGTGCTGGAGATGTCGGAGTTCCATGACGCAGAAGCCTACTCAGAAACCTGTCCGCTGAATTCCATCGGATTCTTCTGTTGGACCAATGCCCCCAGGTCGCGAAAGAGTGGAGGGCGGTAGTGGACACCGGTTCTCAGGAAACCGTGGTTCTCAGGAAACCGTGCCAACCCCTCTGGAGTCGCGTTGTACACCGCACACCCCGACCGCTACACGGACATGCCCTACCGGCGCACCGGACGCAGCGGCCTGAAGCTTCCCGCGATCTCGCTCGGCCTGTGGCACAACTTCGGCCCGGCGGACCGCACCGTGGAGACGCAGCGCGCGATCCTGCGCCGCGCCTTCGACCTCGGGGTCACCCACTTCGACCTGGCCAACAACTACGGCCCGCCCCCCGGCGCCGCCGAGTCCGCCTTCGGCGAGGCCCTGAAGTCCGACCTCGCCGCCTACCGCGACGAGCTGATCATCTCCACCAAGGCCGGCTATCTGATGTGGCCCGGCCCGTACGGCGAGTGGGGCTCCCGCAAGTACCTGCTGTCCTCGCTGGACCAGAGCCTGACCCGGATGGGCCTGGACTACGTCGACGTCTTCTACTCGCACCGGCCCGACCCCGAGACTCCGTTGGAGGAGACGATGGGCGCCCTGCACTCGGCCGTGCAGCAGGGCAAGGCGCTCTACGTCGGTGTCTCCAACTACTCCGCGGAGCAGACCCGCGAGGCCGCCCGGATCCTCGGGGAGCTCGGCACCCCGCTCCTCATCCACCAGCCGCGCTACTCGATGCTCGACCGGCGCCCCGAGGACGAGGGCCTCCTGGACGCCCTGGACGAGCTCCAGGTCGGCTCGATCGTGTTCTCCCCGCTGGAGCAGGGCCTGCTCACCGGCCGCTACCTCGACGGCATCCCGGAGGACTCGCGGGCCGCGAGCGACAGCCCGTTCCTGAACTCCGACGCGCTCACCGAGGACCTGGTCGCCCAGCTGCGCGAGCTGAACGACATCGCCGAGTCCCGCGGCCAGACCCTGGCCCAGCTGGCCCTGGCCTGGGTGCTGCGCGGCGGCCGGGTGACCTCCGCCCTCGTCGGCGCGAGCAGCCCGCAGCAGATCGAGGACAGCGTCGGCACCATCCGCAACCTCGACTTCGACGCGGACGAGCTGGCCCGTATCGACGCCGTGCTCAAGAAGTAAGCCGCTCCTGGAGGCGGACGGTCACGGTGTCGCCCGCCTCCTTCCCGATGGCCCTGCGGACCTCGGCCTTCACGGGCAGCTTGTGCCTGCCGTCGCCCAGGGCCATGAAGGAGCTGCGGAACGGATGTCCGTCGATGGTCCCGCTGACCTTGACCAGGCCGCGGGTCCCGAAGAACACGGCGGACTCGGGCCACACGAGATAGGTCCAGCCCCCTTCGGCGGGGCTCTTGACCAGCTCGGCGGTGAACTGCCGGTCCAGCTTCTCGGTCGTACTCATGACGCTCGCCCTTCGGTCGCGGTGGTCTCCCTTCAAGAGACCACCGCGAGCGCGAAAACTCATCACGCCCCGGCGGGCACCCGGTCCAGAAATCCGTACACCGAGCGGATACGGCCCTTCTCGTCCAGCGCGATCACGTCGAAGCCCGCGACGGGCGCGCTGCCGTCGGCCTCGTTCACCAGCTCCCAGGAGAAGCGCACGGTGTCGTGATGGCCGTCCACGACCGCGGTGGGGTAGAAGACGAACCCCGGGAACTGCGCGTGCGCCGCCGCGATCACCGCGGCGATCTGCTCATGGCCGCCCACGTCGGCCAGGGGGTCGGTGTAGGTGCCGTCCGGAGCCCAGGCGGCGGCCACCGCTTTGGCCAGGGTCTCCCGGTCGTTGGCGTTCCAGGCCTCGAAGTAGCGGGCGACGGCACTCTCGTAACGGTCGGTGGTGGCGGGCATGCGAAATCAGCCTCCGTCGAGGTCGTATCTGCTGGTCAGGACCCGGGCCCCGGATGTGGTGACCCGGTACCGCAACCTTGCCCGTCGCAAAGCGGACCGTCGATTACCCCCGGGGTAATGCCATCGGCCGCCGCATTTCGGCCAACTCTCCTGGTGAATATGCCAGGAGACTGGCCGGAAAGTTGTGGTGACAGTGTTTCAGTAGTGAACATACTCATCTGACAGGGCATTCACATCCTGCGAGGGTGTCATCACGCACCGCACATGAGCCGCGATGTCCGCAGCACGAGAGCCGCACCGAAAGCGAGGCAAGCCGAGAGGCGCACTACGCACCGGGGGAGTGAACGTGCACGACGAATTCCTGTGCCATGTCACCGCGTACGGAACGTGCGAGGGGAAACGTATCGGCGTACCCCTGGGCAGCTACCGGGCTCCCACCCTCGCGCTGGCGCTCTGGTGGCTGCGCGACCGCGCCGCCTGGATCGCCGAGCGGCTCGACCCGCAGCCCGACGCCGAGCACTTACCGGCGGGCGCGCTCGTCCCGGTCGCCGACACCGTGCCCGATGTGCCCGCCGTGCTGCGCGCCTGGTGTGGGGACGACGCCCAACAGGAGCTGGTCGCCGACGAGTTGGCGGCCGGACGGCTGATCAGGATCGCCACCAGCGACGAGACCACCGAGTACGAGCTGCTCGCCGAGTCGGTGGACGCCCTGCGGATGCAGCGGACGATTCCGGCGCTGGTCGTCTCCGTGGGGTGAGCCCCTGGAGCGACGCCGGGCGCACATGTGGGCGAATCGGTAGAATTTCGGCATGGCAGAGCGGCCGAACGCTCCGACCGCGCCTGAACTCGTCCTGGAGACCGAGACGGGCTCCACGGTGATGAGTCCGGGCCGCGACTACCACGTCGGGCGCGATCCATCGAGCGACATCGTGATCGACGACGCCCGGGTCTCCTGGCACCACGCGGTGCTGCGGCCCGAGGCCGACCACTGGACCCTGGAGGACGAGCACAGCACGAACGGCACCTACACCGACGGCCGCCGTGTCGAGGAGTGGAGTGTCGGCCCGGGCAGTGTGATCCGCTTCGGGAGCCCCGCCGACGGCCCCAGGGCGGTGCTGACCAGTACGGCGCCGGCGCCACCGGAACGCCCCTCGGCCGTGTCGATGCCCGGTCTCACCGGCACCTTCCGGCAGCCCACCACCGTCCGTCCGCTGCCCTCCCGGACCGTCCGCATCGGCCGCGCCGCCGACAACGACCTCGTCATCGACGACCTCGTCGTCTCCCGCCGGCACGCCGAACTGCGCGCCCACCCCGACGGCACGTACGAGATCGTCGACCTGGGCAGCCACAACGGCACCTACCTCAACGGCGGCCCCGTCACCCGTGCCCCGCTCGGTCCCGGAGACGTGGTCGGCATCGGCCACTCGGCGTTCTGCCTGGTCGGCGACGAGCTCCAGGAGTACGTCGACACCGGCGAGGTCTCCCTCGACGTCCAGGATCTGAGCGTCGCCGTCGACCGCGGCCGCAAGACACTCCTCGACCAAGTGTCGTTCCCGGTGGGGGAGAAGTGCCTGCTCGCGGTCGTAGGCCCGAGCGGCGCGGGCAAGTCCACCCTCCTGGGCGCCCTCACCGGCCAGCGCCCCGCCGACCACGGCACCGTCCTCTACGACGGCCGCGATCTGTACCGCGACTACGCCGAACTGCGCCAGCGCATCGGCCTCGTCCCGCAGGACGACATCCTGCACGCCCAGCTCACCGTCCGCGCCGCGCTGTCCTACGCCGCCGAACTGCGCTTCCCGCAGGACACCGCCAAGGCCGAACGGCAGGCCAGGGTGGAGGAGGTCATCCGCGAACTGGGCCTGGAACAGCGCGCCGACCAGCCCGTGCACAGCCTCTCCGGCGGCCAGCGCAAACGCGTCAGCGTCGCCCTGGAACTGCTCACCAAACCCTCGCTCCTCTTCCTCGACGAGCCGACCTCGGGCCTCGACCCCGGCATGGACCGCTCGGTGATGCACATGCTGCGCGGCCTCGCCGACGACGGCCGCACCGTCATCGTCGTCACCCACAGCGTCCTCAGCCTCGACGTCTGCGACCGGCTCCTCGTCCTCGCCCCCGGCGGGCGGATCGCCTACTACGGCCCGCCCGAGGACACCCTCGCCTACTTCGGCTACGAGCAGTGGCCGGAGGCCTTCGAGGCCTTCGAGCGGGACCAGGGCCGGGACTGGGCGGGAGAGTTCCGCACCTCGCCCCTGCACCGGCAGTACGTCTCGGAGGCGACCGGGCAGCCCCGGGTGCCCAGATCCGGACCGGTCGTCATCGCCCCGCCGCCCAGGCCCCGCAGCCGCGGCGCCCAGCTCGGCACCCTGATCCGCCGCTACGCCACGGCACTGAGTGCCGACCGCACCTTCCTGGTCATCATGATCGCCCTGCCGTTCGTGATGGGCGCGATGGCCCGCGCCCTGGCCGGCAGCAAGCTGACGCAGGAGACGGCGATGAACGCGCTGCTGATCCTGTGTGTCGGCGGCGTGCTCACGGGAGCGGCCAACGCCGTGCGCGAACTGGTCAAGGAACGGGTGATCTACCAGCGGGAGCGGGCCGTGGGCCTGTCCAGATCGGCCTATCTGTTCTCCAAGGTCGTCGTCCTCGGCACGATCACCGTGCTCCAGGCGGTCGTGCTGACCCTGGTCGCCCTGTTCGGCGTCGACCTCAACGCGCCGGGCGGCGAAGGCGTGTTGATGCCGCCCCTTGTCGAGATCACCGTCGCCGTCGCCCTGCTGGCGTTCACGGCGATGATGCTCGGCCTGCTGGTCTCCGCGCTGGTGCGCAAGGAGGAGGTGACGATGCCGCTGCTGGTCCTGCTCGCCATCGTCCAAGTGGTGTTCTGCGGCGCCCTGCTGAAACTCGACGGGGTGCCGGGCCTGGAACAGCTGTCCTGGCTGGTGCCCTCACGATGGGCGCTCGGCGCGATGGCCGGCACCGTCGGGCTCGCCCGGATCGTGCCCGGCGAGCTGACGGGGGACCCGCTGTTCCGGCACTCGGCGGGGGTGTGGCTGCTCAACGTGGCCATGCTCGTCGTGCTGTCGGTCCTCTTCGGCTACGTCGTGTCCCGGCTGCTGCGCCGGCACGAACCGGCCGTACTGCGGAAGTAGGCGCGCGCGATGGCGACCCAGGTCCACGGGAGGCCGTGATGGCGACCCCCGGCTTCCGGCCCACCCACGTCGTCCCCCAGCACGGCATGCCGTGCTGGGGGACGACGTGGGTGGGCCGT
>NZ_JABERD010000033.1 GCF_013044505.1 Streptomyces sp. S3(2020) | reverse complement strand
TCCCCGTCCCCATCCCCGAGCGAGTCCGCCCGGCCGACGCCGACACCGACGTCGACAACAGCCCCGCCGCCGACGGCTGATTCTCGGATCTCGGGGCGGCACGCCCTACGGTCGGTCGACAGCCCCGGCGACTATGTCAGCCAGTCCGGCCGGCTCGGCATCCTGAGCAAGGTCGGAGCTGCCAGCCCCGCAGGCACCCGACAGGCCGCCACCTTCACCTTCGTTCCCGGGCTCGCCGACTCCCGTTGCTACTCGCTGAGGGACGCCACGGGCCGGTATCTGCGGCACTACGCCTTCCGCCTCCGGCTGGACGACAACGACGGATCCGCCCTCTTCCAGAAGGACGCCACCTTCTGCGCCCGCTCCGGCTCCACCGCCGGATCCATCTCCCTGGAGTCGTACAACTACCCCGGCCGCTACCTCCGTCACCGGGACAACCTCCAGCTGTGGCTCGACGCCTCCGAGAACACCGCCGCGTACCGAGCCAGCCGTTCCTTCACCGTCATCGGCCCATGGGCCTGACCCGGACACCCGACGGAGCCGTTCGCGGGGCATAGCGATCACGGGGAGGCTTGTTCACGGTGGAAGCCGGCCCGGTAGTCGGTGGGGCGGACTCCGAAGTGCCGGGTGAAGAGCGTGGCGAAGGTGCCGTGGTCGCGGTATCCGATTTCGAGATGGATCTGACGGACGGTGCGGTCCGTGCTCTCCAGCAGGTGTTGGGCCCTGCGCATCCGGGCCCGTTGCAGGTGGACGAGGGGCGACTCGCCTGTCTCGTGTTTGTAGCGTCGCAGCAGGGTCCGTGTGCTGACGTGAAAGTGCTCGGCGAGCGTGGGCAGGTGGTATCGGTCCTGTAGGTGCTGGTCGAGGAATCGCTGCACCTGGGCGCAGAAGCCGTCGCCGGGGGTGGGCAGGAGTTCGTCGTCGACGTAGGGGGCCTGGGAGATGCGGGCGTCGTCGATGAGTGCGATCCGAGCGGTTCGGCGTGCCGCGGTGCGCCCGCAGTGATGCTGGATGAGGTTCAGTACGAAGTCGTACATCGCGCTGAAGGCCGCCGTCGTGGTGACGCCGCCGTCGCTGACGACCAGTTCCTGTGCCGTGATGTCGGCATCGGGATACCTGCGGGCGAGTTGGCCCGCGAACAGCCAGGCGGTCGTGGCCCGTCGCCCGGCGAGGAGACCGGCCTCGCCGAGCAGGAACGCACCGACGCATATCGACACCACGGCGATTCCGCGATCGGCGTGCGCCCGGATCGCTTCGATCTCCGGTCGCAGGGCGTCCAGAGCGAGGGCCGGGTCCTTCCCCGGGGCCGGCTCGAAACCCGGCACCACCAGGACATCGACGTCGCGAGGCGGGACCACCCCGAGCGCGACACCGCCCGAGGCGGTGACGCGCCGTCTGGGCGAGACCACGACGGTCTCGAACGGCGTGGACGGGCCCCCGCCTGCCCGGGTGACGTGGCTGCCCATCGTCAGCAGATCGACGACCCCGAACACCTCCGACGCGAAGCAGCCCGGGTAGGCGAGCACACCGACGCGCAGTGGACCGGTCGGCCCCATGAGGCATCTCCCTTCGGCACCCGTATGGCGGGATCACCCTGGAGTATGGCGATCCCGCCCCTCGGTCCGGAAGGGCCCGCCCGGTCAGCATGGCCCCGATGCCCCGTCGGGAGGAGCCCGCCATGACCAGCTACGAGGCGGATCGCGATGATCCGCTGACCGACTTCCACCGCCACGAGATGACGTTCGACGGCGTGAGCAGGGCGGTCCATGTCACCGGAGCCGGTCCCGCGGTGATCGTGCTGCCGGAGATGCCGGGCATCAGTCCCGACGTGGCCCGCTTCGCCCGTTGGGTGCGCGACGCCGGGTTCACGGTCTACATGCCGTCACTGTTCGGCACCGACGGCGCCTACCCGACGGCGGCTTCCGGCACGGCGGTGATGAAGCGAGCCTGCGTGAGCCAGGAGTTCCGGGTCTTCGCGGGCGGCGGCACCAGTCCCGTCGTGGACTGGCTCCGTGCCCTGGCGCGGCGGGCGCACGACGCATGCGGTGGCCCGGGCGCGGGCGTGGTGGGGATGTGCTTCACCGGCAACTTCGCCCTCACCATGACCCTGGAGCCCTCCGTGATCGCTCCGGTCGTCAACCATCCCTCGCTCCCCCTGGACGACCCGGCCGGGCTGGAACTCTCGCCCGCGGACGCGGAGGCGATCAAGGAGCGCTTCGAGCGTGACGACCTCACGGCCCTGGGCTACCGCTTCGACAACGACCGCTGGTGCACCGCCCGGCGCTTCGCCGCCTATAGCGCCCTGCTGGGCGAGCGCTTCGACGGCCGGGTCGTCAGCGGCACCGCCGCCAACACCACGCCACCGCCTTTCTTCAAGGACATCGTCGGCACGCCGCACAGCGTGGTGACCGCCCACCTCGTCGACGAGGAAGGGCACCCCACCCTCCACGCCCGCGATGAGATCATCACGTTCCTCCTGTCACGCCTGGCAGCCGACGAATGAACGCCTCGACGCCCGCGCACATGACGACGAGCCCCGACTCCGGACAGGAGCACATGTGAAGTACGTCCTGATCATCCACGAGGTGGCCGCCTATCCCGACTGGAAACGCGTCTTCGACGACGCCGCTCCGGCGCGGAAGGCGGCCGGCGAAATCAGCTACCAGCTCCTGCGTCGCGACTCCGCGGAGAACGTCGTCGTGCACCTGTCGCGCTGGACCTCGCTCGACGCGGCCCGTGCGTTCTTCGAGTCCAGCGAACTCGTCGAACTGCGCCGCCGCGCCGGCGTCATCGCGCCGGAGTTCCGGTACCTGGAACAGGTCGAGGCCCGGCTGCTGTAGAGCCTGTCGCGGATGGGCCGGCACCACCCGCCAACCGGGACACCTCGTCATTCTGCAGGAATGCGGAACTCGAATTCGGGACGGTCCCACGGCACGACGGGTGGGTTCGCCAACGCGGTCCCGGTCCGCACCGCACCGACGCGGTGGTAGAAGCCCTCGGCGGGAAGGTGCGACACCACCCTGAGGCGGTCGAGCCCGGCGGCACGGGCCTCGGCCTGCATGTGCGCGACGAGGCTCCGTCCAATACCCCGCCCTTGCGCTTCGTCGGCGACGAACAGCAGGTCGAGTTCCGGTGGATCAAGGACGAGAGAGTAGAACCCGAGGACCCTGTCTCCGTGCTGGTCGGCGCCGACGGCCACGAAGGTGCGGTGGGCCTCGATGTAGTCGGGGCCGACCCGGTAGCCCGCGACTGCGGCCGCGTACTTCCCCTTGTAGGCACCTGAGCCACGCACGAGCCGCGTGAGCCGCTTGGCATCCCGCGCGATGGCCCTCCGGATCGTGATCGGCTGACTGATCGGGGAAGTGCGTGAACTCATCGGGAGAGTATTTCGCACCGGTGCGCGCCTTCGTGCGGCGGGTCCGCGGCTCGCGGAACACCGGCTCGACGACGTTGCCCCGGTTGCGGACAGCTCGAAGCCCCAAGACACCGCCCGGCCGGCGCTCAAGAGCATCAACCAGCACCCGGGACCTCTTCGGGCACGGTCTTCCACTCGAATCACGGGTGTCGAGAACTCCACGATCTTGGAAGAGCACGTCATTCGCCTACGGCGTCCTCGGCCTCCCAGCGCAGCAGATCGCCCGGCTGGCACTTGAGCACCTCGCAGAGCGCGGCGAGTGTCGCGAAGCGTACTGCCTTGGCGCGACCGTTCTTGAGTACCGCCAGGTTGGCGGCGGTGATCCCTACGCGGTCCGCGAGCTCGCCCACGGACATCTTCCGCTTGGCCAGCATCACGTCGATGTCGACGGCGATCGGCATCAGATCACCTCGTCCAACTCGGCCTGCATCTGTGACGCTTCGACGTCGCGCGCGACGGCCTGTGCGCGCAGCATCCGCAGCACGAGCACGATGAGCGCGACACCCAGGATGGCCAAGCCGACCCCGCCCATGATGACGGTGACGCCCGGGTCGTCCCGCTGGCCCGGCGCATTGAGGGCCGTGACCACGAACCAGAGGAGCGCAGCCGCCACGATCGCGCCGATCACGCCGTCCACGTACCGGAAGGCAGCGTGGGAGAAGACGGTTCCTCGTCGCACCATCGTCACCAGCCGCCATACGCAGATCAGGGCTACCTGGGCCGACACCATGCCCAGGACCGTGATCACGCGGAACGCGGTCAGCGGGAGCGACCCGTCCTCCGGGTCGCTCCCGCTGACCAATGTCCACACCATCAATGCCTGTACGAGCGCGGTACCGACGAGCACCACCACGAGCACGGCGCGCAGCGCACGCACGGTCAGCTTTCCCATGACCCAGCCTTCCATCGAATCTCGATGGGAATCTATCGAGAATCGATAGATTTGGCGAGGGTCCGACAGCCACCTCATGGACACCCCCTCGGATTCCTACAGCTGACTGACAGACAGGAATGTGATCGTGATTCGCGGACAGGTGCATCGGATTACCGGAAACAGTGGGCAGGTGGGGAGCGATCTCGTTCATGGCCAAGGCACCAGACGCGACAGCCGTAGTGGAGACCAAGGGGTACGGGACAGTCGGCGCTCCCAGATCTCCAGGTCCTGCGGCATCACGCGCGGGCCGCGGTTACCCGTCGGCGGCCCTGCGCAGCGGCCGGGTGAACGGGCTGGACGGATTGCGGACGCTCGCGGTCGCGCTGGTCCTCGTCTACCACGTGGACCACACCCTCGTTCCCGGCGGATCGGTGGCCGTCGACGTCTTCTTCACCATCAGCGGCTTCGTCATCACCCGCCTGCTGCTCGCCGAGTACTCCCGCACCGGCACCATCGCCCTGCTCGCCTTCTACCGGCGCCGTTGGACGAGGCTCGTCCCCGCGCTGCTGGCGGTGTGCGCGGTCTGCGTGCTGCTCGCGACCACGACATCGCTGTGGAGCTTCGAGGGTTCATGGCAGGCGGTGGGCCTCGCGGCGGCCTTCGTCACCAATGTCTTCAGGGCCATGGAGTCCGGGCCGTACTCCGGCGGCCCCCTCGCACACACCTGGTCACTCGGCGTAGAAGAGCAGTTCTACTTCCTCTGGCCGCTCCTCCTGCTGCTCCTGCTACGCCGCCTGCGCGCCCAGAAGGTCCTGCTGTGCACCGCCACGCTGTGCGTCCTGCCCTTCCTGTGGCGCTGCGTCCTGTGGAACCCGGACGCGACCCACCGCATCTACAACGGCACGGACACCCGCGCCGACCAACTGCTGGCCGGCGCCCTGGTCGCCGTGGTCCTGGCCCGGCTCCAGGCGGACGACCCGCGTCTGGAACTCCTGCGCACGTGGGCCGGACGGCTCGCAGTGCCCGCCCTCTCACTGCTCGCCCTCGTGGCCTGGCAGGTGCCGATCACGGGGGACAACGGAACGTGGACCGCCCTCTGGTACACCGTCGGGTTCCTCGGGGTGGCGGCGACCTCCGCCACCCTCGTCGCGGGACTCGAACTGCGGCCCGACACATGGCTGTCCCGCCTCCTGTCATGGGAGCCGCTCGCCTGGATCGGCCGCAACCTCAGCTACGGCATCTACCTGTGGCACTACCCCGTCGTACGGCTGCTGGCCTCCCTCGGTGTGCAGGACGGGCGCCTGTCGGCCACGGTGGTACTCACCGTGACGATGGCCCTGCTGTCGTACTACCTCGTGGAGCGCCCGTTCCTCCGCCGGGCCCAGCGCCGCGCGAGCTCAAGACAGCGTCACTGCGAGGGGATTCGGCCAGGCCTCCGCGTAGGCCGACCGAATTCCGCCGCGAGGTAGGAGTCTTCGCTACCGAGAGAGACCCGTGATCGAGGGTGGCCCGGGTCTACCAAACGAGGCTGAAGGCGAGAGCGTAGGCGGCACCGACGTGGCCGTCCAGGGCTGCTGGCTGGTGCAGCCGTCGACCGGCGACAACGTCGCCCGCACCGGCGAACCGTCACCGGCCTCGCCACCATCGAGGCCACCGTCACGACGTCCTCCGAGCGACCACGCCGATTGTCGTGATCGCTTCCCGTCCCGAACTATGGTTGCCGTCGCGGGGGCGCGGGATGGGACCGGTGGTCAGTGGTCGGTCGCCAGGTGGAGCTTGAGGAGGTCCACGCCGTAGTCGTTGCCGTTGGGGGTGCGGATGATGGTGTGGATGTGCTGCTGGGTGGGGGTGCCGTTCGGACCGCCCGTGCCATCGCCCGGGCCGGCTGACGCCGAGGCGGAGGCCGTCGCCGAAGCGGTCGGGGAGGCCGAGCTGGAGTCGTCGTCCTCGTGGTAGGCGAGCGGCGACTCGGCGTCGTACTCGATCAGGACGACCGGGGAGTGCACGCGGTAGTAGAACGCCGAGTCGTCCTCGGACTCGCCGATCCAGTAGAAGTACGTGTCGTCGAGGTGCTTGTCGATGTCCCGCAGCCACACCCGCGAGTGCCCCTCGTCGATGGTGCCGGTGTAGACCTCGACCAGGTCGAGCAGCAGTTTCTGCTGCTTGCGGTTCAACTCCGAGCCCTTGAGGCCCTTGTAGGGCAGGACGGCGTTGTCGTTGCCTGCGCCGACGGTCAGGTTGGTGCCCGTCTTCTCCTCGGTGCCGGGCGCCGCGGTGGCGAGCTGCGTGGCGTTGAGCGAGCGCAGCATCTTGAGACCTGCGCCGGTCTCCTCGCGGAACAGGTGGTAGTCCACGCCGTCGTAGGTGATCTTCGTCGGCTCGGAGCCGCGGAAGGTCGGGGTCGCGACGACCTGGTCGCCGAGGACGAAGTAGTTGACGATCAGGTGGTGCCCCTCGAACTGGAAGCCCCACGGGGCCTTCGCCGACGGGGTGCCCATGATCGTGAACCAGTAGGCGTCGAAGTTGAGCGCCTTGGTGGTGTCGCCGCTCGCCTCACCGAGGTAGTGGTTGAGCTTGCGGATCTGGGTGGCGTTCTCCAGGCCGCGGGCCGACAGGGCGGACTTGAGCAGCTTGATCGCGAGCTTGTACTGCTTCTCCGTCATGTCGCGCAGGGCGAGGCCCTCGCGGTCGTTGGAGTCGATGTTGGTCCAGTCGAGCCACTGGTCGGAGTCGATGTCGAAGAGCGTGGCCGACTTCTGGGTGTCGGTCAGCGAGTCCACGAAGGCCGCCGCGGCACGCACCACCGGGGTGGTGGAGACGCCGGTGCGGTGGATCGCGTACAGGTCGTCGACGACGGTTCCGTCGGTGGTGACGCCGACGAAGTCGTCGTAGGCGATGGTCTGGCCGAAGCCGCCACCGGACGGCGGGCCCGACGGGGTGGCGCTCGCCGTGGCGTCGGCGGTGGACGTCTCCTCCGCACCGGCCTGGCTGGCGGCGTAACCGCCCATGATCGCGACGGCGGAGACGCCGCCGGCGAGGAGGGTCTTGTTCATGAACCAGCGGCGGGAACGGTGGGCAGCCTGCGTCCGCGGCTTGTGTCCGTGCGTTGAGTTGACCATGTCGATGACAATTTCGTCGACACTTAAAGCCAACGTGGCAAAAGCCTGTGAACCGTATATGGAGTTCACACCGACCGAGGAAGATCGGACCCGACCTCCGCTCAGAGCGCCGACACGTCGGTGCGCCGACGGTCCGGCTTGAAGGGCAACTTGGCGACCGTCGCCCGGATCTCACGCTGTGCCGTGCCCGGTCGCCCCCACAACACCGTGACCTCGTTCCCGGGGTGGGCGTGGCTCTCGTCGATCACGCAGAGGGAGATGGTCGACCGCAGGTTCACACTGACGGTCCGGCCGGTGGACACGCCCACACGCCTTCCGCCGGCGAGGACTTGGTCGAAGACCGGACCACGGCCGCGCGGGACCTCCATGGGGTCGGGCAGCTCGCCCTCGCGGAGGGCGGCGGTGAGGATGCCGGCGACGTCCTCGGCGTTCCAGCGCAGGCCCACGAGTGTCCGCCGCGCGGTGCCGCCCGCGCCGCCCGCCGCGTCGACAGCCAGCGCGTCACGGCCCAGGAAGTCACGGTCGGGGACTCCTTTGCGGAACCCCCAGCCCAGTTCGGACGGCTTGCGGAAGTAGTCCGTGATGCCGTTCTCCGGTACGAAGCTGCCACCCGGCGCTCCCCTCCTGAACTGCCGGGGTGCGCCGGGCGTCAGGATGGACGCGGGGAGGTAGTCGAGGCCGTTCGTGGCGATGCCCGCCTCGATGTGCTGCACCGGCTGCGACCGCAGGCCCAGTTGGCGGATGCCGAACCCGTCACCGCACTCGACGGTGGCCGACCAGACCTCGTTGGCGTGCCCGGCGGGGCCGTGCAGTTCGTATCCGAGCTCGCCCGAGATGCCGGTACGCAGCACCCGTACGGGGACTCCGGCGATCCCGCACATCCGGCTCCGACTGAAGGCGATGTCGCGCAGACTCTCCCCCGTCAGCTTCTCCAACGTGTCCAGGGCGGCCGGACCCTGGACGCCGAAGACGAACCGGTCGGGGCTGACGTCCTCGGCCTCCGCGTCCCAACTGCCCTGGCTCAGCTGCCAGATCAGCCAGTCGCCACTGCCGGCCGTGTACAGGAACTCCTCGTCGTCCAGGCGGCACAGGATCCCCTCGGACGCCACCCAGCCGTTCCCGTCGAGTTGGACGTGATGCTTGATCTGCCCGAGCTCGAAGCGGGACAGGTCCCTCATGCCCAGCCAGGCGAGGAAGTCCAGTGCCTCCCGTCCGCGGACGACGACCTTGTGCAGGGACGACCAGTCGCCGACGTAGCAGGAGGTGACGTGTGCGGCGCATTCCTCGGCCCAGCCGGTGTATTCGAGGGGCAGAAGGGTCTGGGCGAAGTGACCGTAGCCGCCGAGGGAGTTGGCCTCGTCCTGGGCCGCCGCGGCCGGGCTGAAGTACGGCGGCCGCTGTACGACGAAGGGGGCCTCCCTCAGCCGTAGAACCGTTTCGTAGGTGCTGCGCCGCGCCTGGGTCATGTCCACGGGAACCTCGCCATGAAGAAGCCACTGGATCAACTACGTGAACCACATGATCGACATCAACTAGATCGATTTAGCTAGAGCGATTCCGCTCGACCGTAACAAGCGTGACGGACGGCGGCGACGTGCGTGACGGGACCGATTCCGCAACCTAATCGCACGGAATCCAACGACCGGGCAGCGCCGTCACACCGACGCGCGGACCACGATCCGGCCCGGCACCGGTGCCAGGCCGCCGCTGTCGATGCCCAGGGCGTTGCGGGCGGCGATCCGGCCGAGGATCTCGGCGTCGATGTGGACGGTGGTGAGCGCGGGCGTGGAGAGGGAGCCGTACTCGGTCTCGTCGAAGCCGATAACGGCCATGTCTTCGGGCACCCGCACACCGAGGTCGCGCAGGGCCGTGAGGCTGCGCAGGGCGATGTCGTCGTCGAAGGCGGCCAGCGCGCTCACGTCCGCGTGCGCCACGCGAAACGCCTGGACGGCTGCCGCGCCGGCCTCGCGGGGCCGTGGGACCACGAAGCGCTCCAAGGGCTCGATCCCCAGCCGCCGGGCCGCCTCCTGGGCGAAGCCGAGCCGGGCCTCCGTCAGCGGGAACTCGTGGTCGGGAAGTGCCATCGCGATCCGGGTGTGCCCCCGGTCGACGAGATGGCCGATCTGGAGCGCGGCGTTGGCGGCGAACCCGCTCGCCCAGTCCTCCTCGGGTGTGTGTCCCTGCATGTACGCCTCTCCGAGCCGCAGTACCGCCCGGGGCGCGATGGTGTCGAGGACCTTCTGGGTGGCCTCCGGGATGGCGTGGCCGTGGCGGACCAGGAGGATGTGGTCGTGTTCGGCCAACTCCTCGTCCAGGCCCCGGACGTAGCTCCGGGAGAAGTTCCCCTCGATGCCCCAGTCCACGTTGAGCACGACGATGCGCGAGGACCCCTCGCGCAGGGCGCGGGCGATGCCGTGGGCGACGTAGCCCAGGTCGGCGGCGGCCGTCATGACCCGCTCCCGGGTCGCCGCCGAGATCGTCTGCCGTGGGTCGTCGTTCAGTACGAAGCTCACCGTCGCCCGCGACACACCGGAGGCGTTGGCCACGTCGGTCAGCGTCACCCGGCCCGAACGGCCCATCCCGGCACACTCCCTCTCGGCCGGAGGCCACCCCGGCCCGCGAGAGGCGCCACCGGCGCCACCAGGAGTGCTGTCCGACGTCTAGAACGATTTAGCGACGAGGACCAGCCTACGTGACCAGATCGTTCCCGTAGGCCGTGCGGGAGGGCACCCCGCCCGGATGTCCGGTCGACGCTATGGCCAGCAGCCGACGGGCCTTCAGCTCCGTCTCCTGCCACTCCCGCTCCGGATCGGAGTCCCAGGTGATGCCGGCTCCGGTGCCGAACCTGAGGGCTTGCACGGTCCGGTCGATCCAGAAGGTGCGGATACCGACCGCCAGTTCGCCGCGCGCCCGGTCGGCGTCGACCCAGCCGATGCCACCGCAGTACGGTCCGCGAGGGACCGTCTCCAGCGCGTCGAGGATCTGGAGGGCGCGCTCCTTGGGCGTGCCCGTGACCGACCCCGGCGGGAACGTGGCGGCCAGGAGCTCGGGCCACCCCGTCCCCTCGCGCAGGCGACCGCCCACGGTGGACACGAGGTGGACGAGCCCCGGGTGCTGCTCCAGGGCGCACAGGTCGGGCACGGTCACGGAGCCGGGGACGCAGACCCGTCCCAGGTCGTTGCGGACGAGGTCGACGATCATCACGTTCTCCGCGTGGTCCTTCTCCAGCAGTTCCGCCCCGGTGGGGGCGGTTCCCTTGATGGGACCCGAGAGGATCTCGCCGCCGTCCCGGCGCAGGAAGAGTTCCGGCGAGGCACAGGCCACCTCCACACCGTGGCCCGGGACGCGGAGGACACCGGCGTACGGTGCCGGGTTGTGCCGGACGAGGAGAGCGGCCAGGGCCAGCATGTCGGCGTCCGCGGGGACGGGAGCCGACAGCACCCGGCACAGGTTCGCCTGATAGACCTCACCGGCCGCGATGTGCTCGCGGATGCGTTCCACTCCTTTCCGGTACGTGCTCCGGTCGAGCGAGGTGGTCCACGCGCGGCTGTCCGGTCCCCGCCACGCCGACGTCGGCAGACCGCCGTCCGTGATCCGGCGTACGTCGCGGAAGCGCGCGCACGTCAGCCGGCCCTCGAAATCCGCCGCCACGGCCCAGAACCCCTCGGAGTCCAGGGCCGACGGGTCGCTCGTGACGTCCACGAGTCCGGTGGCCAGGCGTGTGCCGAACAGCGCCAGCGCGGGGAACTCCCGCATGCCGAGCCTCCTACACCGCGACGGTCCGGCGCTCGGCAGCCCACTGGGCGGCACGCAGCGTGTTCACGAGGAGCATGGCGATCGTCATGGGACCCACCCCGCCCGGCACGGGGGTGATGCGGTCGGCGATGCCGTCGAGTTCGGCCGAGCGGACGTCGCCGGTCAGCCCCGAGCCGGTGCGGTGGATCCCGACGTCGATGACGACCGCGCCGGGACGCACGTGTTCCGGGCCCACCAGTCCGCGGACGCCGGTCGCGACCACGACGATGTCGGCGGGCCGGGTCACCGCCGCGAGCTCGGCGGTGTGTTCGTGCGCGACGGACACGGTCGCTCCCCTCCGCAGCAGAAGCTGGGTGAGGGGCTTGCCGACGAGCTCGCCCCAGCCGACCACGGCGACGTGGGCGCCCTTGAGGGCGATGCCCTCGGCGTCGAGCAGTTCGACGACGCCGCTCGGCGTGCAGGGACGCAGCCCTCGCTCGCCGCGGGCCAGCCGGCCGAGGCTGGCGGTGGTGAGGCCGTCGACGTCCTTGGTGACGGGGATGCGGTCGATCAGCGTGGCCGCGTCCAGGTGTCCGGGCAGCGGGAGTTGGAGCAGGACGCCGGAGACCCGCGGGTCGGCGGCCAGTTCGTCGATCACGGCGGCCACGTCGTCCCGGGTGGCGTGGGAGGGCAGATGGCGGTGGAAGTCGCGCATGCCGGCCTCCCTGACGGCACGGCGTTTGGCGGCGACGTACACCGCGCTGGCCGGATCGTCGCCGACGAGGACGGTCGCGAGGCCGGGGACGGTCCCCGCGCCCGCGGCGGAGACCTCCTCGGCTACCTGGGCACGGATCCGCCGGGCGATTCCGGTGCCGTCGATGGTGGTGGTCATGGTGGCGAACCGCTCCCCTGTCAGGCGAAGACGATGGTGTGGTTGCCGTCGCGGATGACCCGGTCCTCGGCATGCCACAGCACCGCGCGGGAGAGCACCGCGCGTTCCACGTCGGCCCCGCGGCGGGCGAGGTCGGCCGCCGTGTGGGCGTGGGTGACGCGGACGACGTCCTGCTCGATGATCGGCCCCTCGTCGAGGTCCTCGGTGACGTAGTGGGCGGTGGCGCCCACCAGCTTCACGCCCCGGCCCTTGGCCTTGGCGTAGGGGCCGGCGCCGATGAAGGCGGGCAGGAAGGAGTGGTGGATGTTGATGATCGGGACACCGACCTGCGCGATGAAGTCTCCGGAGATGATCTGCATGTAGCGGGCCAGGACGATGAAGTCGACGTTGCCCTTCAGCAGCCGCAGATGTTCGGCCTCGGCCGCCGACTTGTCCGGCCCCTGGCACGGGACGTGGAAGAACGGGATGCCGAAGCCCCGTACCTCCTCGGCCACATCGGGATGGTTGGAGATCACCATCGAGACGGTGACGGGCAGTTGGCCCTGCCGATGGCGCCACAGCAGGTCCAGGAGGCAGTGGTCGGACTTCGAGGCGAAGACCGCCACCCGCTTGGGCGTCGACAGGTCGCGCAGGGTGTAGCTCAGCCCGAAGCCGTCCGCCAACTCCTTGTCCAGGTCGGCCCGCAGGGCGGGCAGCGCGGCCTGGAGGCCGTCGAGCCCGAACACGGTGCGCTGGAAGAAGGCGCCGCCCTGCGGGTCGTCGGAGTACTGGTCGAGGGAGACGATGTTCGCGCCGTGGCCGCTCAGGACCGACGTCACGGCGGCGACGATGCCGGTGGCGTCGGCGCCCTGCACGATGAGCGAGGCCTGCTGCGCGGTCCTCTTTCCGGTCGCGGTGCGTGCCGGGGCGTCCTGGGTGAGGGTCATGCCAGGGTGTCCTTCCGGAAGCGGGCGGCCCAGTCGGAGGTGGCCCCGAGCCCGCCGAACGTATAGAAGTGGATCTTCAACTCGCCGTGCCGGGCAGGGTCGTGGGCCGCGGCGAGGTCGCGCAGAAAACGGTCCGGGCCCGCGGTGCCCATGAGGTTGGTCAGCGAGAAGCCGTACTTCTTGACCACGGAGGCGCTGGTGCCGACCCCGAAGCGGGCCGCGTACGACATCAGCCGGCGCACTCCGGCCGGGCCGGGCACCCCGATCCTGACCGGCAGCCCGATACCGCGCGCCCGCACCTTCTCCACCCACGCCAGCACCGGTTCGACGTCGAACCCGAACTGGGTGATGACCCCGGCCTCCAGGGGCTGACCGGCGAGCGCGGAGTGCTTGTCCTCCAGCGCCGCCCACAGCGCTTCGGCGCCGATCTCGGGGTGGCCCTCCGGGTAGCCGGTGATACCGACCTCGCGTACGCCGTACTCCCGCAGAAGGCCCGTCCGGATCAGGGACAGCGCGTCCTCGTAGGGACCCTCGGGGTGGGCCGGGTCGCCGCCGACCAGGAAGACGTTGTCGGAGGTGCCGTCGGCCCGCAGTCCCGCCAGGAACCGCTCGAAGTCGTCGCGCGACCCGAGTCGGCGGGCGGATATGTGCGGCACCGGCACGAACCCCAGCCGTTTCACCGCGCGAGCCGCCTCCAGCCGCATGGGCAGGTCCTCGTTGCCGAGGAAGGTGATGTTGATCCGGGTGCCCTGGGGAATGCTGTCGCGGGCCGCCACCAGCTTGGGGACGTCCTTGCCGGTCATCTCCAGGGAGTAGTCCTCCAGGAGCGAGGTACCGACCGCTGTGCGTGCCGTACTCGTGGGGTTCATCGTCGTGCGTCTCACTTTCCGGGTACGGCGTCAGCGGTTGCGGCGGTAGAGGGTGCGGGCGTGCTCGTTGAAGGGGGCCGGATGGACGGTGGCGCGGATACGGGGGAAGCCGAGGTCGGCGTCCGGGTCCGTGCCGGAGCCGGGGTGCTCGCCCCAGACGACCGTCACCTCGGTGCCCGTCGCGGCCCGCTCGGAGTCGACCAGAGCCTGGGCGAGGACCGTGCCGACCGGGTCGATGGACGCGCTCTGCATGGTCGTACCGACCGTGCCGGAGGTGTTCTCCACCCGGTGCCGGGCGTAGGACAGGACGAATCCGGGGTCCTCGCCCTGTCCGATGACGGTGCGCACGTCGTCGGCGTCGAGGAGGAGGGTGACCTTGGTGCGCAGTGGCCCTTCCTTGGCCTTCAGCAGGGCGTCGCGGCCCACGAAGTCGTGGCCGAAGTGGATCAGCCGCCCGTATCCGAGCTCGTACGGGGAGACGTAGTAGTCCTCGATGTCCTCCGAGAAGTGGCTGCCGTTCAGCGGGCGCTTGCCCTCGATACCGAACAGAGGCAGGTACTCCCGGTATTCCAGCAGGTCGGGGTCGGTGTAGATGCCGGGTACCGGGGAGGGGATCCAGCCGCTCTCGACGCTCGGTGTGGTGTAGGCGAGGGCTCCGACCTGGACGAGGCCGAGCGGCTCGCCCGCCTTCAGGAACGCCTCGTGCACGTATGCGGCGTGCTCCCAGGGGCCGATGAACTCGAAGCCCGCCTGGCCGGCCATGCCGTGCCGCAGCGCGTAGAAGGCTCGCCCGTCGAGGGTGACCGGGGTGGAGTGGAAGAACTTGGTCTCCGGGAGCGGCGCGCCGAAGGCCCGCTGCACCAGTTCCGCGGCCAGCGGGCCCTGGATCTGGTACCGGAAGAGTTTCGGGTCGCCGCCGCCCGGGCGGAAGGCGGAGGACGCGTCGGTGACGAAGCCGACGTCGTAGCCGCCCTTCTCCGCGTGGTACTGCACCCAGTGCTGCGCGGCCGGGATCCCGCTGAGCAGGTACTTGTTCTCGGCCTGCCGCAGCAGGATGCCGTCGGTGACGATGTGGCCGTGGCGGGTGACCGGCACGTACTGCTTGGCCTGTCCGATCGCGAACTTCTCGAAGTTGTTGACGCCGTGGTCGGCCAGCAGCCGGGTGGCGTCGGGGCCTTCGATCCACAGGTCGTACATGTGGTGCGAGAGGTTCAGGAGGGCCACGCCCTCGTGCCAGGCGGCCTGTTCCTGGCGCCAGCCGGTGTACTCGGGCGCGACGACTTCCGGCGTCCACGGCTCGGCGTTCGGCTGCCAGAGCAGGTCGATCGGCGAGCCGGCCTTGTCGATGCCGTCCTGGAGGGAGGGGGTTGTCATAGCGGCTCCTTCTGGTTGCTGTCTGTTCTGTTCAGGGGTGCTAAATCGATCTAGTGATGGCCATCGAGATGGGTGAGGTACGCGGATGCCATGCACACGGCGTCGAGGCCGGCCCGGACGTCGTGCACGCGCACACAGAACGCGCCGTTCAGTGCCGCGAGGGCCGATACCGCGGCCGTCGCCGCGTCCCTGCCCCCGGGCGGGACCTCCCCGGCGCCGCCCTCGGCGAGGGCCGCGCCGATGAAGCGTTTCCTGGAGGCGCCGACGAGCAGCGGGAACCCCAGCTGCCGCAGCACACCCAGGCCCGCCAGCAGCGTCCAGTCGTGCTCCGGCCGCTTGGCGAAGCCGAGCCCTGGATCGAAGACGAGCCGGGCGGGGTCGACCCCCTGGTCCAGCAACTGGCAGATCCGGCGCGTGAGTTCGGCCGCCACCTCGGCGACGACGTCCTCGTAGTCCGCGTGCCGGTCCATCACGCGACTGGGCGCACGCCAGTGCGTGGCCACGTACGGGACGCCGGTGGCGGCGACGGCCCGGGCCATGGCCGGATCGGCCAGTCCGCCGCTGACGTCGTTCACCATGCGCGCACCCGCCTCGACGGCGGCCCGGGCGACGGGCGCGTGCATGGTGTCGATGCTCGTGGAGACCCCGGCCCGGGCGAGTTCCCGCACCACCGGGACGGTCCGGGCCAGCTCCTCCTCCAGGGCCACGGGGCGCGCGCCCGGCCGGGTGGACTCGCCGCCCACGTCCACGAGGTCGGCGCCCTGCGCGGCGAGTTCGAGGCCCCGGTCGACCGCACGCCGGCTGTCCGCGTACAGGCCACCGTCGGAGAAGGAGTCGGGGGTGACGTTGAGGATCCCCATGACCAGGCAGCGGCCCGGGCCGGGCAGCCCGTCCACCTCCGACGACGATGCGGCACCGCCGACGAGGGAGCGGGTGTGCGTGGTGGACATTGGCGGCAGACCTCCTCGGTCCCGCGCCGTCGCGGGAAGGATTGCTAAATCGATTAGGCCGTGATGTTACAGACGAGTACTTAATCGTTCTAGTGACGAGGTGGCGACTTCCCGTTCACCGCGCGAAAGCTGATGTTGCGCGCCGAACGGGGTGGCGCCACCCGGCACTGCGGAGGCCGAGCTGTCAGCGCTTGTCGCTCGCGAAGGGACGGCGGGAGATGGTGGCACGGATGGTGGTCTGCGCGTGCCGCTCGACGGTCGGGTTGGCGGAACCGCCGTCCGGTTCACCCCAGACCAGGTCGACCTCCCGGCCGTAGCCCAGCTCGTCGGCGTCGATCATGCAGACGGAGATCCAGCCGCGGACGTTGGACGAGTAACTGCACAGCGTGGACAGCCCGATGAGCCGGCCGTCGACGCTCTGGACGCGGTCGAACTGGGAGGCGGAGTAGAACGCGGCCGGGGTCTCTATGTACTTGAAGCGCCGCTCGCCCTGCTCGTACATGCTCGCGTAGACACGGGCGACATCGTCGCGGTGCCAGGAGAGCCACGCCTTCTTGCGGTGCTTGCGGCCCCGCATGCGTTCCAGGGACTCGCGGCCGATGAAGTCGTGGTCGAACTTGAGGATGTGGCCGTAACCGAGGTCGTAGGGCGTGACGTAGTAGTCGTCGACCCGGTCGGGGACGAAGCTGCCGCCCGTCGAGAGGTTCGCCTCGAAGGAGCGGGCGCCCAGCCACTCGCGGTACGGCTTCATGTGCTCGCCCGAGTAGACCGCGGGCACGGTGGAGGCGATCCAGCCGGACTCCGTGGCCACCGAGGCGTAGGCACGCCCGCCGATCTGACGGATCCCGTACGGCTCTCCCGCCTCCAGGAGGGTGTCGCGGACGCCGTCGAGGTCGGCGTAGGGGCCGAAGAACTCCAGGCCGGGGAAGCCGGACATACGGTGGTTGAGGGCGGTGACCTCGTACTTGCCGACATGGAAACGGCCCATGTGGAAGAACGGGATGTCCGGCATGGGCCCGCCGTTGACCTGCTCGAAGATGCGGGCGGCGTACGGGCCTTGCAGCTGGAGGCGGTAGAACTCGCGGCCGTTCGGGTTCTGTGCGGTGCGCTCGTCGCGGCGCACGGTGACGTCGTAGCCGCCGGTCTCGGCGTGGAACTGGACCCAGTTGAGGGCCGGCGGGCGTCCGACGATCCGGACCAGGCCGTCGGCGAGGCAGAAGAGGATGCAGTCGCCGATCATGTGGCCGTCATGGTTGACCGCGATGAACTGCTTGGCCTGCATCGGACCGAAGCCCTCGAAGCTGTTCGCACCGAGTTCGGACAGCAGGCGATAGCAGTCCGGGCCCTCCACCGTGAGGTCGGTCATGTGATGGGAGAGGTCCATCAGCGCGGCCGTCGTCCGCCAACTCTCCTGCTCGTCACGCCAATTGGTGAACTCGGCCCGGATCGGGAAGGGATACGCCCCCGAACGACCGCCGCGCAGCAGCGCCAGCGGGCCGCCGGCCTCGCGTATCTGGTCCTCGAGATGTGCCATTGCTTCCTCCATGTCGTACGGATGCGGCTGCGGGTGCCGCGACAGCGGGTGGGAAGGATGCCGAATCGGCGAAAGGGCAGGGCGGCGGGCCACGGCCCGGCACCATCACGCGGATACCGGTACGAGCTCGCCCCGACGCACCGACTGTGTACTGTACGGTTCAGTACTGTCAAGCACTCCGGACGGTCGAAAGAGCGCCCAGAAGAGCGCCTATACGATGTCGGCCGTGCAGAGAATGAGGGGCGC
Organism: Streptomyces sp. S3(2020); assembly: GCF_013044505.1. Classification (GTDB taxonomy): domain Bacteria; phylum Actinomycetota; class Actinomycetes; order Streptomycetales; family Streptomycetaceae; genus Streptomyces. Next base: position 44,667 of record NZ_JABERD010000033.1, on the reverse strand, counting down.
GGACCGCCGGAAGCAGATCCTCGGCGCGGCGGGCGAGTTGTTCCTCGCCAAGGGGTACTCCGGCGTCTCCATGGACGAGGTGCTGGCCGCGGTCGGCGGCTCCAAGGCGACGCTCTACCGGCACTTCGCGGACAAGGCCGAGCTGTTCCAGGCCGCGGTGGAGGCGCTCTGTGACGAGTGGTCGAAGCCGGTGCGGTCCTTCACTCCCCCTGGCGACGATCTCGGCGAGACGCTCATCGCTCTGGGGGGCCATTTCGCCGCCCTGGTCCTCACCCCGCAGGCCATCGCCCTGCACCGGCTGGTCACGGCGGAGGCGGAACGCATGCCGGGCGTGGGCCGCGCCTTCTTCGAGCACGGTCCCGAGGCCGGCCAGGGCGTGCTGGCCGGGTATCTGCGGCAGGCCCAGGACGCGGGCGAGATCGAGGTCGCCGACCCGGTGCGCGCGGCGGCCCAGCTGTACCAGGCGATGCTCGGCGACGCCCAGATGCGGCTCCTGACGAACGCGCCGCACAAGCCGGACGACGCCCAGGTGCGGGAGGGTATCGCCAGCGCGGTCCGCATCTTCCTGCGCGGTGTGGGCTCGTAGCGGCGGGCCTCCCGATTCCCGCGTGGCGTGAGCTCGCAGCACCGGGCCTGCCGATTCCCGCGTGGCGTGAGCTCGTAGCAGTGGCCCTGCCGACACGTGGAGGGGCAACCCCGGCCCCGCAATCCGGACATGGACGAGGGGGACCCGCCCCGCCACCTTAGGTTGCGGCCCGAGCCCTCCCCCTCATGCGCGACGGCGGGCAGCATCCCGCCCAGTGATCGCGGTCGCACGTTCGCGGCGACAGGACGACGAGCGGGTCGTGTCCTGACGTGCCGCGTGCCCGGCTGCCTCGTCACGCACTGCGCACCGCAGAGGAGCCGCCCCCATGTGCCAGAACCACCCACCAGCCCACGACGTACAGACCGACTCGCCGCAGGGCGAGGTTCCGCACACGTCCCGCAGAACCCTCCTGGGCGCGATGGCGGCCTCGGCCGCCGCTGCTGACCGCTGCGCCCGCCACGGCCGCGCCCGCCTCCGGCACGGACACCGACACCGCTCTGTCCCTCGTCCTGCTCGGCACCAACAGCGGTCCGCCGCCGCTGGCGGGCCGGTACGGCATCTCGTCGGCGCTCGTGGTGAACGGGAGGACGTATGTCGTCGACTGCGGTCGCGGAGCGGTGACCCAGTACCTGCGTGCGGGCCTCTCCATGCCGTCGCTGGCCGGGATCTTCCTCACCCACCTGCACGCCGACCACATCGTCGACTACTACGCCTTCCCCCTGCTGTCCGCCGGGGCAGCCGGAGACCAGGGGTTCCGCACTCCGGTGTCCGTGTACGGCCCGGGTCCGGCCGGTATCCCGTCCACCGTGCCCGGCGCCCCCGGTCCCCTGCCGGGCACCGTCGAGATGACCAGGCTGGCCGGGCAGGCGTACGCCGCCGCGCCCACGTTCTTCATGACCGAGCACATCGGCATCGACCCGGCCACGCTGCTGGACGTCCACGACGTGCTGCCGCCGGCCTCGGTCGCCGCCTCCGCGACGAACACCGCACCCGCCATGCGGCCCTTCACCGTCATGGAGAACGACGACGTCAAGGTCACGGCCGTCCTGGTCCCGCACGGCGCGGTGTTCCCCTCCTACGCCTACCGCTTCGACACCGACCACGGCAGCGTCGTCTTCTCCGGCGACACCACCACGACCCCCAACCTCATCACGCTCGCCCGAAGTTCGGACGTCCTGGTCCACGAAGCACTGTATCCCGCCGGGCTGGCCGGTCTGGGCCTGCCGCAAGCCCTCATCGACCACATCCTGGCGAGTCACACCGACGTCGCCGAACTCGGCCGGATCGCGGCCGAGTCCGATGCCGGGGCTCTGGTGGCCACCCACCTCAGTCCCGGAAACCCGGCCGCCGTCTCCGACGCGACCTGGCGTCGGCTGCTTCGTGACAGCGCACGCAGATCCGGTTACGGCGGCCGCATGCTCCTGGGCGCGGACCTGATGCGGGTACCGGTACGCCGCGCCAACGCCCGCCGCGGGTAACCGCGGAAGCACGTCACCGGCCCCGCGTCGTCCGTGACTCTCGGGCTCTCTGGGCGGTCGGCGCCGTTCGCCGCGGTCTGCGATCCCGGGCGCTTGCGTGGCAGTTGCGCCCGGGACGGCCGGGCCCTGTCGGCCTACGGCGCGAGCTTCACCGACGCCCCGCGCACCTGCGCCCTCGCCGGCGGCATCGGCACGCTGGCGGCGGCGGTGATCGCCGTCGCCCTGATCGGCGTACGCACTCGACCGAAGCCGAGGGCGGACGGCACGTCCGAGGGGCCGACACGCCACAGGAGCACGTCGCGCCGGGTCCCCGCCCCCGCCGGTGTTTCCGTCGCCGACCCCCGAGCCCATATTTGCGCATCCACGCAATAAGCGGCACACTTCCTGTCGGCACCACCTGTGCATCACGGGAACCACGCGACCGAAGGGAGGCACCCATGGACATCGACCCTCCCAGTCCTGGCCGCTGCCTCCCCGGCGGTCACTGATTCACGTCCGTCCATGACGGCCACGCCCCTAGGGCTCATACGGCCGTGACGGACCCGCTGCCACCGCGGACGCCCGTCGGCGTCCCGGTCCGCGGCCCTCCCTCTTTCTCCGCTCTCACCATTCGCTTTCTCGCCGCGCGCATGCTGCTGCCCTGCCCTGCTCTGCTCCGTCGGGTCGTGCCATCGCGTGTGGTTGGAGGTTCCTGTGATGTCGTTCCGGACGAGCACGCCCCCGCCGGCCACGCGGTCGCCCTTCGCCGCTCGGTTCGCGGGCCGCATGTCCCGCTTCTCCTGGGTGGACGTGGTGGTCGCCGCCGCCGTACTGGTGCTGCTGTACCTCGCCCTCAGGGTGGGGAAGGGAACCACGGTCTCCTTCTCCACCAGCCAGTCCGCGCACGTGGACACCGGCGTCGGGCAACTCCCCTACGACGCGGCCCGATCCCTGCTGCGCATGTTCGTCGCGCTCGCCCTGTCCACCGTCTTCACCTTCGTCTACGCCTATACGGCCGCGAAGTCCCGGCGCCTGGAACGCATCCTCGTCCCGGCCCTCGACATCCTCCAGTCCGTCCCCGTCCTCGCCTTCCTGACGGTGGCCGTGACCGGGTTCGTCGCCCTGTTCCCCGGCTCGATGCTGGGCCTGGAGTGCGCGTCGATCTTCGCGATCTTCACCTCGCAGGCGTGGAACATGACGTTCAGCTTCTACCACTCCCTCACCTCACTCCCCCGCGAACTCGACGAGCTGTCACGGTCGTTCGGGTTCACCCGCTGGATGCGGTTCTGGAAGGTGGAACTGCCCTCCGGCATGATCGGCCTGGTCTGGAACGGCATGATGAGCTTCGGCGGCGGCTGGTTCTTCCTCGTCGCCTCCGAGGCCGTCACCCTCGGCAACACCGACTACGCCCTGCCCGGCGTGGGTTCGTATGCCGGCGCCGCCATCGCCGACGGCGACCTCGGCAAGGTCGGCTGGGCCATCCTCACCATGGCGGTCATGGTGATCGGCGTGAACTTCCTGTTCTGGCGCCCGCTGACGGCCTGGGCCGAGCGCTTCAAGAACGAGCAGTCGGAAGCGAGCGAGGTGCAGCGGTCGTACGTCCTGGATTTCCTACGGCGTTCCCACTGGCCCCAGCTCATCGGCCGCGCCCTGCGTCCCGCCGGACGCGCGCTGAACCGGGCGGGCCGTCTCCTCGGCGTCGACGACCGCCCGCTCAGCGTCGACCGCAACCGTCAGCGCACCGGCGACCTGGTGTTCACCGTCGTGGCGGGCGGACTGATCCTCTGGGGTCTCCTCGACCTCGGCCGCTACCTCTACGACCGCACCGGCCTCGGCGTCTTCGGCGAACCGCTGCTGCTGGGCCTCGCCACCCTCGCCCGCGTGATCGTCCTGGTCGCGGTGGCGACCCTGGTATGGGTGCCGATCGGCGTGCGGATCGGGTTCTCGCCGAAGCTGACCCGGATCGCCCAGCCGGTCGTCCAGGTGCTGGCGTCCTTCCCCGCCAACTTCCTCTTCCCGCTGGCGGTCTGGTTCTTCCTCAGGACCGGGCTGACCATCGACATCGGCGGCATCTTCCTGATGGCGCTGGGCGCCCAGTGGTACATCCTCTTCAACGCCATCGCGGGCGCCATGGCCATCCCGACCGATCTGCGCGAGGCCATGGACGACCTGGGCGTACGCGGCTGGCAGCGCTGGAAACGGCTGATCATCCCGGGGATCTTCCCCGCGTACGTCACCGGCGGCATCACCGCCTCCGGCGGCGCCTGGAACGCCTCGATCGTCTCCGAGGTCGTCACCTTCGGCGGCACCACCCTCACCGCGACCGGCCTGGGCGCCTACATCGCCAAGGCCACCGAGTCCGGGAACTACCCCGAACTCATCGCGGGCGTCGCGGTGATGAGCCTGTACGTCGTGTCCCTCAACCGCCTCTTCTGGCGCCGCCTGTACCGGCTGGCCGAGACCCGTTACTCCCTCTGAACCTCATAGGAACCGCCATGACCACTCTCGCCAACGGCGAACTCCTGCTGGAGACCGCCGGGTTGACCAAGTCCTACGCCGGTGCCGACGGTGACCTCCCTGTCCTGTCCGGCATCGACCTCCAGATCCGCGCCGGTGAGGTCGTCGCCCTTCTCGGCAAGTCCGGCTCCGGCAAGTCCACCCTCCTGCGCTGCCTGGCCGGGCTCGTCCCCACCAGTTCCGGCACCGTCACCTACAAGAACACCCCGCTCACCGGCGCCAACCCCGGTACGGCCATGGTGTTCCAGACCTTCGCCCTGCTGCCCTGGCTCACCGTGCAGCAGAACGTCGAACTCGGCCTGGAGGCCAAGGGCGTCGGCGCCACCGGGCGCGCGGAGGCCGCCCGCCAGGCCATCGACCTCATCGGCCTGGACGGCTTCGAGTCGGCGTACCCGAAGGAGCTGTCCGGCGGGATGCGCCAACGTGTCGGCTTCGCGCGGGCGTTGGTCGTCGAGCCGGACGTCCTGATGATGGACGAGCCGTTCTCCGCGCTGGACGTGCTGACCGCCGAGAACCTGCGCGGCGAGCTGATGGAGCTGTGGGAGTCGGGGCAGTTCCCGACCCGGGCCATCGTCCTCGTCACTCACAACATCGAGGAGGCCGTGCTGATGGCCGACCGGATCGTGGTGCTCGGCTCCCGCCCCTACGGCACGATCCGCGAGGTCTTCGAGGTCGGCATGGACCGCCCGCGCGACCGCGACTCGCCGGACTTCGAGGACCTCATCGACCGCGTCTACCGCACCATGACCGGCAGGCAGAAGGAAGGCCGCACTCCGGGCCGCACCGAGGCCGTCGAACTGGACAAGCGGACGCCGGCCAACACCCCGCTCCCGCAGGCCAGCGTGGACGGCCTGTCCGGCCTCGCGGAGATGGTCCTGCACCGCGGCGGGCGCTGCGACCTGGCCGACCTCGCCGACGACCTCGGCCTGGAGATCGACGACCTGCTCCCCCAGGTCGACGCCCTCGAACTGCTCGGCTTCACCACCCTCGGCGGCGACGACCTGATGCTCACCGACACCGGAAAGGCCTTCGCGGGCGCCGACGTCCAGGAGTCGAAGAGGATCTTCGCCGAGGCGGTCCTGCGGGCCCCGCTGGTCCAGCTGATCACCCGCAGCCTGAGCCAGAACCCCGGCGGCACCCTGCGCGCCGGGTTCTTCCGCGACCTCCTCGCCCACCACTTCACCAGCGAGCAGGTCACCGCGCAGTTGGAGACGGCGACCGACTGGGGGCGGTACGCGGAGCTGTACTCGTACGACGCCGAGCCGCAGGAGTACCGGCTCGACCGGGACGAGGGGTAGGTGCGCGGACGGCGCTCCTACTGGGCCCGGCCCAGCGCCGGTCCTCGCGCGGGGGCCGGACGCGTCGCGGCGGCACTCTCCCGTACGGCTGCCATCGCGTGCTCCGCCACCGCACCCTCGCCGGGACCGGCGCCGTCGTCACCAGGTCCCGCGGCGAGTTGGGCCTCTTCCAGGAGCCCGCGCACGTTCGCGGCCCGGTAGTAGATCCGCGTTCCTTCCCGCCGGGTGGTGACCAGCCCGGCGGCCCGCAGCTTCGCCAGGTGCTGCGAGGTCGCCGCCACATGCGCGCCCAGCATCCCGGCCAGTTCGCTCACCGGCAGTTCCCGACCGCTGCTCAGCGCCCACAGCAGCCGGTACCGCGAGGCGTCGGCCACCGCCTTCAGTACGGCCACCGCCCGCTCCGCGGCCTCCTCGTCCCACGCCTGTTCTTGCGCACCCATGCAACTATGGTACCGGCGGCCCGCCCGCCGGTCCGTGCCCGTCACCAGGGAAGGACACCCATGACGGCTCACGACACTTCACCGCAGCCCGTTCCCGTCGTCGACTGCGCGCTGTACGAGTACGGGCGCCGGCGTCCCGGACAGCTGCCACTGGACGAGGCGATGGACGCCGCCCGTCGCACCCCCGGCGGCTTCGTCTGGATCGGCCTGCACTCCCCGACCGCCGATCAACTCCAGGTCGTCGCCCGCGCGTTCGGCCTGCATCCCCTCGCCGTCGAGGACGCCCTCGAAGCCCACCAGCGGCCCAAGCTCGAACGCTACGACGACAGCCTCTTCCTCGTCCTGCGCACGGCCGTCCACCTGGAACACGACCAGTCGACGCCGACCACCGACATCGTCGGCACCGGCGAGATCATGGCGTTCGCGGGCCGGGACTTCATCGTCGTCGTACGCCATGATCCCTCCGAGCACCTCGGCCCCGTCCGCAGCCGTCTGGAGGCCGACCCGGAGCGGCTCGCCCACGGCCCGGTCGCCGTCCTGCACGCCATCGCCGACGCGGTCGTCGACCGCTACCTGGACGTCGTGACCTCGCTGGAGGCGGAAGCGGACAACGTCGAGAACGACGCCTTCTCCCCTGGGGGCGGCCAGGACATCGGCCGGATGTACCAGCTCAAGCGCGAGCTCGTGGAACTCCGCCGCACCGTCGTCCCCTTGGCCGTGCCCCTGCGCGATCTCGCCGAGCGCCGCGTCCCCGGTGTGGACAAGGAGCTGGCCGCCTACTTCCGCGACGTCGCCGACCATCTCGCCCAGGCCGCCGACCGCGTCACCGCTTTGACCGAACTCGTCGACAACGCCCTGACCATGGCCCTCGCCCAGACCAGCATCCGGCAGAACCACGACATGCGCCGCATCAGCGCGGCGGCCGCCCTCATCGCCGTCCCGGTCGCCGTCGCGGGCGTGTACGGCATGAACTTCGACCACATGCCGGAACTGCGCCGGCTGTTCGGCTACCCCCTGATGCTCGCCTCGACCGCCACCCTCGTCACCGTCGTCTACCTGGTCTTCCGCCGCAAGAAGTGGCTCTGACACCGCGCGAAACGGCCCCGGAGTTCGCCTGACGGCGGTCTGGCGCACTGTCCGGATCTCGCTGCCGACGAAGGCCGATCGCGGGCGGGCATGAGTGCGGCGGTGGCTGCTCATCCGCGCATGAGGCGGCTGGCTTCCGCTACTTGAGGGGCGCGCTGACGGCCTCGTGCAGGGAGTAGCGGTGGGCCGTGAAGTAGGCGGCGTAGCAGACCTCGGCCCAGTGCCGGATCGTGCGGGAGCGGTCGTGGAACATCTCGTGGCGGGGGTCGTCCAGGACCGCTCGCAGCAGGTCGTCGGCCTCCTGCCGTACGGCGTCGTGGACGGCGCGCACCATGGCCCTCATCAAACGCGACGCCAAGGCGGGCCTCATCGCCCTCGCCCAGCAGAGCGTCTGCGCCTTCGACCTGATCGGCCTGAAACTCCTCGGCCGCACCAGCGAAGTGGACGCCCTGCGTACCGTCCGCGACGAGGCACTGGCGAAGACCGAGGCCGGCCGCGAGTGGATCACCCTCATCGAGCGAATCGAACTCCCCATCGCTCCCCTCCTGTTGGACGACGAGCGCCTGGCGGCCAAGGCCGGCAAGCTGCTGGCCCGGGCCGGGCAACTCGTGACGGACACCAAGGAGCAGGTCGGAGACGGTGAGGTCGACCTCGGCCTCGACCTGCTCCGTGACCTCGATACCCGGGGCGGAGCGGACAGCAGCGACCTGCGCGCCGACCTCAAGGCCGTCAGCGCGCTGCTGGAACGGCTGCGGGGGCTGTCGTCGCCCGAGGTGCTCAAGCACCTGACGAGCCGAGGTCCACGCAACACCGCCTGACGGAGGTCGATGCGCGGCGGCATCGGCATGATCTGGGAGCCGTGGAGCACGATCGTGATCAGGCCGGAAAGGTAGCACCTTGTAGGCGGTGGCCCCGCGGCCAGACAGAGGAACAGCGCCAGTTCGGGCGTGCAGGCAGTGCAGGGGAGTTCTCCATGGTCGTCACACTGCCCGGGGATGTGACGCACGCCCCTGCTGATCGCCTCTCACTCCCTCGCCAGCAGCTGGGCCGGGGCGATGCGGGACATGGTCCGGATCGGGATGGAGAGCACACCGCAGACCAGGCCGACGCCGGCCAGGGCCGCCAGGAGGGCGGCACCGCCCATCGTCAACAGCCGTCCCTCCCACAGTCCCTGACCGATCATCAGGACTGTGGCCAGTCCCGCGACGGCTCCGGTGAGGCCGCCGAGGAGGGCGAGGCCGGCGCCCTCGTACAGGGCGAGGCGGCCGAGTTCACGCCTCGACCAGCCGGTGGCGCTCAGGATGGCGAGGTCGGCGGCCCGCTCCCGCTGGGAGAGGACCAGCACGTCCACGGCCCCGGCCGCGCCGAGCACCAGCGACAGGGCGACGCTGAGGTAGTCGGCGGTACGGGCCTGGGCGACGACGGCGTTGCCCAGCAGTGAGCCGGCGACCTCGCCGCGGAAGGCGAGGGTGAGGGAGAGCAGCACGGTGAACGCGGCCACGCCGAGCGCCAGACCGGCCGCGCCGAGCACGGTCCGGCCGGGGGCGCGCAGGAGGTTGCGCAGTGCGAGGCCGGTCACCGACCGGACGGCGACTGCCCGTCGGACGCCGGTGACCGGGGGTGTGACGGCGTCCAGAGGCTGCACCCTGGTCGCCCGCCAGGCGGGCAGCACCCCCGCGGTCAGCGCGAGGAGCAGGGCGACGGGCAGCACGAGGGCCGCCTTCGCCACCGAGGTGGGCAGGGAGAGCAGGGCGCCCAGGCCGTAGGCGAGGAGGGCGCCGAGCGTGCCCGCGGCGAGCCCGATCACCGCGAGTTCGCCGAGGATCAGCCGGAGGATCTCCGGTGCGCTCCAGCCGACGCAGCGCAGCGTGCCGATCTCGGTGCGGCGCGAGCGTACGGAGGCCAGTGCGGCCTGGGCGAGGAAGAGTCCGCAGACCACCAGGACCAGTCCGAACAGCACCGCGCTCTTGGTGTCCACGGCACGCAGGATCCTCAGGGCGACGCCCTTGGCGACCCAGTACTCGGTGACCTTGACGCCTCCCCGCAGCGCGACGGTCTGCGGGGCGGGCGAGCTGCCGACGGTGACGTCCACCTGGAGCTCGGGGTAGGCGGTGCGGATCTGTCCGGCGACGGAGTTGACGCGGGCGCGGGAGGCGGGGTCCACGCCGGTCACTCCGGCCACCCGGATGCGGATGGCGCTGACGGGGGCCTTCTCCTGCGCGGTGGGCTTTCTGCGGCTGTGGGTGATGACGGAGAGCGAGTCGAGGGTGGTGAGCAGGGTGGGCGGCGGGCTGAGGTAGCCGCCGAGGTTGCGGTCGGGGCGTAGCGGCTGGTTGCCGAGGGCGGCCCGGGAGGCCGCGTCGGCGCCGGTGACCTGCGGGGACCGGTAGGTCTCCAGGGGGACCTGGGAGAGGGCGGAGAAGCCGCGCAGTCTGTCGGTGTCGTAGCGGCCGACGATGTTCAGGACCGGTATGGGACCGCGCCCGGAGTCCTTGCCTATGCACGTCTTGAAGGCCATGCAGTCGGTGGACGCGTGGGCGGTGACCTCGCGGAACTGGGTGCCGGTGTTCTCCTCCGGGACGTTCGGCACCAGGTCGTCCTCGATGTTGGTGCGCCACGTGTCGCGCGGCTGGGCGGCGCGGGTCCGCGCGGTGAGACCGTCCTCGGTGCGCTGGTAGTCGACGGGGCCGGCGGTCCAGTACAGGGGTACCTCGAAGTCGTCGCCGCTGGTGATGGTGCGGAAGCCGGCGTCGAGGTCGGCGGTGACCTCGCCTGCGGCGCTGCCGTGCAGGGCGTTGACGTAGTCGTGGGCCCGTGGGCTGGCCAGTTCGGCGGGCAGGGCGGCGGGGTCGTCGACGTCGAGCCGCTGGACGGTGGCCTTCAGGGCGCCGGCGGTGAGGGTTCGGCTGCTGAGGATGACGGGGACCTGGTAGTCGTGCTGCCGTTCGGACTCGACCGGGTTCAGGTCGAAGGCGTCGGGCCCCCAGAAGGGCTTGTCCTTGTCGGTGAGCATCCGGCCCGAGGTGACCGCGCCGCCCAGACCTACCAGTTGGTCCTCGGCGGCCGGGTCAATCGCCGACAGGAGCACCGGGTAGGCGACCGGGATCCGCGCCGTGGCCTTGCCGTCGCCCGGTACACAGGTCATCCGGGAGCGGGCGTCGGGGGTGAAGGCCGTCTTGGGGACGGGGTTCCACACGAACAGCGGCTGGGGCAGCCGCTCACCCAGGATGTCGAACGTGTCCCCCTTCTTGTCCTCGTTGTAGAACCAGCACACCGCGTACTTCTTGTCGTCGGCGATCTCGTGCTGGAGGTCGGGCCAGGTGTTGTCGGCCTCGTTCCACTTCTCGTACGTGACGATCGGGTTGCGGGTCAGGTAGACGTACTGGTCGGCCATCGGGTAACTGCCCAGTCCGGCCTTCAGCGTCGGTGTGAGGCGCAGGAGTTGGGCGGGCGCGTCGCTGTCGCGGAAGGCGGAGACGTCGACCGGGACCGTGCTCTGCACCATGAGGTAGCCGATGTTGGCGACCGGCGCGGCGGTCTCGATCCCGGCGAGGGACTTGATGCGTTCGTACTGGCCGAGGGTGATGCCGCCGAAGATGCCGGACAGGAAGTTGGCCTCGACCAGGCCCTGTTCCTCCTCGACGTCGTTGCCGGCGCCCGGCGGTCGGACCAGGATGTCGTAGGCGGAGCGTGAGCTGTCCTCGACGAGGCCGGTGGTGCGGGCCTGGCTGGTGGTGACCGTCGCGGTGAGCAGGGTGAAGCTGGTGGCGGCGACCAGGATGCCCGAGGCGAGTGCCAGGGCGCGGGAGCGGCGGCGCCGTAACTGGGACAGGATCATGGTGATCACGGGCGCAGGCCTCCGAGCCGGTCGAACACGTCGTCGTCAGGGGCGAGTTGCTCGTCGGCGACGATCCGGCCGTCGTGCAGCCGGACGATCCGGTCGCAGCTCACGGCGACCTCGGGGTCATGGGTGGTGAGCAGCAGGGTCATGCCGTAGCGCTCGCGCAGGGAGAGCAGGAGATCGATGATCTCCCGGCCGGTCGCGCTGTCGAGGTTGCCGGTCGGCTCGTCCGCGAGGAGCAGGCCCGGGCGGTTGATCAACGCCCTTGCTGTCGCGACCCGTTGCTGCTGGCCGCCGGAGAGTTCGGACGGCAGGGCGTCGGCGCGGGCGGCGAGGCCGACGGCCCCGAGGAGTTCCATGGCACGGGCCCGCCGGTCGAAGTCCACCCTGCGGGGCAGCACGGGCGCGAGGACGTTGTCCAGCACGGTGAGCGCGGGCAGCAGGTGGAAACGCTGGAAGACGAACCCGATCCGGCGGCGGTGCGCGTCGAGTTGACGAGCCGTCAGTTCCTTGCCGTCGATCTCGATCGCACCCTCGTCCGGCCGGTCCATCCCGCCGACCAGGTGCAGCACGGTGGACTTCCCCGAACCCGACGGGCCGGTGACCGCGACCGCCTCGCCGTCGCCGATCTCCAGATCGACGCCGTCCAGGGCGACCAGCCCCGGATACCGGCGGGTCACGCCCCTCAACCTCACGCCCACTGCCAGTCCTCCTACATTGTGACAATGCAGCGGTACATTGTCACAATCCAGGAGGTGTGTAAATTGCCGCTGCACCACGCCGTGCTCGCCCTGCTGACCGAGGGGGACAGTCATGGGTACGAGCTCAAGGGCCGCTTCGAGGAGACCATCGGCCCGCAGTGGGGCGGCCTCAACATCGGCCACCTGTACCAGATCCTCGACCGGCTGGTCCGCGACGGCTTCGTCACCCGGTCCCAGGTGGCCCAGCCGGACCGGCCCGACAAGACCCTCTACCAGCTCACCCCGGCCGGGCGGCAGGAGGTACGGGACTGGGCCACCAGCGCCTGGGTGCGCACGGGCGGGTTCCGCGACGAGCTCTTCCTGAAGCTGTTCGGCGCCAGCGCGCTCGGCGCCGAAGCGCTGGAGGAGTTCGTCGCGGCGCAGCGCCAGACCTACCTCTCCGAACTCGCCGGCCTGACCCGGCTGCGCCGCACCCACACCGGCGACCCGCTGGTGTCCCTCCTCCTCGACGCGGCCATCGGCCACACCAAGGCCGACCTGGGACTGGTGGAGGGCGCGGCCGTGCGGCTCGCGCCGACGGCCGGGCGGGGCGGGGTCGCGGCCGCGGCCGACGGCGACTCAGGGGAACTCGGCCGCCGCCCGGCTTGAAGAGGCCCTGAAGGGGCTCGTCTGCGGGGCCGACGCCCTGCCCGTATTGGAGACCTTGCCGCCTTTCCGCGCCGCCTTGGACGACTCGGTCTCGTCGGGTGAGGTGACGAGGACTGCCACCGGGTCACGGTGGTCACGCCGGAGGCCTGCGGGTTGGTGAAGGCCGGCTCCGGGCTTCAGCGTCACCGTCGGCCCCTCCCGACCCGTGGCCCGCCCGGGGTCCGGCGTGACCGCCTCGCCTGCGCCGTCGACGAGGGCGATACCGACGCACCCGCGTTCAGAGGGTCGCCCGCAGGTGGCTGACCGTGACGAAGTGGTAGCCGCGGGCCGTGAGGGTGCGGAGGATCTCGGGGACCGCGGCGACGGAGGTGGGGTGGATGTCGTGCATGAGGACGACGTCGTTGCGCTGCGTCGTGTCGATGACGGTCCGGGCGACCTTCGTGGCGTCGCGGTACTTCCAGTCCTCGGTGTCCACGTCCCACAGGACGGGCGAGAGGGTGGTCGCGGACCGGACCGTGGAGTTGACAGCGCCGTAGGGCGGGCGGAAGAGCGTGGGTTCCTTGCCGGTGGCGGCCTTGATGGCGGCGCTGGTGCGGTTCAGCTGGTAGGCGACCTGCTCGGCGGTGAGCTTGGTGAGGTCGGGGTGGTTCCAGGAGTGGTTGCCGACCTCGTGTCCGGCGCGGGCCTCGGCGCGCACCAGGTCGGGGTGGGCGGCGACGTTCTGGCCGACGGTGAAGAAGGTGGCGCGTGCCTTGTACTGCGCGAGGTAGGTCAGCAGGGTCCCGGTCTCCGGTACCGCGGGACCGTCGTCGAAGGTCAGCGCGATGCATTTGACCTTCTTGCAGTCGGTGTCGTCATCGCCGGAGGCGGTGTGGGTGGGCACGGCCGGTGTAGGGGTGTGCGTGGCGCCCAGGTCGAGCGAGCCGCTCGGCGTCACGGTCTGCCGCTGGGCGCGCTCGCCGAACGCGGACAGCCACGGCGTGACCGTCTTGGCGGACAAGGTCACCGTATAGGCCCCGGCGGCCGGGACGCCCACGTCGCCGCGGTCGAAGGTCACCCGCAGTCCCCCGGCCGCGGTGAACTCCATGTCGTCCAGCAGGGCGGAAGCGGACGCCGGGTCGGCGAAGGCGCTGTCGAGGGCGGCGGCGTCCACGCCCTCGCGCCCTTGGAGCCGGCCCTTCACCGCGGTCAGGAACGCGTCCCGGGAGCCGTCGGCGACGAGCTCCAGCACCGTGCGGTACGCGCCCGCCTTGCCGTCGTACCAGTACGTCGCGCTCGACAGACCGGAGCCGGCCGCGCTGGAGTCGTGCGTGGTGAGCCGTACGCCGAGGACGTCCCCCGAGGCGACCAGGAAATGGTGGCTGATGTTGAACTCGGAGTCCTCCGTGCCGGCGGCCGAGCAACCGTCCGACCGGAACGTGGCCAGGCGCTGCTCCACGTACTTCTTCATCACGGCCGTCATCGCCTCGGCGCCCGGCACATCCGGATAGCTCGTCGCGAACGCGCAGGACTTCTGCTCGCTGCTGTCGCTGACGATCCGCAGGCCTTTGATCTTCGACGGATCGACGCTGTGGGCGGGAGAGGCGGTGGAGGTGGCGGAGGCGGAGGTGGGCTTCGCCCCGCTGGGCGTCGTGTCCGCGGTGCCGGAGGGTCCGGACGAGCAGGCCGCCGTGAGGGAGAGCGCGCCGAGCAGCAGGAGCGACGGGAAGACAGTGTGAGTGCGCATGAGACCAGAACCTGAGTGAGGAGGGGCGACACCGCCGACGGGACGCCGCGGTCGTTCTGGTCATGGACTGTGCAGGTCGGAGATGTTTTTCAGCGACCCTCCGAGCCCCTGTGAACAATTCAGCCGTCGCCTCGGCACAGCTCCTGGTACGGCGCGTCGGGGACGTAGGTCCGCCACTGCGCCGCGCTCAGCCCGCCGCCCGTCCGGGCGCAGATGGTGCGGACGGCGTGGTCCGGGGCGATGGAGAAATGCCACAGCGGGACGTGGGGGCCGCCGGCGTAGAGCGTGTCGCCGTCCGTCGTGAAGGCGAGGGTACGGATCTCGTCGCCGGGTGTGGGCAGGTCGGTTCCGAGGAGCTGTCCTCCTGCGGTGTCCCAGAGCCGCAGGGTTCCGTCGGTGCCGCCCACGGCGAGTGTGCCGCCGTCGGCGGAGAAGGCGAGGGCCGCCACCGCTTCCGGGTCGCCCTGGGAGACGGTGTCGGCGGTTCCGGTGAGGACGCCGGTACGGCTGCGCAGGTCACCGTCCCACAGGGTGACGTGCCCGGAGCTGTCGCCGACGGCCAGCCGGGTGCCGTCGGGGCTGAACGACAGGGCGGTCACCTCGCGCCCGTCGGCGAGCGCGCGCCCCGTGACCTTTCCGGACCCGGGGTCGCCGTACTGGTCGTCGGAGCCCACGGCCAGGTCTCCGTCCGGGCGGACGGCGAGTGCCGCACCGGTGAGTCCTCGCAGGGTGCCGGTCCGCCGGTGGCCGCGGACGTCCCACACCTCGGTCGTACGGTCGTCGTCGGCGGCGGCGCGGGCGACCAGCAGCGTCCGTCCGCCGGGCCCCAGGGCGAGCGCGGTCGCGGGGCGGTCGACCGCGCCGGAGGTCCGGAGGACCGTACGGGCCTTGTGGGTCCGTACGTCCCATACGGTGAGGCGCAGTCGCAGCGAGCCGTGTGCGGAGACGGTGTCGGCGACGGCCAGCGCGCGGCCGTCCGGGCTGAAGGCCAGCAGGGGGACGTCCCCGACGGACATGCCCGGCAGGGTGCCCAGGCTCGCGCGGGCGAGGACCGTGCCGGTGCGGGTGGAGAGCAGTTCGAACCGGTAGCCGCTGCCGGAGCGGGTGAGGGTGGCCAGCGTGGTGCCGTCCGGGCCGAGCAGACCGGCGTCGGTCGTGGAGCTGTGCCAGCGTGCGCCGAGCGAGTCCGTCAGGTCGAGGGTGTGGACGGTGGCGCCGTCGAGGTAGCGCAGCACATGCCGCTCCCCCGGGTCCCAGGTCAGTCCGGCGGTCTCGGCCCCGGACAGCGACTGGTGGAAGACCCGGGTGCCGCCGGTGGCCAGGCGCCACACGGCGAAATCGTGGCCGTCGGAGGTGGCGAGGAACTCCCCGTCGGGAGAGAGACCGGCCTCGATGAAGCCTGCGTCGCTCCCACTGGTGAAATCGTCGAGCGTGCGGCCGCCGCGGACTTCCCAGACCCGCGCCGTCGTGCCGTAGACGGCGGCGAGCCTGCTGCCGTCCGCGCTGAACCGCAGCAGACGGGTGCCGTTGTCCGCGCCGGAGCCGGTGCCGCACACCGTCCTGTCCGCCTTCTCCCAGGCCCCCGCGAGGCGCTTGCCGCGTGCCGTGTCCCACAGCTGGAGTGGGCCGTCGGCGGGGCAGAGGGCGAGCAGTCGGCCGCCCGGACCGACCGCGGCGGTGGCAAGGGTGCGGGGGATGTCGGTGGTGAAGAGGGCCTTGCCGTCGGACGTCCGGTAAAGGCGGACCGTTCCCGGCCCGTTCGCGGGGCCGGTGAGGTAGGCGCTCCCGTCGGGCGCGCTGCCCTCCAGCGCCGTACCGCCCAACTCGGCCGCGGACGCGGCCCGGGGCAGGTTCCACAGTCTCTGGGCGCCGTCCGGTCCGATGACGTCGAGGTGGCGGGAGCCCGGACCGGCGTCGAGCACTTCTGTACCGCTCGGCAGGCGGTAAGTGGCCGTGCGCCTGTGGTCGGCCACGTTCCACAGGGTCACCGTGCCGCCGTCGATGCTGAGGAGGGTCCGGCCGCCGTCGGTCAGGAAGCGCCGGATGTCCCGGTCGGAGCGGGTGTCGGTGAACGTGTCGCGTTCCGGCTGGGCCACGGCGGCGAGCAGCGCCGAGCGGGACTCGGTGAGCGGGGCGATCCGCCAGGCCGCGACCCCGAGCAGGGCGGCGGTGCGGGGGTCGGTGGAGCGCAGTCCGTCTGCCACCGTCGCCAGTCTGCGGGCGGCGGCCTTGGCGGCCTCCTCCTGGCTCACCCGGTTCCGCTCCCAGGCGACCAGACCGGCGACCAGTGCCAGGACGAGGACCGCGGACAGGCCGACGACCAGGGAACGCGTCCGCCGCAGGGTTCGGTTCTCGGCCTGCCGCTCGGTCTCCCGGGCCGCGAGGGAGGCGGTGAGAAAGGCCTGTTCGGCGGGGGTGAGGTCGTCCTGCTGCCGGGCGAAGAGTCCCTCGGCCCGGTCCAGCCGCGCGCCCCGGTACAGCGCGCCGGGGTCGCGTTCCAGTTCCTCCCAGCCTCGCGCCGCCTCGCCGAGGCCGCGGTGGGCGCGCAACCGGTCCCGGCTCTCCTCGATCCAGCCGCTCAGCCGCGGCCAGCCGGTGATCAGCGCCTCGTGCGCGAGCTCCACGGTGTCGCCGTCCAGGGTGACCAGACGGGCGGCGGCGAGGTGCTCCAGCACCTCTTGCGCACCGTCGCCGAGTTCGGCCCGGGAGGCGGGGCGACGGGTGTCGGCCGTTCCGTCGCCCGGGGAGATCAGCCGTAGCAGGATGTTGCGCGCGGTACGGCTCCGGTCGGGCGGCAGATCGCCGTACGTCGTCTCGGCGGTGGCGGCGATCGCGCCGCGTACGCCGCCCGTCTCCTCGTACGCAGCCAGGGTCAGCAGTCGGGCACGGCGGCGGCGCCAGGTCTCCAGCAGGGCGTGCGAGAGCGTCGGCAGCGCGCCGGGCCGGTCGACGACCTCGTCGATGACGCGGGCGGTGAGCGCGCGTTCCACGTTCAGGCCGACCGCGGCGGCCGGTCCGGTGATCGCCTCGCGCAGCTCGTCCCGGTTCATCGGCCCGACCAGCAGACTGGCCCGGCAGACGGCTTCGGCCAGCTCGCGGTGGTCGGCGCAGTGGCCGTAGAAGTCGCCCCGGACCGCGATCACGACCCTCAGCCGGCTCTCCTGCGCGCGGGCGGCGAGCAGCAGGTCGAGGAACCGGTCGCGTTCCTCGCGGTCCGTGCAGAGGGTGAACAGTTCCTCGAACTGGTCGACGATCACCCAGGTGTCCAGGTCGCCGTCGCGAGGGACGAGCGCCTTCTCGTGGGTGTGTGCCGGGCGCTCCCCCGGGGTCAGTACGCGGATCACAGCCGGCCTCCGGTCGGCCCGCGCCTGCCGCAGTCGTGGAATCAGTCCCGCCCGCAGCAGCGACGACTTGCCGCTGCCGGACGCTCCGAACACCGCCGCGAACCGATGCCCGTGCACCAGCTCCGCCAGTTCCGAGACGAGCGCCTCCCGGCCGAAGAACAGGTCGCTGTCGTCCGCCTCGAAGCGGGCAAGGCCCCGGTACGGCGGCCGCTCGTCCGGCGCGGGCTCCCGCAGCTCGGCGTCCGTCTCCCGCCAGCGCCGCTCCCATTCGTCCGGGTCGGCGTCCAGCGCCTCGGCGTACGCCCGCACCACGGCCAGGGACGGCAGCTGGTCGCCGGCGGCGGCCTGGGACATCGCGGTGATGGAGTATCCCGCCCGCCCGGCCATCTCCCGGTACGGCGGTTTCCCCGCCTTCTCCCGGAGTTCGCGCAGCTCGTACGCGAGCCGCTGGACGGGTCCGGCACCGGGGTCGACCGGCTTCTCGCGTCGTCCCACGGGTGGTGCCTTCCTGATGTACGAGCCTGCCTTTGAAACGCTTCAAGAGAGTCGCCGCCCAAGGTACGTTTTCACCCGATCTCCGCGCAATGCTCGGCCGCCCTCCCTGGCACGCCCGCACTGCCCCATGAACCGAATCCGGGTCACCCGGACGGCAGCCGTGGCGCGCCGGTGACAGGCCTCGCCGAAGCACGGTTGCAAAATATGCACGGCCTGGTTGCGTTCATCACACCGCACCTTGAGAGTGGCCGCCCAGGACCTGCAACACCACTGGACCAAAGGTGCAGGACTCCCCTCTGACGGCCTGGTCGAACCAACTCAAGGAATCATCGTGATCGAGAAGGAAACCGCGTTCTACAGCGAGGGCAGCCGCCTCAAGGCCACGATCTACTACCCCGACAACCTCTCGGACGGGGGCGGACGGCCGGCGTTGGTGATCAACTCCGGTTATCAGGGGTTCAACGAGTTCTACCCGAAGCTGTTCGCCGAGCGGATGACCGAGCGGGGGTTCGTCTGCCTGGGCTTCGACTACCGCGGCATGGCCGACAGTGAGGGTGAGAAGGGCCGGGTCCTGATCGAGGAGCAGGCCCAGGACGTGCGCAACGCCGTCACGTTCATCCGCTCGCAGAACGACGTCGACCCGCGCCGTGTCGGCCTCATCGGCTGGGGCATGGGCGCCGCGAACGTCGTCCTCGCCGCCGAGAAGGCCGGTGACGTCGCGGGTGTCGCCGCACTGAACGGGTTCTACGACGGGGAGCGCTGGCTCAAGTCCATCCACACCTACGACGAGTTCGTCAAGATCGTCGGCGAGGTGGCGGAGGACCGCGTCAACCGCGTCGTCAAGGGCGAGTCCAGGCTGGCGGACACCTTCGCCCACTACCCGCTCGACCCGGCGACCGGCGACTACGTGGAGAAGGAGCTGTCGCAGGTCTACGGCTTCGGGCACCCGACGCGGTTGCAGTTCACCGAGTCCGTCCTCGACCTGAAGGTGGAGAACGTGGTGGCGAACCTGGCGCCGACCCCGCTGTTCATCGCCCACGGAGAGCAGAACTCGCTGCACCCCTTCGACGAGGCCCGGTCCCTGTACGCGTCCGCGGTATCGCCCAAGACGCTCTACACGATCCACGGGCGGCACAACGACTTCATGTACGGCGACCACCCGGAGTTCCTGTTGCTGTGCGACCGCTTGCAGGAGTTCTTCGACGAGGCGTTCGACATCTCCGCCGCTCCCGCCCGGGCCGTCTCGGCCTGACGGCGAACTGAGGGCCGTAGGTGCAGAAAACGCAACGCCGTGTTGCGTGCGCCCCCGCCCCCCATCTAGCTATTCATACCGCTACCAAGGACTCGGTATGGCTCTTGAGCAGAAGCAGACTCCCGCAGCGCGAAGCGGCGCTTCGCGAGTGATGGCGATCCTGGACGCGCTCGCGTCGGCGGATCCCGCCGTGTTCCCGGACGGGCTGAGCGTGGCCGATGTCTCCAGGTTGCTGGGGCGGGAGAAGTCGGTCGTCTCCCGGCAGCTCAAGAGCCTGCTGGAGACAGGCATGGTCGCCCGGCGTGATTCGGGGCGGTACGAGCTGAGCTGGCGGCTCTTCGCACTGGCGGTCCGGGCGGGGGACCAGCGTCTGACCAAGGTCGCGGCCCCGCTTCTGCTCAGGCTCACCGAGACCGTCAGAGAACGCACCTACCTCAGCGTTCTCAGCGACGGCGAGGTGCTCACCGTTCTGTCGGAAGGATCCCGACGGTCGATCGAGGCCGTGAACTGGGTGGGCCGGACGATCCCGGTGCACCGGAGTTCGAGTGGCATGGCCCTGGTGATGGACTACGAGGACGAGCACATCCTCGACATGGTCCGGCGCGGTGGGGACAGGGTCTCGGACCGTGAGGCACGCGAGTTCCTCGACCAGGTACGCGAGGCCCGCCGACGCGGATACACGGTGGCGAACCGGATCTTCGACCCGGAGCTGATGGGCATCGGGGCCCCGGTCCGGGACTTCACCGGTCAGATCAAGGCCGCGGTGAACATCTCGGGTCCCGCGTTCAGGATCGAACCCCACATCCAGGCATTCGGCGGGCACCTGCTCGCCTCCGTGCGGGCCCTCCAGGCGTCCCTCTGCTCCGACGTGCGCCCCGGTGCCGATCCGGGCGATCTCTGACGGCCACCTGAGGCCACCGACAACCATCCGTTCGCGCCCCGCGGAATCGCGGTATCGGAGAAAACCATGCGACATCTCGCTCATCGCCCTGCCCTGCCCGGACCCGCCGGCATCCGGCACACGTGCGTCCACGTGGTCGTGAGCTGTGCCGACGCAAGGCCGGCCACTCCATGAACCTCGTCTCCTACATGGCCGACAACGCCGACCACCTGCTGTTCCTGGCCGAGCAGCACATCGAACTCGTCCTGGTCAGCGTCGCGTTCTCCTCCGTCATCGGCATCGGGCTCGCCCTGCTCACCCAGTCCACGCCCGGCCTGCGGCACGCCCTGCTGTCGCTCACGGGGTCCCTGCTGACCATTCCGTCGTTCGCGCTGTTCGCCCTCATGATCCCGTTCCTGGGCCTCGGCGTGGCTCCGACGGTCGCCGCCCTCACCGTCTACGGGGTCTTCCCGATCCTGCGGAACACGGTCACCGGCATCGAAGAGGTCGACCCTGCCGTCGTGGAGGCGGCACGCGGTCTCGGCATGGGAGCGGGGCAACGGATGCGCACCGTCGTTCTGCCGCTGGCCTGGCCGGTGATCCTCAACGGGATCCGCACGGCGACGATCATGCTGGTCGCGACGGCGGCCATCGGAGCCGTCGTCCGCGGTCCCGGTCTGGGGCAGCTGATCTTCCGTGGCCTGGAGCGCATCGGAGGAGCGAACGCGCTGGAGGAAGCCCTCTCGGGGGTGGTCGGAGTGGTGCTCGTCGCTCTCGTCCTCGACCTGCTGTTCATCGTGATAGCCAAGATCACCGCCCTGCGAGGACTCAATGTCTGACAAACCCACCCCGAGCCCCGACACCATGATCTTTCTGGACGAGGTCTCCAAGCAGTACCCGGGCCAGGAGGCAGCGGCCGTCTCCGAGCTCTCGCTAGAGATCGAGCGAGGCGAGTTCGTCGTCCTGGTCGGCCCGTCCGGCTGCGGGAAGACCACCACGCTGCGGATGATCAACCGCCTCGTCGAGCCCACCCACGGGCGGATCTTCATCGACGGCGAGGACGTCACCCACGCCGACGTGGACAACCTGCGGCGCGGCATCGGCTACGTCATCCAACAGATAGGTCTGCTGCCCCACTTGACGATCGCGGACAACATCGCGCTCGTGCCCAAGATGCTCGGGGCGAAGAAGTCGGAGCGCCGTCAACGGGCGATGGAGCTGCTGGAGATGGTCGGGCTCGATCCGGCCGTCTACGCCGGCAGATACCCCAGGCAGCTCTCCGGCGGCCAGCAGCAGAGGGTCGGCGTCGCCCGAGCCCTCGCCGCGGATCCGCCGGTGATGCTGATGGACGAGCCGTTCGGCGCCGTGGACCCCATCGCGCGGGAGAAGCTCCAGACGGAGTTCCTGCGGCTCCAGGAACGCATCCGCAAGACGATCGTGATGGTCACCCACGACATCGACGAGGCGCTGCGGCTGGGCGACCGGATCGCCATCTTCGGCCCCGGCTCCCGGCTGGCCCAGTTCGACACCCCCCTGGAGATCCTCACCAACCCCGCCGACGACTTCGTACGCGACTTCGTCGGATCCGGCGCCCCGGTCCGGCGGCTGACGCTCCTGAAGGTCGCGGACGTCCTCGCCGCCGCCCCGTCCGACGCGCTCGGCGGTGCGAACGCCATCGCGGTCGACGCCGGTGAGAGCATCCACCGGGCGCTCGAACTGGCCCTGGCGTCCAGGGCGGAGGGCATCACGGTCGGCGTCCCCGGCGAGGGCAGCCGCTACCTCGACCTCCAGACCCTGCTCACCGCGGCCGCCCAGCCGGCGAAGGTCCTCTCATGAGCACCGCGGCGGTCCAGGCGGTCAGCACCCGATCGGTCACCCGCCGTTCCCGGACATGGGTCCTGCCGCTGGTCGTCCTCACCATGCTGGGAGTCCTCTGGGCCTACGTCGGCTCCCTCGACCTGGACTCCATCGAAACCCGCAGCCTGGCCTCCGACGTCGTCCTGACCGCGCTCTGGGAGCACATCCAGCTCGTCGTCGTGTCGACACTGCTGACCATCGCCATCGGTGTCCCCCTCGGTGTCCTGCTGACCAGGCCCGGCATCAGCAGGCTGGGGGTGATCGTGCTCGCGGTGGCCAACGCCAGCCAGGCGGTGCCGTCCATCGGCGTGCTGGTGATCCTCGCCATGGTCTTCGGCGTCGGCTTCTGGATGGCCGTGGTCGCGCTGGTGCTGTACGCCCTGCTTCCCGTGCTGCGCAACACGATGGTCGGGATCCGGCAGGTCGATCCCGCGCTGATCGACGCGGGGCGGGGCATCGGGATGAGCCCCCGAGAGGTGCTCCTCACCATCGAACTGCCCCTGGCGGTCCCGGTGATGCTGGCGGGCATCCGCGTGGCACTGATCCTGAACGTCGGCGTGGCCACCCTCGCCGCGTTCACCAACGCCGGCGGCTTGGGCTCCATCATCTCCTCCGGTATCTCCCTCGACCGGACGCCGGTGCTCGTCGTAGGCAGCGCCCTCACGATGGCCTTGGCCCTGACCGTCGACTGGCTGGCAGGGCTGGCGGAACGGGTCCTGCGCCCGCGCGGCATCTGAGACCGCTTCCCTCCCCGAAACCCGAACCACCACTTCAGGCACCACGAAAGGGCTTCAGCATGCGCAGAAACATGTTGGCTGCGGCAGGTCTGCTCAGCCTCGCGCTCACCAGCGGCTGTGCACTCGGCAGCAGCGGCGCCGACGAAGGCAGCGGTCCCGCGGACAGCGGGCCCCTCAAGGGGGCCACCGTGACCGTCGCCTCCAAGAACTTCACCGAGCAGCTGCTGCTGTGTGAGATCACCGCCGAGCGGCTTGAATCGCAGGGCGCGAAGGTCAAGCGCACCTGTGGCATGAGCGGGTCCAACGCCGTCCGCGCCGCGCTGACCAGCGGCTCCGTCGACATGTACTGGGAGTACACCGGCACCGGCTGGCTGGCGCTCCAGCAGTCGGGGACCGTCACCGACTCACAGGCCATGTACGACAAGGTCAGCGCCCTGGACAAGGCCGAGAACAACGTGGTGTGGCTTCCGCCGGCGGCGGCGAACAACACGTACGCCGTCGCGGTGAAGACGGCGACGGCGAAGAAGCTGGGCGTCACCACCCTCTCCCAGTACGCCGCGCTCGCCGAGAAGGACGCGGGCAGCGCCGGCTTCTGCGGTGCCTCGGAGTTCTTCGGCCGCGACGACGGCTGGTCGGGGCTGCAGAAGGCGTACGGCTTCAGCCTCCCGAAGGACGATGTGGCGGAGCTGGCCGAAGGCCCGATCTACAACGCCGTCTCCAAGGGCGACCCGTGCGCCTTCGGCGAGGTCTTCGCCACCGACGGCCGGATCGCCGCCCTCGGGCTGACCGTCCTGAAGGACGACAAGAAGTTCTTCCCGCCCTACAACCTCTCGCTGAACGTCCGAGGGGCCATCCTGAAGAGGTACCCGAAGATCGAGACGGTGATGGATCCGGTGAGCGAACTGCTGACCACCGCCGAACTCCAGAAGCTCAACGCGCAGATCGACGTGGACGGCAAGAGGCCGGAGGAGGTCGCAAGCCAGTGGCTCAGCACCAACAAGCTGGACTGACGGCGGGCCCGGAGGAAGCCCGCACGCTTCGTGTGGGCCTCCTCCAGACCGCACCCGTCTTCGGCGCGGTGGAGGAGAACCTCACCCGCATCGCCGAACTGCACAACGGACTCGGCCCGGTCGACCTCGCCATCACCCCGGAGCAGTCGGTCAACGGTTTCGGATTCACCCCGTACCCGGAGAAGGACCTCTTCGCCGCCGACGATCCGCGGCTCGTCGCCCTCGCGTCCGCGGGTGTCGGAGTGGGCTTCGCCGAGAAGAGCGCCTCCGGGCTGCCCTGGAACTCCTACCTCCTGGCCGACCAGGTGACCGGGACCCGGCATCTCCAGCGCAAGCTCCAGCCCGTTGCCTACGCTCCGTGGAACGAGCACTTGTTGTTCCAGCCCGGCGAAGAGCTGCGGACCGCCGACTTCGGCGGGGCCAGGATCGCCACGCCCATCTGCAACGACATGTGGTACCCCATGATCCCGTGGCTGGCGGCCCAGGGCGGCGCCGAAGTCCTGGTGGTGCCCGTCGCCAGCCTGGAGGGCTCCGACCCGGCCAGGATCCGTCGCACATGGGAGGTGATCCTGGAGCACGCCGCTGTGCTGCTGCAGTGCTACGTCGTCTTCGTCAATCGTTGCGGTACGGACGAGGGCGCCCGGTTCTGGGGCGGTTCACGCGTCCTCGGCCCGGACGGCAGCGTCCTCGCACAACTGGGCGACAAGCAGGATGCCGTGGTCGCCGAACTCGACCTGACAGCCCTGCGCCGCCTCCGCGCGGAGGTCCCCCGGCTCGCGGACTCCCGGACCGACCTCCTTGCCGGGGCCCTGCCGTCGGACCGTCGCCCGGAAAGTGAGCAGCTCGATGTTTGACGTGCATGTCCATGCCGCTCCCGACGTACTCGACCGGATCGGCTACGACGACCAGATCGGCGCCAGTTACGCCGCGGCCGGCTACGGCGGCTTCGTCCTGAAGGCCCACCACGAGTCCACGGTGGGCCGGGCCAGCGCCCTCAGCCGGTCGTCCGGACTGGACGTCGTCGGCGGAGTCGCCCTCAACCGTGCCGTCGGCGGGATCAACCCGGCGGCCGTCCTGTCGGCGTTGTCCTCGGGCGGCCGGGTCGTGTGGTTCCCCACGGCGGACTCCCATACCCAGGAGAGCGCCCGGCTGCCCCGGCTGGGCGACCTGGACGACCGTCTCGACCGCTCGGTGCTGGCCGTCCCGCCGGTCCTGGCGGAGGACGACCCGGCGGTCAAGGACGTCGCCTTCGTGCTCGACCTGATCGCCGAGCACGACGCCGTGCTGTGCACAGGGCACGTCAGCGGCGACGAGTGCAGGTGGCTCCTGGAGCAGGCCCTGGCCCGGGGCATCGGCAGGTTCCTGCTCACGCACCCCTCGTACACCGTCCCCGGCATGGAGGTACGGGAGATCGCCGAGCTCGCCGAGCGGGGCGCCCACGTCGAGATCACCGCCTACCAGCTCTTCCACCAGCCCGGGATGACGGCCGCCCGCCTGGCCGCCGTCGCCGAGGCGGCGGGGCCACGTCTCGTCCTCGCCTCCGACGCCGGACAGCCGAACAGCCCGGAGCCGCCGGCGGCCCTTGAACAGCTCATCCAGGCGCTCACCGCCGAAGGACTGGACCCCGGACGGCTGCGCGACGCCGCCGGCGACACCCCCAGGGAGCTCGTCCTCCCGTGACGGCCCTCCCACCCGACGGCCCCCAGGAGCAGCACGATATGGACGCGATCACGGCAGCCGACCCGAAGACCTCCCCCGAGGCGTTCCTCGACGCCCTGCGCGGGCGCTTCGGCGACCTCGTCGACGCGTCCTCGCTGACCAGGGCGCTGTATTCGACCGACGCCTCGAACTACCGGGTCGTTCCCCAGGCCGTACTCACACCTGGATCGAAGGACGACGTGATCGCCGCTGTCGGCATCGCCCGCGCCCACGGAGTTCCCGTCACCGTGCGGGGAGGCGGCACCTCCTGCGCCGGCAACGCCGTGGGACCCGGCCTCGTGATCGACTTCTCCCGCTTCATGAACCGCGTCCTGTCGATCGACCC
This sequence comes from Streptomyces sp. S3(2020), assembly GCF_013044505.1. Taxonomy (GTDB): domain Bacteria; phylum Actinomycetota; class Actinomycetes; order Streptomycetales; family Streptomycetaceae; genus Streptomyces. The sequence goes on along the minus strand of NZ_JABERD010000033.1, from coordinate 18,748 downwards.
CGACGCGTCCTCGGCGGTGGTCGAGCCCGGGACGGTCCTGAGCACACTCCAGGACGCGGCCCTGCCCCACGGACTGCGGTTCGGCCCCGATCCCTCCACCGCGACCCGGTGCACGATCGGCGGGATGATCGGCAACAACGCGTGCGGTCCGCACGGCCTCTCCTACGGACGCACGGCCGACAACGTGGTGTCCATGACCTGGCTGACGGGCGGCGGTGACGTCATCACCGTCGGTTCGGGGGACAGCGCGCTCTCGGTGGTGCCCGGCCTGGAATCCTTCGTCGGGGAGAACCTGGCCGTACTGCGTACCGAGTTCGGACGCTTCGGACGCCAGATCTCCGGCTACTCCCTGGAGCACCTGCTCCCGGAGAACGGACGGAACCTCGCCGCCGCACTGACCGGCACCGAGGGCAGCTGCGGAATCCTCCTCGAAGCCACGGTCAGGCTCGTCCCCCGGGCGTCGGCGCCCGCGCTGGCCGTCCTCGGCTACCGCGACATGGCCGCCGCCGCGGACGACGTACCGAACCTGCTGCCCTTCCACCCGCTCGCCCTGGAAGGCCTGGACGCACAGCTCGTCGACGTCGTACGGCGGGCGCACGGCAGCGCCAGTGTTCCCGAACTGCCCGCGGGCGGGGGCTGGCTGATCGCGGAGGTCGGCGGCGCCGACTCGGAAGAGGCCGTCCGAACGGCACGGAAACTCGTCGCGGCCGCCACCTCCACCGACACCGTCGTCCTGCCGGCGGGCCCCGAGGCGACCCGGCTCTGGCAGATCCGCGCCGACGGCGCCGGCCTGGCCGGGCGCACCGCCGACGGCAAGCAGGCGTGGCCCGGCTGGGAGGACTCCGCCGTACCCCCGGAGAAGCTCGGGGACTATCTGCGCGGACTCGAAGCCCTCATGGCCGAGGAGAACGTCTCCGGCCTCGCCTACGGCCACTTCGGTGACGGCTGCGTCCATGTCCGCATCGATTTCCCGCTCGACGCCGACGGCACGCTCATGCGCCGGTTCCTCGAACGCGCCGCGGCCCTGGCCGCCGCACACGGCGGTTCCCTCTCCGGCGAGCACGGCGACGGGCGCGCCCGCTCCGAGCTGCTGCCGACCATGTACAGCCCCGAGGCCCTGCGCGCGATGGAGGCTTTCAAGGCCCTCCTGGACCCCGAGGACCTCATGAACCCCGGGGTGGTCGTCCAACCGGCGCCACTGGACGCCGACCTCCGCCGTCCCCAGGCCCTCCGGCTCCTCGCCACCGACGGCTTCGCCTTCGCGCACGACGGCGGCAACATCACCGATGCCGTCCACCGGTGCGTCGGCGTGGGCAAGTGCCGGGCCGACCTGCGAGGCCAGGGCGGCTTCATGTGCCCCTCGTACACCGCCACCCGCGACGAGAAGGACTCCACCCGAGGCCGCGCCCGTACCCTCCAGGAGATGCTCAACGGCGGTGTCGTCACCGGCGGTTGGAGCTCCCCGGAGGTCCACGACGCCCTCGACCTGTGCCTGAGCTGCAAGGCGTGCGCGAACGACTGCCCCACCGGCATCGACATGGCCACGTTCAAGTCCGAGGCCCTGCACCGGACGTACAAGGGCCGGCTGCGTCCGCTGAGCCACTACACGCTCGGCCGGCTCCCGCAGTGGCTCAGGCTGGCCGCGCCGCTGGCCCCGCTCCTCAACCTCGTCGGCCGCGTCCCTCTGCTCCGCAGAGCCATGACGACGATGATCGGGGCCGACCACCGCCGTTCGCTGCCGACGCTGCCCCGAAGGCCCTTCCGCCGACGCAAGCCGTCAGGGACCGCTGGAGTGAGGACAGGCGGGCCCAAGGTCCTGCTCTGGGTCGACTCCTTCTCCGACGCCATCAGCCCGGACATCCCCCAGGACGCCCTGGACGTCCTCTCCGCCGCCGGCTGCGACGTCGAGATCGCCGCCCCCGGGGCCTGCTGTGGCCTGACCCTCATCTCCACCGGCCAGCTCACCGCCGCCAAAGCCAAGCTCCGCAGGACCCTCGACCTCCTGCTCCCCCACGTCAGGGACGGCAGGACGGTCGTCGGCATCGAACCCAGCTGCATCGCCACGCTCCGCTCGGACCTGGTCGAGCTGCTCCCCGACGACCCTCGCGCAGCCGAACTCGCCCGCTCGGTCAGGACCGTGGCCGAGTTCCTCACCTCCATCGACTGGACGCCACCGCGAGCGGCCGACAAACTCCTGGTCCAGCCCCACTGCCACCACTACGCGGTCATGGGCTACGACGCCGATCAGGCACTCCTGGAAACCATGGGCTGCGACGTCGAGACCTCCGCCGGATGCTGCGGCCTCGCCGGCAACTTCGGTATGGAGAAGGGCCATTACGAAGTCTCCGCGAAGATCGCCCGGGACGGCATCCTCGCCAAGGCCTCCGCCCACCCCGACCGGCGCATCCTCGCCGACGGCTTCTCCTGCCGCACCCAGGTCCGCGACCTCGCCGACCTCGACAGCCGCCATCTCGTGCAGATCATCGCCGAAGCGCTCCGGCGCTCAGGGCCGGCACGGATTCGACATGCAGACACCCATGGCTCATTTTGATCTCCCCCTGGAACAGCTCCGCGACTACCGACCCGAGGTGCCGGAACCGGCCGACTTCGACGAGTTCTGGAAGTCCACCCTCGACGACGCCACCGCCCACGACGCCACCGCCCACGACGTCGTCTTCGCCGGGTTCGGCGGCCACCCGATCAAGGCGTGGCTCATCAAGCCCAAGGGCGTCAACGGGGCGCTGCCGTGCGTGGTCGAGTACATCGGTTACTCCGGCGGGCGGTCCTGTCCGTAGGCGCACACCACCTATCCGGCCGCCGGCCGGGCGCACTTCGTCATGGACACCCGCGGGCAGGGCTACGGCAACTGGAACCCGGGCGACACCGGCGACCCGTACGGGACGACCGGCCCCACCGCCAAGGGCTGGGCGACGCAGGACCTGGACGCCCCCGAGCACTACTACTACCGGCGGGTGTTCACCGACGCCTACCGAGCGGTCGATGTCGTCAAGAACATCGAGGGGATCGACCCCGACCGCATGGTCATCGCGGGCGGCAGCCAGGGGGGCGCGATGACCCAGGCCGTCGCCGGCCTGCGCGACGACCTGGCGGGCGCGATGGTCGACGTGCCGTTCCTGTCGCACATCCGCCGCGCGGTGACCATCACCGACGCACCCGTGTACAGGGAGTTCGTCGAGTTCCTCGCGGGCCAACGCCTGCGCGAGGAACGGGTCTTCGAGACCCTCGACTACTTCGACGGAGTCCACTTCGCCGCCCGCGCCACGGTCCCGGCCCTGTACTCGGTGGGCCTGATGCACGTGGACTGCCCGCCCTCGACCGTGTTCGCGGCCTACAACCGCTGGCAAGGCGAGAAGCGGATCACCGTGTGGCCGTGGAACGGTCACGAAGGCGGCGGCATCCACCAGCGCGGCGAACAGCTGGCGTTCCTGGCCGAACCCAGGTAGCGGACGGCGGCGTGCTCACCACGGTGCGCGCACGCCAGGGCCACGAGCAGGCCGCCTCCTGGATCCCCGCGGACCGGGCCGTTCCCCTGGTCACCGTCCTGGCACGGTCATCCCCACGACCTGTCGTTCCTTGCCACGATGCACCGTGTACCGACCAACCCACTTCGCCGGTGGCGCCCTCCAGCTCACCGCACTCCCGGTCCTGGCCACCCTCCCCACTCACGCGGCCACCGTCTACGCCGATGCCCTGGGTCTGACGGCCGTCGAGCCGCCCCTGCCCATGCCCCGGTACACCGTCAGCGCGATCTGGCACACCACTGTGGCCGACGATCCGGCCCACACCTGGCTCCGCCACGTCGTCAGCGAAATCGACAGGCCCCCGCTCGCAGATCCGCCCACCGATCCGCCCACCGTCCAACAGCGGGAAAGGGGTAATCGGTAATTCCCACCAGGCTTGAGAATCACCACTCTCTCCGCCTGTCGCGTCAGTTCACCGGGCCCCGGATTTCGGTGAGTTCTTGGTAACTCCGCCTTATTCCGGATGACTTCACTCGGTAATCCGCCAGGGCTGAAGTGGTGTTCCACAAGGCAGCGACGAGAAGTTCCTGCCTCGGTGCCTCCCTTGGAGGATCTCATGCCTGAGACGTATTTCCATGTGCGCTGGCCCGACGGTGTGACCCAGCGCTGCTATTCCCCTTCCACGGTGGTCGAGGACTATTTCACGGCCGGCGGTGAATACGAGCTCTCGGAGTTCGTGGAGCGCAGCCGCACGGCCCTGGGTATCGCCGGGGAGCGGGTCAAGGAGAAGTTCGGCTTCTACTGCACCGGCGCGTCGGACCAGCTCGCACAGATCGAGCAGATCGCCGCCACATACACCTCCGTCACCGGGGCCAAGGTCACCGTCGAGTCCCTGACCGGCGCGGACGGGAGCGCAAGGTGAACGCCAACCCCCGCCTGTCCGGAAGGCATTACCCCGTGGCCGTGATCGGCGGCGGTCAGGCCGGTCTCTCCGTCAGCCACGCCCTCCGACAGCGCGGCGTCGAGCACGCCGTGATCGAGGCGCATCGGGTCGGCCACGAGTGGCGCGAGCGCCGCTGGGACTCCTTCTGCCTGGTCACCCCCAACTGGCAGTGCCGGTTGCCCGGCTTCCCCTATCAGGGGGACGACCCCGACGGGTTCATGGTCCGCGACGAGATCGTGCGTTACCTGGAGGACTACGTCGCCTTCTTCCAACCTCCCCTGGTGGAGGGCGTGTCGGTCACCCGGCTGCGCCGGGCACCGCAGGGGACGTACGAACTCGCCACGACAGCAGGAGACTTCACGGCCGATCAGGTCGTGGTCGCCACCGGCCCCTACCACACACCGTCCGTGCCCGCGATGGCCCAGCGCCTGCCCGAGGGCATCGAGCAGTTCCACTCCTCCGGCTATCGCAGCCCGGATCAACTGCCCGACGGCGCGGTTCTCGTGGTGGGCACCGGCCAGTCCGGGTGTCAGATAGCCGAGGACCTGCATCTGGCCGGCCGGCAGGTGCACCTGGCCGTGGGCAGCGCTCCGCGTGTGGCCCGGTTCTACCGCGGCCGGGACTGTGTGGCGTGGCTGGACGACATGGGCCACTACGCGAAGGCCATCGACGAGTTCGACGACGCCGGCGCGGTGCGCATGCGCGTCAACCACTACGTCACCGGGCGGGACGGCGGCCGCGACATCGACCTGCGCGCCTTCGCCGGGGACGGCATGCGCCTGTACGGGCGGCTCACCGCGATCAGCGACGAACAGCTGGAGTTCGCCGACGACCTGAAGGTGAACCTGGACCGCGCGGACTCCGTGGCCGAGGGCATCAAGGACGCCATCGACGCCCACATCACCGCACGGGGCATCGACGCCCCGAGCGAGCCACGGTACGTACCGGTGTGGGCACCGGACGAGCAACCGCGCGCACTGGACCTCGCCGAGGCGGGCATCACCTGCGTCGTCTGGTCGACCGGATTCCGCCGCGACCACCGCTGGATCGAGACCCCGGTCTTCGACGGGCGCGGCTACCCGATGCACTGGCGCGGCGCCACCAACGTCCCCGGCCTGTACTTCCTGGGACTGCCCTGGCAGTACTCGTGGGGCTCGGGCCGCTTCGAGGCCGTGGGCCGGGACGCGGAGTTCCTCGCGGACCACATCGACGCCTCCCGCCGCCTCGCCGATGTGTGCGGCGCCCTCACCGGCGCGCCCAGCGCACTCGCCGCCGCGCTCCCGATCGGCTGAAGGACCTCTCGAAGCCATGGTCTACGACGCACACCGTCACATCGGTGTCCTGCCCGCCTTCCCCTTCTACGGCGGCCCGCCCGTCAACCCCGACACCACCGCCCGTGCCACCGTCAAGCAGCTGATCGCCGACCTGGACGCGGAGGGCACCGAACGCGCCCTGGTCATCCCGAACTACGGCGTCCCCGACCCCGCAATCGCCTTCTCCTTCAACGAGTTGGCCATCGAGGCGGCCCAGAGCGACGACCGGATCCGTGCCGGACTGTGGGTCTCCCCACGCCCCGAGGACGCGGAACGGACCGAGCGGGCCCTGCAGTTGGCCGGCGAGCACGGAGTGAAGGCGCTCAAGCTCAGCTTCCTCCTCGGCGGCCGCCCCACCGACCCCGCCTGCCGCCCGCAACTGGACCGGATCTTCGCCACGGCGGCCCGGCACGGCCTGGTCGTCCACGTCCACACCTCGCCCGGCGCCGCCTCCGACATCGACGAGGTCGGCCACCTCGTGGACTGGTACGCCGACCAGGTCGCCGTCCACCTCGTGCACTTCGGTGGCGGCATGAGCGGCCACATCAAGCTCGCCGGCTCCCGGTTCTTCGACTGGATCGCCGCCGGCAAGCGCGTCTACACCGACCTCTCCTGGGCCATCGGATTCCTGCCGCACTGGCTGGCCCGGGAGATCGAGCACCGCGGCCTCGGCCACGACCGGGTGCTCTTCGCCAGCGACCAGCCGTGGGGCGACTTCACCGGCGAGTACGCCCGTATGACCGCCGCGACCGGCGGTGGCGAACTCGGCGACCTCGTCTTCCGGGACACCTTCGCCGCGCTCTACGACTGACGTCCACCCCCATCCCGCACCACACAAGGAGACACCCATGTCCGCGTCCCCCGTCGAACTCAGTGACGTCGAGCAGAAGTCCCTCACCGAGATCCCGCACCCCTCCCTCCCCGAGGGCTCCAGCATCTACGGCTCCACCAAGGTCTTCCCCGACTACCAGGCCGAGGACGGCGAGACCTACTTCACCCTCGTCCACGGCATCGCCCACGAGTCCTCGGTGTCCTTCGTCGCCGTCCTCCAGGCCACCCGCGCCCTGCGCAAGGGCTTCGAGACCGCCATCTACTTCTACGGCCCCGGCTCCCTCAACTGCCTTGCCACGCGCGGCTTCCCGACCGTCGGCAACTCCGCCTTCCCCGGCGAGCACAACATCAACAACCAGCTCAAGACGTTCATCGCCGAGGGCGGCAAGGTCTACTGCTGCCGTTTCGGCCTCTCCCTGCACGGCGCCCGCGAGGAGGACCTCATCGAGGGCGTCATCCCCACCCACCCCCTGGACGTCCAGGACGCGCTGATCCACTACGCCCGCAAGGGCGCCATCATCAACTCCACCTACCAGCTGTAGGGAGCCCGCCATGAGCACCGGCACCGGAACGACGGTGGATGTGCGGATCATGACCCGCGCCGAACTCGCCTTGCGGGGCGTGGCGTTGGACGCCGCCGTGCGACGCCCGGACGGCGCGGGGCCCAGCGACGACGGGCACGTCCTCGTCGACGGTGCCGGTGCCGCGCTCCCCCGCAACCCCGACAGTCCCTACTCGGTACGCGACGGCAAGGTGTGGCTGGGAGACGAGGACACCGGCCTCACCCTGACCGCCGTACACCGCCCGAAGTTCTACGACCTCACCACCGCCGACGGCACCCCGTACGAGCACATCGCCCGCCTGCACGGCGCCGATGTGCTCGCCACCACGGTCGTCCAGACCTGTATCCGCTACGCCGAGTCCGATCGCTGCCGCTTCTGCACGATCGAGGAGTCCCTGCGCTCCGGTGCCACGGTCGCCGCCAAGACGCCGGCGCAGCTGGCCGAGGTCGCCGAGGCGGCCGTACGGCTCGACGGCGTCAAGCAGATGGTGATGACCACGGGCACCACCACCGGCCCCGACCGGGGTGCCCGCAACCTGGTCCGCTCGGTGCGGGCCGTCCTCGACGCGGTCCCCGGCCTGCCGATCCAGGTGCAGTGCGAACCCCCCGGCGACCTGTCCTGGATCCGCGCCCTGCACGACGCGGGGGCCACCGCCATCGGCATCCATGTCGAGTCCCTCGACGACGAGGTGCGCAGGCGCTGGATGCCCGGGAAGTCGTCCGTCCCGATGGCGGAGTACGAAGCCGCCTGGGACGAGGCGGTACGCGTCTTCGGTCCGAACCGGGTGTCCACGTACCTGCTCGTCGGCCTCGGTGAGGATCCCGACGAACTCATCGACGGTGCCGGGGAGTTGATCGACCGGGGCGTGTACCCGTTCGTCGTCCCCTTCCGGCCGATGAGCGGCACCCTCGCCGCGCGGGACGGGGTCCCGGCTCCGAGTGCCGAGCTGCTGCGGTACGTCACCGAGCGGGTCGCCGAGAAGCTGCGTGCCGCCGGGATGAGCGGCGCGGACCAGAAGGCGGGCTGCGCGGCCTGCGGGGCGTGCAGTGTGCTGAAGACCGCGGGCGGGTGATCGCGTGCTCCTCGACGGGTCCACTACGTCGGCGCAGGAAGGGCCGTACGGCTTCGACATCCTGGAGTTGCTCGGCGATCGCAACACGCTTGCCCGCCGCCCGGCCTTCCACATCCAACAGGCTGACGGGACTGGTGAGTTGGCTGTCTACCGGCGGCTGCGCCGGGATGCGTTCGTCCAGGAGCAGCGGTTGTTCACCGGTCATGACCTGGACGACCGTGACGCCGATCCCCGCACGGTCGTGCTGGTGGCCAAGGACCGGGACGGAAGCGTCGTCGGCGGGGTGCGGCTCGGGCCGGTCGCCGACGGCCCGGACGTCGGCTGGTGGGCGGGCGGCCGGCTGGTCGTCGCGCCGGAAGCGCGCGGGCCGCAGGGCATGGGCGCGGCACTGGTTCGGGCCGCCTGCGCTCGGGCAGAGGCCGAAGGCGCGCTGCGCTTCGACGCGACCGTGCAGCAGCGCAACGAGGTGCTGTTCCGGCGGCTGGGCTGGCAGTCGGTACGCTCGGTCACCGTGGCCGGGGCCCCGCACACCCTGATGCGGTGGCCGATCGGCAGGATCGCGGCCCTGGTCACCGCCACCAAGGCCGCCCTCGGCCCGCTCCTGGCGGGCCTCCATGAACGGGCGGTCCGCGCCGCACGGCAGGACCCGGTCGGCGGGGCCCGGCCGACGGCGCGGACCGTCCTCGACGAACTCGACGGACTCGACGGACTCGACGGACTCAACGGACTCGGCGGACTCGGCTATGTGGGCGACGACGGCGCACCCGTCCCGACCACCGACATGATCGCCGCGTGCGACGCGATCCTGCCGTCGATGGTCGAGCGCGACCCCGAGTGGGCGGGCTGGTGCGCGGTCCTGGTGAACATCAACGACCTTGCGGCGATGGGCGCTTCACCGCTCGGGCTGCTGGACGCGCTCGGCGCGAAGGACGCCGCGCTCGCCGCGCGGGTACTGGCCGGGCTGGGGCGCGCCGCCCGGGCGTACGACGTTCCGGTGCTCGGCGGCCACACCCAACTCGGCGTCCCCGCCGCCCTGTCGGTGACCGCGCTCGGCCGCACCTCGCATCCCGTGCCGGGTGGCGGGGGCCGCCCCGGGCACGCGGTACGGCTGACGGCCGACCTGGGCGGCGAGTGGCGGCCCGGATACCGGGGGCGGCAGTGGGATTCGACGAGCCACCGCCGTACGGCCGAACTGCGCGCGATGACAGGGGCGGTGGCCGTCGGCCGGCCCGCCGCCGCCAAGGACGTATCGATGGCGGGGATCGCCGGAACGCTCGGCATGCTCGCCGAGGCGAGCGGCTGTCGGGCGGTGCTCGACGTGGCCGCCGTGCCCCGGCCGTCCGAGGCGACCGTCGGCGACTGGCTGACGTGCTTCCCCGGCTTCGCGATGCTCACCGCCGACGCCGCGAGCGCACCGCCGTTGCCGGCCGGACCGGCCACAGGCGCCGTCTGCGGCGAACTGACCACGGGAGAAGGCGTCGGGCTGCGCTGGCCCGACGGAGAGATCACGGAAGCGGTCACATCCACGGTGACCGGGATGGGACCCGCATGAGCACGCTACGCATGGCCGCCGTCGCCGCCGAGTTCGGCCGGGACCTCGAAGAGGACTTCGCCGTCGTCGAACGGCTGATCAAGGAGGCGCGGGAGGCGGACGTAGGGCTGCTGGCACTGCCGGAGGCCTGTCTGGGCGGCTACCTCCTCAGCCTCGACGACGACGCGGCCCTGGACGAGGGCCCGCCCGCGCTCACGCTCGACGGGCCCGAGATCCGTCGACTGGGCGCCCTCGCGGGCGAGATGACGGTCGTCGCCGGATACTGCGAGGCCGCCGGGGACGCGCGCTACAACAGCGTCGTCTGTGTCACCGGCGACGGCGTCCTGGGCAACCACCGCAAGGTCCACCAGCCGTTGAGCGAGGACGCCAGCTACTCCTCCGGCGACCGCTTCCACGCCTTCGACACACCGGTCGGCCGGCTCGGGATGATGATCTGCTACGACAAGGCGTTCCCGGAATCGGCACGCGCCCTGGCACTGGACGGCGCCGAGATCGGCGTATGCGTCTCCGCCTGGCCGGGCGCCCGCACCCAGGCCGCCACCGATCTCGCCAAGGACCGGTGGAAGCGCCGCTTCGACCTCTTCGACCGGGCCCGGGCGCTGGAGAACCAGATCGTGTGGGTGTCCGCCAACCAGGCGGGCACGTTCGGGTCGCTACGCTTCGTCGGCAGCGCCAAGGTCGTCGACCCCGGGGGCGAGATCATCGCCGACACGGGCGTCGGTGCCGGACTGGCGATCGCCGAACTCGACGTCGTACAGGCTCTGGAGACCGCGCGCCGGTCGATGGGGCACCTGCGCGACCGGCGTCCGGACACCTACACACCCGCAGGAGCAGCCAGCGTATGAGCACGATCCGGATCGCGGCCGCGGCCGCCCACTTCGGCCGCGACCTGGAGTTCGACCTGGCGAGGATCGCCAAGGTGATCGACGACGCCCGCGCCTCCGGCGCCGGACTGCTCGTGCTGCCCGACGCCGCCCTCGGCGGCTATCTCGCCGATCTGCGCCACCCCGACCCCGAGGCGCTGCCCCCGGCCCTCAAGCCCGACGACCCGCTGATCCTCCAGGTGGCCCGGCTGGCCGCCGAGATGGTGGTGTGCGTCGGCTACTGCGAGGACGGGGGCACCGACCGCTACAACGCCGCCGTCTGCGTCAGCGGCGACGGCGTGCTCGGCCGCCATCGCAAGGTCCATCTGCCGGCCGGGGAGACGGCCGCCTATCGTCCGGGCGACCGGTTCGACGCCTTCGACACCCCGGTCGGGCGGCTCGGCATGCTCATCGACTACGACAAGACGTTCCCGGAGTCCGCCCGCTCCCTCGCCCTGGACGGCGCCGAGATCCTGGCCTGTCTGTCCGCCTGGCCGACCAGCATCACCAACCGTGCCCCGCGGATGGCCCAGGACCGGCAGGCCAAGCTCTTCGACCTGTACGACCAGGCGCGGGCGGCCGAGAACCAGGTCGTCCTGGCCTCCTCCAACCAGACCGGCGCGATGGGCGGGATGCGCTTCCTGGGCCAGGCCAAGGTCGTCGGCCCGGGCGGCGACATCCTCGCGCGCACCTGGGCCAAGGCGGGCCTGGCGGTGGCCGAGGTCGACGTCGCCGAGGAGATCGACCGGGCCCGCCGGGTCCTGCGCCATCTCGACGAGCGGCGGCCGCACGCGTACCGGGAAGGACCCTCGTGAAGATCGCCCTGCTCAGCTACTCCACCAAGCCGCGCGGCGGAGTCGTCCACACCCTCGCCCTCGCCGAGGCCCTCGCGGCACTGGGCGAGGACGTCACCGTCTGGACCCTGGGCCGGGGCGGCGACGAGGGCTTCTACCGCCCCGTCGACCCGGCCGTGCGCCTGCGGATCGTGCCGTTCCCCGACGGACCGCCCGGCGAGAGCGTCGGCGAGCGCATCCTGCGCTCCATCGCCACCCTGCACGAGGCCTTCGACCCGGCGCCTTACGACATCGTGCACGCCCAGGACTGCATCAGCGCCAACGCGGTCGGCCGCTGTGTGCGCACCGTCCACCACCTCGACCACTTCACCACCCCCGAGCTCGCGGCCTGCCACGAGAAGGCGATCGTCGAGCCGTACGCGCACGTCTGTGTCTCGCGCTCGGTGGCGGAGGAGCTGAGGGAGGGCTGGGGACTGACGGCGGACGTCATCCCCAACGGAGTGGCGTACGAGCGGTTCGCGACCCTCGATCCGGCGGCACGGGAGAAGTGGCGCTCGCGGCTCGGCCGGTACGTCCTCAGCGTCGGCGGGATCGAGCCCCGCAAGGGTTCCCTGGACCTGCTGGAGGCGTACGCGCTCCTCGACGCGGACGACGTGCATCTGGTCATCGCGGGCGGCGAGACCCTGTTCGACTACCGCGACTACCGCACCCGCTGGGAGCGTCGCGCCGCCGAACTCGGCGTCGAACCGGTCGTCCTCGGCCCGGTGGCCGACGACGAGCTCCCGGCCCTGGTGGGGGCCGCCGCCGTGTTCGCCTTTCCCTCCCTGAAGGAGGGTTTCGGCCTCGCCGCCATGGAGGCGCTGGCTGCGGGCGTACCGCTGGTCGTCCGGGATCTGCCCGTGCTGCGGGAGGTGTTCGGCTCCGCCGCGCTTTTCGCCGACACCCCGCGGACGCTGGCCGGGCAGCTCGGCCACGCCGTGGCCACGGAGGATCCCGCTCGCCGGGCCGCCGGGCGTGGCCTCGCCGCCCGGCACACCTGGGACTCGGCGGCACGCCGGCATCTGTCGCTGTACCGCACTCTGGGGTGAGGGCGGCGGGACTGCACGACGTCGCTCACACGGAACGTCAGAGACCGAGCCGTTCCACCACTTCCCCGTCCGCGAGGGCGCGGGCGGCGTTTCGGGCCTCGTCGGCGCTCTGGGCGGTGAGTACCGCTTCGGCGATGGACACGCATCGCGCGAGGCTGTGGTGGCGCAACGCGTGGCGTACGGCAGGTAGTGCCGGGGCGGACATCGAGAGGCTGGTCACGCCCATGCCGGTCAGGGCCAGCGCCATCAGCGGATCCGACGCCGACTCGCCGCACACTCCGACCGGCTTGCGTACGGCCGTCGCGGCGCGGGCGGTCGCCGCGACCAGGGCGAGCACCGCGGGCTGCCAGGGGTCGAGGAGGTCCGTGAGTTCGCCGCGGAGGCGGTCGGTGGCCATCGTGTACTGGGCGAGGTCGTTGGTGCCGATGGAGACGAAGTCGACCTCGTCGAGGATCGCCGCCGCCTGGAGAGCGGCGGCCGGGACCTCGATCATCACCCCGACGGTCCGGATGCCGTGGGCTCGGGCCAGTCTGGCGAACGTGCGGGCTTCGGCGGGTGTGGAGATCATCGGCGCCATCACCCAGACGTCGGGCCGGCGCTCCGGCTCCAGTGCCCGTACGGTCGCGCCGAGAGCGGCGAGTTGTTCCTCCAGCAGCTGGGGTTGCGTACGGACCAGCCGGTAGCCGCGTACACCGAGCGCCGGGTTGTCCTCGTCGTCCTGCGCGGCGAACGCGAGGGGTTTGTCGGCGCCTGCGTCGAGGGTGCGTATCACCGTCTTGGAGCCGTTCGTCGCCGCCAGGGCGCGGGCGTACTGCGGGGCCTGCCGGTCGCGCGAGGGTGCGGTCGCGGAGTCCAGGAAGAGGACCTCGGTGCGGAACAGGCCGATGCCCTCGACCGTGGCGGGGTCGAGTTGCTCGATCTCGTGTGGGGTGCCGACGTTGGCGAGCAGGGGCACGGGGTGGCCGTCCGCTGTCGCGCCCGGTGCGGTGTCCTCGGCGAGGAGTCGTTCGGTCTGCGCTCTGTGGCGGACCGTCTCGACCAGGGCTCGGTCCGGGTGCGCGGTGATGGTTCCGTTCGCGGCGTCGACGGCGACGAGGGTTCCCTCGGGGATCCCGGTGGCCCCGGTGGCGCGGACGACGCAGGGGATGCCGAGCTGCCGCGCGATGATCGCCGTATGTCCGGTGGGGCCACCCGACTCGGTGACGAGGGCGGCCACTTTCTCCAGGTCGAGTGCGGCGGTGTCGGCGGGTGAGAGGTCTACGGCGCAGACCACGGACCTTTCCCGGAGTTCGGGCAGTCCCGGGGCGGGAAGTCCGAGGATGCGGGCGACCGCGTGGTCGCGCACGCTTCGCAGGTCGGTCGACCGCTCGGCGAACAGACCGCCGGCCGCGGTGAGCATCGCCATGACCTCGGCGACGGCGTCGTCCACGGCCGCGGCCGGGCCCTGACCGTTCTCGATGCGGGCGCGAGCCAGGTCGGCGAGTTCGGGGTCGGCCGCCATGCCGGCCGTCGCGAGCAGCACCTCGCCGAGCGCCCCCGGTGCGGCGGCGGCCCGCTCGGCGAACTCACCGGCCACCTCGGCCAGCGCCTTCTCCGCGGCAGCGATCGCCTGAGCGGTGTCCGACCGTTGAGCGATGTCCGACGCTGCGGTCAGTCTGCGCGCTCCCGACGGGATGACAGGCGCGGGACGGACCAGCGCGAGCGGGGCGATGGCGGCGGAACGGCCCACGCCGACGCCGGACACGGTCGGAGGGATGGTCACGATGCTCATGTCCGCTCGTCTCAACGCTCGTCTCACCGCTCGTCAAGCTCGGTGGCCAGCAGGGCGGCGAGGTGGTCGAGCGAGGGCCCGGCCGTCTCGTCGTCGGAGGCGAGGATGACGGCTTCGCCCTCCTTTAGTCCCAGGCTCATGAGCATGAGGGTGCTCTTCGCCGACACCGGGTTCCCGTCCGTCTTCCGGATGGTGACGGCGTGGTCGGCGGCCGCGGCGGCTCGGGCGAAGGTGGCCGCGGGCCGGGCGTGCAGCCCCTGGGAACACATGACGGTGGCGTGTCGCTCCGGCATTCCTGACTCCTTTTGTCTCGCGTTTCACAGGCGCCACATGAGGTGGTGACGCCATTGGGGAAAATCCATGGGTGCCAAGTGCCGAAAAGAGCTTTCAGCTCACAGCGTCCGCATAGGGAACGGAAATCTTCGGCAGGAATCCCACCTGGACGGCCGTGGCTCGGTTCTCGATGATCTCGACGGTCGTCACACTGCAATTGCCAAGCGGAGTTCCACCGGAATAGCCGATGAGTGCCAGGTAGACGAACAGGGTGACGCCGTGGCTCACGACGAGGACGTCGCCTTCCGGGTGTGCGCGCCCGATCCGCGCGAACGCGTCGCCAACACGTGCGAGGTAGGCGTCGGCCGCTTCCCCACCGGCCAGACCGGGATGCTTTCCGGCGATCACATCAGCAAAGAGAAGGCGGGGCTCGACCTGGCCGTACAGTTCCGGCTCGGGCCGCGCCTCCCACTCGCCGAACGAGTACTCCCGCAGTGCGTCGTCCGCCCGCAGGCGCACGGCCTCGTGGTGGCGCAGGATCTCCCGCGCGGTGGCCATCGTCCGTCCGGAAGGGCTCGCCCAGGCTGCCGTCAGTTCGACGTCGGCCAAGTGGGCCGCGGTCGCCCGCAGTTGCGGCAGGCCGTCGTCGGTCAGTGGTGAGTCGCACCAGCCCTGAAGGCGGCCGGCGGCGTTGTACTCGGTACGGGCGTGCCGTACGAGGTGGAGTCTCATGACCGCCGTCCCACCGGCTCGGGGCGGGACACCTTGGTGGTGCCCACCTGTCGGCGTATCTCGTCCAGGGCCTTAATCACCGAGACGCTCTCGGACAGTGGCATGAGGGGACTCTCCAACTCGCCTTCCCGCAGGCAGCGTTCGACTTCCAGGGCCTGGAAGTGCATGCCCCGTCCGGTCATGACCGGCGGCTCGAAGCGCCGTACGGGACTGCCGGGGCGGCCCGCGTCGTACACCGTGAACCCGGTGGAACCGAACCAGTAGGGGTCGATCTCGATCCAGCCGTCGGTGCCGATGACGGCGGCGCCGTTCGGGCCGGGGGTGTCCATGGCCGTGAGGGTGGTGGAGGTACGGCCGTGGCCGTGCCGCATCAGGACCGACGCACTCGTGTCGACGCCGGACGGTGTCGCACGGCCCTCGGCGACGATCTCGTGGGGCGCGCCCAGGAGATGGAAGGCGAGCGAGACCCCGTACACCCCGAGGTCCGCGACCGCGCCGCCGCCGAGCGCAGGGTCGTAGTGCCGACCGGCCGGAGAGTCGTCCAGCTTCTGGAAGTGGTGGGTGACCACGCCCCTGAGTTCCCCGACCGCCCCGCGGGCCAGCTCGTCGCGGAGTGCGGCGAACGTGGGAAGGAAACGGGTCCACATCGCTTCCATCGCGAACACCGAGTGGTGGCGGGCGGCGTCCACGATCCGCTGCGCCGAGAGCGCGTCGTCCGCGAACGACTTCTCGACCAGCACCGCCCTGCCCGCCTCGATCGCGAGAATCGCCTGGTCGGCGTGGAAGGGCTGCGGCGTGGCGACATACACGGCGTCCACGTCCGGGGCCAGGACGAGTTCCTCGTAGGACCCGTAGGAGGCGGGTATCCCCGTCTCCCCCGCGAACCGCGCCGCACGGTCGGGGTCGCGTGCCGCGACACCTGACACCTGTAGTCCGGCAGCCGTGAGATCGGCGGCGAAGACACGTGCGATCTTGCCGGCGCCGAGTATCCCCCAGCGCGTTCCGACCGTTCGCATTCGCCACTCCTCGCTGCCGTTCAAGCGTGTCCGCGCACAAAAAAAGACCCGGGCGCGGCTGCCGTACGACAGCTCGTCCCAGGTCTTGCCCGGCTCACACCGGTAACAATCCGTGAACCGCACCGTAACGGCAGGACGAGCGGGACGTCAACGGGAGGACCGAGGTGCGACCACCGCATGGCCTGCCGTCTGATCCGGCGCAAAATGGTCTTGCCAGACCTATGGACACAAGGAAAGTCCGGCGTCTACTGTCCTGCCCCAAGGCGCCCCCTGGTGCCCTACCAAAGCTGGGATTGTTACTGGGCCGCAGGCAAGACCCAAGCTGAGATCCGCTGTTTCCGCTGTTCCGTCGGTTTTTCCGGCGCACTCGGAAACGGCATTAGGATCCCGGCTTGGGTCTTTTTGTTTTCACGAACCGTCTCGCCCGGTCCGGTGACAGCGGGGCTCGAGGAGGAGCCGTGGCAACACAGAGCAAGTACGAAGTGACCGCCGAGGAAGTCCTGCGGGGCATCGGTGGCAAGGAGAACGTCAGATCCGTCGCCCACTGTGCGACGCGGCTGCGTTTCGTCCTCGATGACCGATCTAAGGTGGATAAGGAAGCCGTCGAATCGACGCGCGGTGTCATCGCCGTGGTCGAGGCGGGCGGCCAGTTCCAGGTCGTCATCGGCAATACCGTCGGCGAGGTCTACAAGGCGGTCGTGGCACACGGCGTCGAGGAACACAGCGGCGGCGGCTCCGCCGGAGGCTTCCTCCCTCGTGCGATGGACCTGGTCACCAGCATCTTCACCCCGTTCCTGTGGACCCTGGCGGCCGTGGGTCTGCTCAAGGCGTTCCTCGCGGTGGCGGTGGAGATCAGCCCCGGCTTCCGCTCCTCGTCGACGTACGCCATCTGGTTCGCGGCGGCCGACGCCGTGTTCCAGTTCCTGCCCGTGCTGCTGGCCATGACCGCCGCCAAGCGGTTCAAGGCGAACCAGTTCACCGCGGTCGCGATCGCCGGCGCACTCATCTACTCCGCCACCATCGCCGTCATCCCGGGCAAGGACGGCACGTCCCTGACACTTCAGGCGTTCGACCAGGCGGGCGGGCATCTGACCTTCCTGGGCATCCCGGTGGTCATGGCGAACTATCTGTCCGCCGTCATCCCGACCATCCTGGCGGTGTACTTCCAGTCGCACGTCGAGCGCCTGCTGGAGCGGGTGATGCCGACCGTGGTGCGCAACTTCGCGGTTCCCCTGTTCACCCTCACGATCGTCGTACCTGTGGTCTTCCTGGCCATCGGGCCGGCTTCGAGTGTGGTCGGCGACACCCTCGCGTCCGGGATAGAGAACCTTTGGGGCCTTGCCCCCTGGGCGGCGGGCGGCGTCTTCGGCGGTGTGTGGCAGATCCTCGTGATCTTCGGTCTGCACTGGGCCTTCGTGCCGATCCTGGCGCAGGAACTGGCGACGAACGGTCACTCGCTGCTGATCGGCGCGCTGTTCCCCGCGATCCTCGCCCAGGGTGCCGCCACCTTCGCGGTCTTCCTGAAGACGCGCAACCAGGATCTCAAGGCAGTGGCCGGTCCGGCCAGCCTCTCCGCCTTCGTCGCGGGCATCACCGAGCCGGCGATCTACGGTGTCACCCTGCGGCTCAAGCGCCCCTTCGTCTACGCGTCCATCGGCGGCGCTGTGGGCGGCGCGATCGCGGCGGCCGGCGGCTCCGGAGCAGACGGCTTCGTCCTGCCCGGTGCGCTCACTATCGCCGCGACGCTGGGGGTCGGCAACTTCGCCCTCCAACTCGTCGGCTGCGGCGTCGCCACGGCCATCGGATTCGCCCTGACCTTCGTCCTGGGCTTCAAGGACCTGCCCGCGACTCCGAAGGCGGCCGCCGTGGACAGTGGCTCCGGCGAAGGCGATGGGAACGGCGACGGGGACGGGGACGACACGGTGGCCACGCTCACGGCACCGGTCGCAGGGAAGGTCGTACCGCTCTCCGAGGTCCCCGACAAGGTGTTCGCCTCCGGAGCGATGGGGTCCGGTATCGCCGTGATCCCCTCCGAGGGCAAGGTCTACGCCCCCATCGGCGGCACCCTCGTGAGTGTCATGCCGCACGCGTTCGGCATCCGCAGCGACAGCGGTGTGGAAGTGCTCGTGCACATCGGTCTGAACACCGTCGAGCTCAAGGGCAGGGGCTTCTCCCCCGCGGTCACGCAGGGGCAGCGCGTCGAAGCCGGCGACCTGCTCACCGACGTCGATCTGAAGGTGATCACCGAGGCGGGCTACGACCCGATGACGGTTCTGATCGTGACCGACCCGGGAAGGCACTCCGCCGTGGTCCCGACGGCCACCGGTGACGTACGCCCGCGGCACGCCGCCCTCGACCTGATCGGCTGAGAGAGCCGGGCCTCGAAACACGGCAGGACCCCATGACAACCGGAGAACGACACATGACAGGGCCCACCACCCCCATCCCTCACTCC
>NZ_JABERD010000032.1 GCF_013044505.1 Streptomyces sp. S3(2020) | reverse complement strand
ACCCTGACCACCTCATGAGCACGCTTCGGCACGGTCTCCGCCAGATCCAGTACCGCAGCGACCTCATCGACGGATGCCTCGCCGAAACCGGGCTCACCTTAACGACATCACGCCAACAAGGTCAGTAACTCTCGGTGCAGGACGAGGAAATTCCTCTCGCGCGGCGCGTTGTCCCGTGAGCGGCCCCGGGGGATGTCCAGGACCAGCAGCGAGTCCAACGCGAACCGCGTCGTGCGGCCCCAGGGCAGGAGCCAGGCCTTCCGCGTCAGTTCGACAGCGTGGCCGTCGAACTTGAGTATGGTCCAGCGCGTGCTCACCCGCAGCGGCGTAGCCGGCGGCGCACCGGGATCGCGGGGGAGAGTCACCTCGGCAGTATGACCGACCTCGGATGCGCCGGGAAGCTCGAAAACCCTGACGCGATGAGTATTTCCCCCAGTAAGCGCCCGTCGCTCGCTGCGATCGTGATGCTGGCGCTGTGGTCCCCAAGTCCGGGCAGACGTAGGGCCCCTGGTAGGAACGATCTTGCGACAGAAAGATCCGACCGAGGGGCCTCACGTGCCGACCAGTGTCACATACACCGCGGTGCTCGATGTGAAGCGGTCCACCGCCGAGCACCTGGCCGGACTCCTGCACGATCACCTGATCGCGGCCAGGACCCGCCAGGGGCGACGCGCGCTGGGCTGCTTCAAGCAGGCGGTACTCGTGCTGCGCTGGTTCCTCGACGGCACCCGGCTGGCCCAACTCGCCCGTGACAACGGCCTGTCGGCCTCCACCGCGTACCGCTACCTCCACGAAGGACTGGCCGCCTTGGCCGCCGGCGCACCGGACCTGTCCACCGCCCTGGAGCGTGCCAAGGCGGCCGGGCTGACGCATCTGAACCTCGACGGCACGGTCATCCGCACCGACCGCGTCGCCGCTCCGGGCCCCAACGCCGCCGACCTCTGGTGGTCCGGAAAACACAAACACCATGGTGGGAACGTGCAGGTCATCACGACCCCGGACGGCTGGCCGATCTGGGTCTCGCCAGTACGGCCGGGCCGGGAGCACGACACCACCTGCGCCCGCCACCACGGCTGATCGACACCCTCAACCGGATCGCGGCCGAGCTGGACATGCCGACCCTGGTCGACCTCGGCTACGAGCACACCGGCGACGGCTTCCGCCACCCGCACAAGAAGCCCGCCGGAAGCGAACTGACCCAGGCCCAGCAGACCTACAACAAGGTCATCCGCGGCATCCACGGCGTCTGCGAGCGCGCCAACTCCCTGATCAAGACGACCTTCAAGGCCCTGCGCATGGTCAGCCTCGACCCCAGCCGCATCACGCAGATCGCCGCCGCAGCTCGCGTCCTGCTCCAACTCGAGTACGACCGCACCACCTGATCAATCACACAACGTCATGATCCGTTACTGGGAAAGGCTCACTCTCACCCACAAACTGACCACAAACCGAAGCGGTAGCTGATCGTCGGCCTGTCCGGGCGGAGGCGGCGGCCGACCCTCGGCGACCACCGCCACACCCTGGACTACCGCATGTACTGCGTCGAGGAGGGCCTGAGCCGTTCTTTGGGCGACGGGGACGTACGGGTGGAACTGTGGCCGGCGTTGACCACCACGGCTGCGGCCTGAGGGGGCATCAGCTCCACTGCTGGTCCTGGTTGAGGGTGCAGGTCCACAGGGTCGGCTCGACACCGCTGGCTGTGCTGGAGTTGGGAACGGCGAGGCACCAGTCGCCGTACGGGTGACGCAGGCGGCCGATACTGTCGTAGATCCAGAGGAATTCGGAGCCGGAACCGCAGGAGTACTGGAAGGTCACGACGCCTTTGTCGTTGCTGGCGCCGAGGCATCTTTGGGTTTCCTTGTTGACGAGCCAGACCTCATTGTCCCCCTGGTCCTTGCTACGCAGCTCCCAGCGCTGATCGTCGTTGTCGTTGCACGTCCACTGGACGGCCGCGACGCCGAAGCTGTCGTCGGAATGGGGAATGGCCAGACACTTGAGGGTCCCGTCGTTGCGCAGCTCCACGTACGTGACGGCCTGCGCCGGTGACGGCGACAAGAACATGAGGGAAACGAGCGCAAGTGCCACAGCGGCGGCTCTTCGCGACGCCTTCAGGACAAGGGTATGGCTGTCTCCAGGGCAGGGGTTGTTGGCTCTGCGTCTCCTCAAACCCGTGTCGACACCGGCCGCCCTACTGCCCCCCGAGGTATTGGGGCCGCCTCATTACCCGAGGTACTGGCAGACAGGCACCCGATGCGCTGCTCGGCACCGACCTGGCCAGAGATTTCGCCGAAGCCCACGCCCGTGCTGAAAGGCTCGCCGGACAACGGGCGGGAGCGGAAGGGACCATCGGATCGCATCGCCTTGCGCTTCGCAAGGCGATGCGTGCCGGGCTGGGCCGTGCCGTGAGGCTGCCGGTCCGCCCACGGTAACCAGGCGGAGCAGCAGCATCGGTCTCACCAGGGTCAGTAGGCGCGTGCCACGACGGCGATGTTGCCAGGCTGGTCGTCGTTCTCGGGAACGGAGCCGTCTGCGGCGACCAGGCACCGCACGGTGACACCCTGTTCGGCGAGCTGGGCCTCACCCTCCACGCCCAGAGTCTCCCAGGCAATGCGTGCCCAGCCGGTGCTCGCCGCCTCCGCAGCCTCCTCGACCGTGGTCACCTCGACAGTGCGGTCGTTGCGACGCTTACGGGACTGCGCCAGCAGAAGCGCCTGGTCGTCCTCCAGTACCTTGGGCAGGATCTTGGACAGTGCCCCGATCGGCGTCGGCTCCTTGCTTCCCGCTACGCGGCGGACCAGCACGGCCGTGCCGTTCTCCACGTCACGTGGTCCGACCTCGATGCGTACGGGCACCCCCTTGAGCTCCCAGTCGACCGCGCGGCGGCCGAACGGCGTGTCGGCGCGGTCGTCGACGTGTACGCGGATACCAGCCGCCTTCAGCCGGTCACCGATCCCGCGGACCGTGTCCAGGACCGCGTCGTCGCCCTTGACTGCCACGATGACCACCTGAACCGGGGCCAGACGCGGCGGGATGCGAAGGCCGTCATCGTCGCCATGCATCATCACCAGTGCGCCGACCATCCGGGTCGTGGAACCCCACGACGTCTGCCAGACGTATTCCTCACGACCGTCCTTCGACAGGTAGCGCGTCTCGAACGCCTTGGCGAAGTTCTGGCCCAGTTCGTGGCTTGTGGTCAGCTGGAGGGCCTTGCCGTCGCCCATCATGCCTTCCAGGGTGAGCGTGTTGATCGCACCGGCGAACCGCTCCCTGACCGTCTTGCGACCCGGTACGACATCCATGGCGAGGACGTTCTCCAGGAAGTCGGCGTACACCTCCTGGTGGATGTGTGCGG
The DNA here is from genome assembly GCF_013044505.1 of Streptomyces sp. S3(2020). Classification (GTDB taxonomy): domain Bacteria; phylum Actinomycetota; class Actinomycetes; order Streptomycetales; family Streptomycetaceae; genus Streptomyces. The sequence continues at coordinate 60,048 of NZ_JABERD010000032.1, read as the reverse complement.
CGTAGTCCCGGGCATCCTCGTAGGTGGCGTGTGCCGTGTGGCCTTCCTGCCACAGGAATTCCGTCGTGCGAAGGAACACGCGCGGCCTCAGCTCCCAGCGGACCACGTTCGCCCACTGATTGATCAACAGCGGAAGGTCGCGGTAGCTCTGCACCCACTTGGAGAAGTAGTCGTTGACGATCGTCTCGGACGTGGGGCGGACGACGACGGGCTCTTCCAGCTCTTTGCCGCCGCCATGAGTGACTACGGCCAGTTCGGGCGCGAAGCCCTCGACGTGCTCGGCCTCCTTCGTCAGGTACGACTGCGGGATGAAGAGCGGAAAGTACGCGTTCTGCGCCCCGGCCGCCTTGATCCGGGCGTCCACCTCCTGCTGCATCCGCTCCCACAGGCCGTAGCCGTACGGTCGGATGACCATGGTGCCGCGCACCGGCCCGTTGTCGGCCAGTTCGGCCTTGCTGACCAGGTCCTGGTACCAGCGGGGGAAGTCGTCCGCCTGGGGGGTGAGAACGGGGGCTTTTGCCATGACGCGCAGCGTAGGACGCGGCTCCACCAAGGCGCGAACCGATTAATTCCCACACGTCAGGACGCCGGCCGGTCCAGTTCGTCACCGATGGCCTCGCGCAGTACGTCGTGCTGCAGGCCGAGGGCATGATGTTCGTCGCTCCATCGGGTCGTGTCCCACGACGTGGTGCAGGGGATCAAGCGCTCCGCGTTCCGCTGCTCGGGCATGGTGATCTCCGTGAGGGCCGCAAGCCCACGAGGCATGCCGATCAGGCGGGTTGGACGCCCGACAGGGCGGCACGACCATCTCTGGCCTGCTGATTCCGGCGTCTTGATCCCCTGCACCACCTGGCGGGACGCCATCCTCCATCGCTCACGCGGATACAGCCATACCGGTCCGCCCACGAGATCGGCTGGCTGCCAGCCGAACCGCGGCCACACATGCGCATGCAGGAACAGCTCGGCATTCCCGAGGATCTCCAGATTGACTCGCAGGAAAGCCGGATCCAACCACTCAGACGCGTGCGAGAGCCTCGCCCAGCTTGTCCATGCCGGACCGGAACGCAAGCCGCTTACTCTTCGGAAGTTCCGACAGCCGCTGCACCGAAGGATCATCCACGAAGAGGACCGAATATCCCGGGAGGAACTGGACCTCCCTGATCACCGCAAACCCGGCCTTCACCTTCGGAGCACCGTGGGATTCTCGCCCCGAAGTACGCTACCGATCCGGTCCCTCCACCAGCCATTAGTCATGATCGACCAGCCTACCGACCGCTGATCATCGGCTGGGCGCGTTCTCGGATCACCCTGTTGCCGACGATGCAAGGTGGGCGTGGCGGGCTACTTGTGCCTCACGTCCCTCAGCTGCGTTGGCAGGTCAAGATCGTTGTGCACCAATGGCGTTGTGCACTGATCCAGTCCGGGAGTGCAGATAGAGCGGGTGTTGCAGCCGTCGGCCGGGTCCAGACCGGTGGTCCAGTGCTTGAACTTGTCGCGGGTGTATCCGGCGGGGAAGATCTGGTCGATCGCGTAGGAGAGCGGGAAGCACGCGAGGGACACGCTCCAGCTGATGAGGCCGTGGGGGCCCCGCCTTTGCGGTGGCTCTCGGCACGCTTGAATGTGAGGGTGACGACGTGGGGACGCCCATACGTACTCCGGACCGCCGAGCTGCTGCCCGTACTCCTGGATCAGGTAGAGGCAGGGGCCGGCGGCGAGAGCGTGTGGCGCGAGCTATCGACCATGCTGTGCATCGAGGGAGAGACCCTCGTCCCAGGGAGTCTCGCCGCGCTGCCGCGTCTGGTCGCGCTCGCCCGGAGCGAAACGCAAGCGCTGGAGATGGCCGGGGCGATTGTGCGTAGCGCGATGACGGACAACCAAGGCGAACGCATGTTCGTGGAGAGTTCCGACGCCATCGCGGAGCTTCGGGAACTGGTGGACCAGCGTCTCCAAACGCGTCCGGCCGACTACATCTGGGGCTTTCGCACCCTCCTCGCGATCGAGGGGCAGTTCCACTGGAGTGCCGCCCTCTGTGACTTCAGCGACGACTTCTACGAGGTGGCCTGTCCGCACTGCTCCCTGAATGTGACCATAGCCATCGGCGAATACGGGTATTACTCGGCCTGCCGGGACTGGGACGCGGGCGATGTCGACCGGCGCGACTTGCGACCGGCGTCCGTTGCGGAGCTCTACGGCATGGGGCAGTGGATGTACAACCTCGCAGTCCGTGACGGCCAGGGCCGACTGGCCGAGGGGATCACGTATCTCATGGGCCGCGCGGAGTGTCCTCGTTGTGCCAGTGTGTTCCGCATAGCGGACGAGTACGCAGCCGCCAACCTCCCTACAGTGCTTTCTGTTCGACTTGCACGTTCCAAGATCGGTTGAGATACGGCTTCTGATGCTGCGGATCCCGGCAAGAAGTGTTCCGATCCCGTCGTTCGTCACCAGGAAGTCGCCGCTGACGGCCGTTGGGCAGATGAGTGATTCTGTTGTGCAGCTCCGTTGGGCCGACGTCCTCGAACCGTCGACCACGGCCTCGGCCCCGACGGAATCATCCTTGCTTAAGGCGCGCTGCTGGAACCGCTGGAGACGGCTCAAATTCCCCCAGGCCTGAGCCGACCGGCACGCGGTGCAGCCAGCCTTGGACCGCCCGAAATGCCGCACTGACCCCCGGCCCTCGCCTGGTTGGCGGGTCGTGATTCCGCACGAGGGGGCTTCGTTCACCTGGTGCTCTGGGAGGCGGTGTTGACGGCCAGCTTCTGATACTCCTTGTGACTGCTGAGTCAGGAGAGTCATGACTGTTGAGATCACTGCCGATGTCCATGAGCGGCTGACGGACTATCGGGACCGTTTCGAGGCGTTGTTCGTCCGCTACTTCGACGAGCTTGCCCAGCAGGGGCTCCCGCGCAGTTCGTTCGTGCCGGAGGCGCTGGAACTGGTGCGGGACATGTCCCTGCGGGGCGGGAAGCGGCTGAGGGTCGCCCTGTTGCACGAGTCGGCGCGGCTGGTCACTGATGATCAGGTGGCAGGGCTGGAGGAGGCGGCGCTCAGCATCGAGCTCCTGCAGACGCACGGGCTGATCCATGACGACATTGTCGACGACTCCCCGGTACGCCGGGGCGCGCCGTCGGTGTACTACGCCTACCGCGAGCGGTTCCCCGACCATCCGCACACGGCGTTGGGCCTTGCGGTCCTGGCCGGCGATCTGGCTGCGTTCTTGTCGGTGCAGGTGCTGCTGCGTGCGCCGGTGCCGCGGGAACTGCGGCAGGCGATGGCGGCGGTGCAGGCGACGGCGGGGGCGGATACGGTCATCGGACAGGTCCTCGACCTGGAGCGTGACTTCGGGCCGGTGCCCGATCGTTCCGTGCTGGATGCCGTGTCCGATTACAAAAGCGCCCGGTACTCGGTGCTGGCCCCGTTGCGGCTGGGTCTGCTCGCCGCGGGACAGGACCCGGCCGACCACGAAGGGGAACTGGCCCGGTACGCGACGCTGGTCGGGGTGAGCGGGCAACTGTGCGACGACTACCTGGACTTGTTCGGGGACGAGGAGACGGTCGGCAAGCCGGCCGGTTCGGATTTGCGTGCGGGTCGGCGCAGTTACGCGGTGTGCGCTGTCCTGGCGGCTACGGCTGGCCGGGAACGGAACGTGGTGGAGTCGGCGCTCGCCGAGGTGGGCTGTGCTCCGCAGACCGTGGCGCAAGTCCGGGACATCGCTCGTCGGCACGGGGTCGACGAACAGTTGCGTGCCGAGATCCGCCGGATCGCCGGGGAGGCGTCCGCTGTTGCTGCGGGGTGGCGGGGGCACTGGCGTGCAGAGGCGGTCGACTTCTTCGAGGGACTGCCCCGGTGGGGAGCGCAGCGAGCCCTGTGATCCTCTAGTCGCGCCTTCCTATCGCTCGGAGTCTCGGTGGGCGGGCGTGCAGCCAACGCAAGTGCACTCGAATCGCCATCGCGGAGCGATGCGAGGCTGAACACCATGGTGACCCCGGCCGCCAGCCCCGGACTCGCTGACCAAGGCGGGCCTCAACCGTAGCGCGTCGGACTGCATCCACGCCGGCGGCTGCCACATGGCGGGCGAATCAGAGCGTGGGCTGGTACGGGATGTCGTACTCCGGGCGCCCGGCAGATGACTCCGCCCTGCGCGGGCGTTGGCGACGTGCTTGCCCCGCCTGATGGGTGGGTTTCTCATCGGGTGCTCGGTGCCGCGGATCCTTGAGCTCCTGCGTGGGCCTGCGTTTGATGCCTGTGATCAGCCGGGGGCGGCCGCCGCCCTGGTAGGCGAGGTCGGAGCAGGAACAGGCCGAGCAGTACCAGCAGTTCAACCGGGACCACGCCTGGCTGCGGGCGCCGGGCGTGCGCGCCTTCGCGCGGCTGAAGTCCTGGCGACTATTCCGGCGAGCCCGATGTTCAACCCGGCGTATGGACCGCGCCGTCCAAGCCATCTACACCCTCTTGACCTGGAAGTCGGCCCGGCCTCTACGCCGCAACGGCATGGTCCCCAGCCTCACTGGTGTGACTAGCCCAAACGCTTACTATGCGGCCTTGGGGGGCCCGATCCACTTTCGATATACGCCCAGCATCGGTTGCTCTGTCGGTGAAGGCCTTTCGAACAACATCGAAAAGCTTCTCTGGCCGGAGCATATGAGGAAGCGTCAGAGAATACGGAGCAAGTCAAGGGAATTGTCCGTCTACTCAAGTATGACGGCGAGAATTAGGGTGAGAAAGGTAGTGGTGCTCAATGCGCCAAAAGTTGCAAGCAGCCGGTGCTGTGGTGTGTGCAACATTCGCTCTTGCACTGTTGCCGGGATCGGCGTCGGCAGCAGGAAACGACGTCTCGATCCAGGCATGTGGCTACTACGAGACTCAGACAGATGCCTATTACAACCACTGCGTAAACAACCCTCCGCCGCATGTCGGGGCACGGCTTCAGGTTGACTACGACTGGACCCCGTTCGATGGCTATGCGTGTGTGCGGCCGGGCGAGACCCACTTGGGTTCCACAAGCGACATCGACAACGCCTGGTACATCGGCACCTGCTACTACGGCTAGCACCTCGAACCGGGGCAGCTCCGGGGACCTTCGACTGTACCGACGTTGAGGATGATGGCGAACCCAATAGCGATCGCCTCCGCGTGATGGGCGAAACCTGCGCGCGGAGGCCAGAGGCCGCTGTTCCCCTATCCCGTGGACGATGGACGATGGACGATGGACGAAGCGCGGCGAGGCGTCCGCCGACGGGAACACCCCCGCGGGTGTGGGGATCATCCCGACGCCGACCGTATCAAGCGCTTCAACATTGACTGCTCCTCGTGCACGCCATGGGTGGGTGCGCTGGACCGGCAACCTGGGCGACGCTGACGACAACTGGCCGTTGTGGATGTCCGAGTACCAACTTCCGTGCTCGGCGTCGGGATTCGACCCGTGTGAAGCGTCCCGCTATCCGGCTCATCAGGTCCTCGAACGCCTCCTGCCAACAGGCGGGGGTACGTTGTGACCTGCGGCCACCACATGATTGTTTGCCTTCACGCGCCGATGATCAATGGTGGCCGCACCCGTCTCCACACCGCGTCAGGTCGCGCAGCGTCTGCCTGCTGTCCTGTGTATCGGAGGGCTTGGGCAACGCGGCGAAGTCTGGTGGGTCCAGTTCGACGAGCGGAGGCTGGTCGTACTGCTGTCAGGAGACGACGCGTCCGGGTTCCAGGTGATGCAGGTCGTCGCTCCGGCGGGCCTCGACATCAGGGGTCTGGGCATCGAAGTGACGGTCGGCGCCGGTGAAGGGCTGCCGCTCGAAGGCGTGCTGCGGCTCGCGTTCCCGCATTCAGGCTTCACCCCGTGCATATGGCTGACCACCGTGTCCTGAGACGACCTGATAGCGCGGGTGGCCGTCCTGTCCTCCAGGAAGCTCAGCGAGATCGACGATGCCCTCCGACTCGCTGAATACGCACAGGAGCGGACCCCAGCGACGACCGCGAAGCTCCGCGGGGTATTGGGAGGCCCTCCGTCGCGGTGAGCTCGGGTACACGGAGAAGGAGCCGACGCCCGCGACGGCATGGGCGATCTCGGGCGAGATGATCCACGCTGGACACCTGCCGCCTCGGCGCCTCTCACCATCGAGATCACGATCTACGGCTGGAGTAGCGCGTATCGAGTCGTGATTGTCGGGTGATCCTGGTGAGGTCTTTGATCCAGTTCGTCGAGGCGTGCAGGTGGGGACTGGCGAGGCAGCTGTCGGGAGCCTTGTCGTATCGGGCGTCTCACCGTCCCGGTTCCGGCCTCCTCGTACGTCATGCTCTGGGGCGGGTGAGGCCCGTGGAGCCGAGGTGAGCCGACCGGTGCACTGATGTCCGGGCGGGGACTCATGGGACACGGCCCGGCGCCCGGCTCAGGTTCCGGGGAGGATGCGGCGTGTTTCGTAGGCCCACATCGCGATCTCGACCCGGTTGCGGGCGCCGAGTTTGGCCATCAGGCTGGCCAGATGCGTCTTCACCGTGCTGAGGCTGATGTGCAGCGCGTCGGCGATCTCGGTGTTGGTGAGCCCGCGGGCGACGGCGAGGAGTACCTGCTCCTCGCGGGCGGTGACGGGGGAGACCGGCTGGGTCGCGGGCCGGCCGGCGGGCAGGTCCGCGAACGTCTGGAGCAGACGGACGGTGACGCTGGGCGCGATGAGCGCCTCACCGTCGGACGCCGACCGTACGGCCTGCGCCAGGAGGTCCGGTCCCGTGTCCTTGAGGAGGAATCCGCGGGCGCCGGCACGCAGTGAGCCGTAGACGTACTCGTCGAGGTCGAACGTGGTGATGACGACCACGGCCAGCGGGTCGGTGACGCCCGGGCCGGCGACCAGCCGGGTGGCTTCGAGCCCGTCGATTACGGGCATGCGGATGTCGAACAGGCAGACGTCGGGGCGTAGTTCGCGGGCCAGACGTACCGCTTCCCGCCCGTCGGCGGCCTCGCCGACCACCTCGATGCCGGACTGGGCGTTCAGCATGATCCGCAACCCGTAGCGGATGATCGCCTGGTCGTCAGCGACGAGGACGCGAATGGACACCGCTTTCGCTCCTCGCTCTCGGCAGTTCGGCTTCGACATGCCAGCCCCGGTCGGTACCCGGGCCGGCTCGTAGTGTGCCGCCGAGCAGGGTCGCGCGCTCGCGCAGTCCGGTAAGTCCGTATCCGTCGCGCCCCCGGCCGGTGCGCCGGCCGTTGTCGCCCACGCTCACCCGTACCGTGTGCCGTTCCGCGGCGACCCGAACGACGAGCTCGGTCGCGTCGACCGCATGGCGCAGCACGTTGGTCACCGACTCCTGCACGATCCGGTAGACGGCCGCGTCCACGGCCGGGGGCAGCGCGTCCAGTTCGCCGTCGAGCCCCAGGTCGACCCTGAGGCGAGCACCCGGGGTGCGCACCAGGCGCTCCAGATCCGCGACTCCGGCAGGGGGCGCCAGCTCGGCGCCGACCCCGCGGTCGCGCAGCGCGGCGACCATGGCGCGCATTTCCTCCAGCGTGCGCGCCCCTTCCTCCTCGACCCCCTCCAGCGCCTCGACGGCGGCGGACGGGTCGGTGCCCGCGAGCACCCGGCCCGCCTGGGCGATGATCACCATGGCCGACACGTGGTGGGCCACCGTGTCGTGCAGTTCCCGGGCGAGCTGTTCGCGCTCGCGGGAGCGCAACTGCTCCAACTGCCGCTCGCCGGCGGTCACCCGGAACCGCACGGCAGCCCCGACCACGCCGGGCAGCAGCAGGAAGACGAAGCCCACGACATTCTCGACGACCGGGGTCTCGTCCGTGACGGAACACAGCGCGCCGGTCGCGAGGATCACCGCGCCGCCCAGCACGATCTCGCGTCCCGATCCCCACCGGGGCAGCGCGTACACCAGCACGAGCACGACCATGCCGGTGTACAGGCCGACGGGCTCCCGCGGTACGGCGACGAGCGAGGCCACCTGAAGCAGGGCCACCGAGCCGAACGCCAGCGTCACCATCGCCAGCGGACGGGTCCGGCGCCACAGGGGCAGCAGGCACAGCCATACGGCGAACACCACCGCCACCGGCCGCCACTCGACGTTCTCGCGCAGGGTGGCCTCCAGCGCCACACCGGCAAGGCACGCGGCGAGCAGCGCCCAGTCCCTCCGCACCCGGGCGGGCGCGTAGGGCGGCCGGGGTTCGGTCCACAGGGTTCGCAGGTCGTCTCGGAGCACGGTTCTCAGCCTAGGGACCGCGCCGTGCCGCGCATCGGCCGAAAGGACGGGTCGTCACTCCACCCCGAGGCCGACAGATCCGCGGCCCGCGGGCCGATGCCGCGGAGCGCCGTGTCGACGAGCCTCGGCATCGGCGGCCGTACAAGGACGGCCGACGCGGTGGTTGGAGGAACCGATGCTCTCGAAAGCCCTGTTGCGCCTGGGCGCAAGCGCCGCCCGCCATCCCTGGCGGGTGATCGCGGCATGGCTGATCGCCACCACGCTCGCCGTCCTCGCCGCCGTCGCTTTCGGCGGTCGTACCGCGGACTCGATGACCGCTCCCGGACTGGACTCCCGACGGGCCGCGGAACTGATCGAGCGGGCAGGAACCGGCCAGGAGGGGATGACCGCCCAAGTGGTCGTCACCCCCCTCGACGAGGGTGCGACGTTCTTCGACGACGACGGCGCGCGCACCGCTCTCACGCGGCTGCGGGCGGAGGTGGAGCGACTGCCGCACGTGCTCGGTACGAGCGACCCGGCGGGGGCGCTCGACGCGGGCGGGGACACCGCCGTGCGCGGCGGCCTCGTTTCGGCCGACGGGCGGATCGCGGTCGTCCGGGTGCAGTACCCCGACCAGAGCCGGCTGTCGGCCGAAGACCTCGACGCCCTCGTCGATCTCGGTGACCGGCTGCGCGCCGAGCTGCCGCTGCGCATCGAGATGGGCGGGAACCTCTTCTACGCCTTCTCCGACCCCGACGGCGGCGCGAGCGAGCTGATCGGCCTCCTGGCCGCGGCCGCGATCCTGTTCCTGGCGTTCGGCTCGCTCGTCGCCGCCGCGCTGCCGATCGGCATGGCGGTCTTCGGGCTGACCGTCGGGGTCGCCACGATGACGGTACTGGCGGGGGTGACGGACGTCCCCACCTTCGCACCGGTCCTGGGCAGCATGGTCGGGCTCGGAGTGGGCATCGACTACGCGCTGTTCGTGCTCGCCAGGCACCGGGAGTACCTCGCGTGCGGGCTCGATCCGCAGGCGGCGGCCGGACGAGCGGTGGCAACGGCGGGGCGGCCGGTGGTCTTCGCCGGCGGCACCGTCGTCGTGTCGATCCTCGGCCTGGCGGTCGCGAACGTGCCGTTCATGACGGTGGGCGGGGTTGCCGTCTCGATCGTCGTCCTGACGATGGTGCTCGCGTCGGTGACGCTGCTGCCGGCCTTCCTCGGCGCGGCGGGCCCGCGCCTGGCCCGGGCCGGCCGGATCGGCCGGATTCTGCGGGCCAGGAAGCCGGTCCGATTCGCACGGCGGCGGGACTCGGCGGCAGGCGCCGCCCACGCCGCCGGGTGGCGTCGCTGGATCGGGCATGTCAGCCGGCACCCGGTGCCGTACGCGGTCGGCGCGGCGGGGTTGCTGCTGACGGCGACGCTGCCCGTGCTCGGCCTGCGCGTCGGCCTGCCCGACGACGGCTCACTGCCGCAGAGCCGTACCGAGCGTCGCGCCTACGACCTCGTCGCCGAGGGGTTCGGCCCGGGCACCAACGGTCCCCTCGTCATCGCCATGGACCCCACCGGCGATAGGGGAGTGGTGGACCGTCTCGTCGGGGCGGTCGCGGCGGATCCGGGCGTCGCATCCGTCGCGCCGACGCACATCGATCGGGCCACCGGCATCGCGACCCTCGTGGTGTTCCCGACCACCAGCCCTCAGGACAAGGCCACGGCCGACACCATCGCCCGGCTGCGCACCGACGTGCTGCCCACGGCGATCGGGCACGGACCGGCCAGGGCCCACGTCGGCGGCGCCGCCGCGAGCCTGTCCGATGTGGGCCAACGCACCAGCCAACGCCTGCCGGCGTTCGTCGCCGCCGTGCTGGCGATGTCGTTCCTGCTGCTGATGCTGGTCTTCCGCTCGATACTCGTACCGCTCAAGGCGGTACTGCTGAATCTGCTGAGCATCGGCGCGGCCTACGGCATCATGGTCGCGGTCTTCCAGTGGGGCTGGGGAGGCGCACTCATCGGGCTGGAATCGACGGTTCCGATCGTGTCGTTCATCCCGATGTTCCTCTTCGCCATCCTGTTCGGCCTGTCGATGGACTACGAGGTGTTCCTCCTCTCCCGCGTACGCGAGGAGTACCTGCGCACCGGCGACAACGGCACGGCGATCGTCGAGGGCGTCTCGCGCACCGCCCGGATCATCACCTCGGCCGCCCTCATCATGGTGGCGGTCTTCCTGTCCTTCGCCGTCGCCGACGACCCCTCCACCAAGATGTTCGGGCTCGGCCTGGCCACCGCGATCTTCATCGACGCCACGGTCGTACGCATGGTGCTGGTACCGGCGACCATGACACTCCTCGGCCGGACCAACTGGTGGCTGCCGAAGTGGCTGGACCGGCTGCTTCCCCGCGGCCCGGTCGGCACCGACGACACCGGCGCGGAATCCCCGGGTGAGGCCCCGCGTCCACGGCTGGTTGACCGTTGACTGAGCTTCTTCAGCGTTGCCGCTCCCGAGTGAGGACGGCTTTGACGATGGATGTCATGCGGTTGGGCTGCATCGGGACTTGCGGAAGATGCGCCAGGACGTCACGGACTCACACCAGTACCACGACCTGCGAGTTCACGATGAAACGATCTCATCGGAACCCGATCCGGGTCCCCTCATCTCGAGGGTGAAGCGGCGGGCTGCGCTGCCGCGCGCTTCAATGCGGTTTGCCGTGCCTTTCGGAAGTCCTTCAGTAGGGATGTTCGGGCTCGGGGGAGCGCCTTCTCCACCTGTTTCTGAGCCCGGGCGATCTGCTCGGCGAGGCCGACCTCAGCCTGGCACACGGCGTCCCGCACGGCGACCCGCAGCTCTTCCTTCCCGGCGGAGCGGACAGCGGCCGCGTCGGACCCGGCGGCATCGAGCCGTTTCTTCAACGCCTTGAGCGGGTCCACTCGTTCTTGGTATGTGAACCCTTCATCGCGCATGCACGCGGCCCATTCATCTTCAGCCGCCTTCACGAGGGGATGCTCCAAGGTGTCCCGCACGATTGAGGTGCTGAGACTCTGAAAGGTGTAGTAATTCCGGTCCCAGGAAGCGCCGTACAGCGCCCCGCGTGCGACGGACACACAGGAGTCGGTCGGTACCTCCACCGTTGGACCGTCCTCCAGCACGATCTTCTCGAATGGCCCGTCCCTTGTTCCCTTGAGAGCTTCATCCCATGCAAGGCGGGCGCGCTCGGACAACGCCGACAGTTGTTGGGCGTTCGGGTCGATGGGCGGCTTCTGCAGCCGTCTCAAGCCCAGACCGTAGCCGTTCTGGGCAGCCTGACTCTCTGCCAGCAGACCGTAGGGGCTCACGGCCGCTTCTCGCTCGACGTCGCCGACAGGCACCACGACGTAGTCGAAGCCCCGACCCGCCATACACTTCCGTACCTCTTGTTCTTCCGCGCGGTGCAACATGGCGGACTCGGTTGCCGTGAAGTGGAGTACGCCGCTCAGGGGCCAGAGGTCGGGCCGGTTCTCCGCCGTGGCCCCGCGGCCGGATGCAGCGGAGCATCCGACCGCGAGAAGCGCTGCGACAGACAGCCACAGCAGCCTGCGCATGGGTCAGCAGACCCAGTAGTTGGACGCGATGTCTTGCGCGAAGGTGCTGGCTTCCGTGTCGAGGTCGCGGACGATGTATCCGCGTTTGAGAATGACGTTGTTGCCGCCGTAGTTTTGTTCGTCGTAGAGACGGACGTCGCAGGAGTTGCCGTTGTTGAAGACCGATTCAGCGTTGTTGAACTTGTTGTACTGCTCCAGGTTCGTGTTGTTGCCGAACACCTGACCGGGAGTCCCGTAGCCGTAGTCGCCGAGGTACGCGCAAAGTGCGCCGGAGTCGCAGTCGCTCCACGCCGCGTTCGCCGGAGTAGCGGTGGCGGCGATGCCCAGCCCCGCGAGTGCTGCCGCGCCGATCAAGGCTGCGATCTTGTTTCTGATCATGTCATGCCCTCCCATTGCGAGTGACCGGCTTCCCTCGCGGAAGCTTCGGCACCGCTGTCGTTGAGGGGTTGGGTACATCTGGCAACCCTTCCCCCGGTGATTCACGCAGCACTCTGGTGGCGGCCGTCGGGGGAGCGGTACCTGAATAGTTTCAGGGTCCGTATCGTCGTTTTGTGGAACAAGCTGAGTGGATCAGCCTGACAGGGGAGTCACGCATGCTTGCGCATGTTCGCGCTTGGGGTGCTTGGAGCTGCGGCGAGCGCGGCCAGCAACTCGGCGGGCTCGGGCCGCTGGAGCTCGCTGAGGTAGCGGCCGGATCTGGATCCGGGCAGGGCCAGCCAGCCGGCCAGCGAGTTTGCGCAGCTGACCGCGGACCGGCTCGACCTTGCTCGGTGTGGTCTCACGGCCCAGGGTGGTCGCGACGTCCTTGGCCATCACCGGACCACCCGCGCCGGCCAGGTTCGGGTGGGCGGCGTCGCCTGGGCCCGGCCGATCTTACGAATGACCAGCTCAGACCCACATCAAGTAGGGTAGGACTCCATGACCTTGGAAGCCGCGCCTGTGCCGCTTCCTCCGGGACGGATCAACCTGTCAGGCCGTCATAAACCGAAAGGAGGACGGCAGTCGACGCTGAATCGGGAGCTGATCCTTGTTGAAGAAGCCCTACTGGCAGCCATATTGGTGGCGGATGTCGTATCGCGCGGACGGTGCGTCGCAGTGGAGTCCGATGGGTCCCGAGCCGATCAGTCAGGTCCCGAACGGTGCGCTGGAGAACGCATCGCTTGAAGCGTGGGCCCACGCGCTGTTGGCGGAGGCGCCCCACGAACTCGACGACCTGCGTGGCGAGCTGCTTCTTGAGTGTTTCGAGGAGCCCGCCCCCGACGCCCACAGTCGGCCGGTTTACTCGTGCCAGGTCCGGCTACCGGGGCCCGCCCTCCACTCGGAGGCCGGCAGGAGGCAGCGACGCACCTGAACACCATCTCTGTCCCCGTGACCATGGGCTCATGCGCAGTTGACGCGAGACCCCGCCGACTCGACGCAGGCACGCACCCGTCCCTGCTTCCCCATCACGGTCTTCTGCGCCGGCATCACCGCACGTCTCGAACACAACCCCGCCGACGTCGAGAGACCCGATGACACCTGGGCACGCTCACGTCGGCGACCCTGATCCGGCGGATCTCGGACCGACGGTCTCTTCCCCGGGGTCCATCGGGTCATCCGGCTGAAGCACCGGCGCATCGACCGGACGAGCAGCACCCCTGAAGCTCGCCGGGCCACGAACACCGCGGCCGGCCTCCGCGGCAACGCTCGTGACACACGGCCACCGCGCGCACTCCCCGCTCACATGATCACCAACGGACGTCACATGACTTCGCCGAAGCCCTGGCCGGTCGGCGGGCTCGGGCGTGCTGAGCTGCCTGCCGTGAACGAGCCGTACAAGACCGACCGCACGGCGTAGCAGCGGAGGCGGCCGCCTCCGTGTGTCCGCGGCGTCGGTCAGACCCGAGCGGATGACGGGTCGGGCGCGTGCGCCGTGTTCTGGGCCGGCTGTTTCCTGGGCAGTGCCACCGTCAGCATCAGGGCCACCAGCGTCACCCCGATGCTCACCAGGAACGTCCTGACGGTGGCGGTCTCGTAACCGTGGTCCGGCAGCAGGGAGAAGAACACCGTGCCGAACAGTGCGATGCCCGCGGCCTGGCCGACTTGGGCGGTGGTGTTGACCAGGCCGGAGGCCGCACCGGCCTGCTGCGGATGGATCTGCGCGAACGCCGTGCCGAACAGCGCGTTGAGCACGCCGCCGATGCCGAAGCTGAAGAGGATGATCGGGCCGAGGATCTGCCAGACGTTCAGATCCTTGCCCGCGGCGTGGATCACCAGGGCGATGGAGCCCAGGCTCGCCGCCAGCACCGCGACCATGGCCATGAGGAAGGGTCGTCCGATCTTGGCGGCCAGGTTCATGGACAGGGCGTTGCCGATGACGATGCCGAGGACGCCCGGGGCGAAGGACAGCGCGGCCTGGACCGGCGAGAAGTCGAGCCCGAGCTGCAGGTACAGGGTCAGCATGAAGAACACGCCGATCGCCATCTGGGTGGTGAGCATCACGAGCAGGCTGGATGCCAGGCTGCGCATCCGGACCATGGACGGCGGGACCACCGGCTCGCCGCCCCGCGCCTCCTGGCGGCGCTGGTGCAGGGCGAACAGGCCGGCCAGCGGCAGGGCCGCGGCCATCATCAGGATCGACCACAGCGGCCAGCCCTGCTCACGGCCCTGCACCAGCGGATAGAACACCGCGAACCCGGTGACGGTCAGCAGCGCCAGACCGCCGAAGTCCAGTCGGCGGCGCAGGAAGCCGGGCCGGGCCGGCATGGTGGCCAGGGCGCCGATCAGGCCCGCCAGCCCGATCGGGATGTTGACCAGGAAGATGGCGCGCCAGCCCGATCCGAACAGATCGGCCTCGGTCAGTACGCCGCCCAGGAGCGGCCCGAGGAGTCCGCCGAGCGGGAAGGCCGCGGCGTACAGGCCCATGGCCCTGGGCTGCTCGGCCTCGTCGAACTCGGTGTGGATGAACGACAGGACCTGCGGCACCATCAGGCCGGAGCCGACTCCCTGCACCACCCGGGAGGCGATCAGCAGGCCCGGCTCGGGGGCCAGCCCGGCGGACAGCGAGGCCAGAGTGAAGACACCCATGCCGGCCAGGAACATTTTCTTGACGCCGTACTGGTCACCCAGCCGGCCGCCGGCGATCAGGGTGAGGGCGAATCCGAGGGCGTAGCCGGCGGAGATCCACTGCATCGCGGCCTCTCCGGCGCCGAGGTGGCGGTGGATGGCAGGCAGTGCCACGGCCACGATCTGGTTGTCGATCATGTCGACAAGGACGGCCAGGACACATACCGCCAGCGCCCACCACCGCAGCGGGTGCTTTTCCATCACTTACTCCTTGGCTCGAACAGTGGTACCCGGCAGCCCGCAATCAATGATCCAAACGACTGTGTCAACTAGTTGCTTGATTAAGCTGCCTCTGTGCTTGATTCGGCCACTTGCGTGCACGGTTTAGGCATGACCGTGTCGAAGCCCCGCCGCTCCCCGAAGCCGTCGGAACGGCAGCGCGATCCGGAGCGCACGCGCAAGCTGATCCTCGACGCGGCGGTGGCGGAGTTCGCCGCGCACGGCTACGCGGGTGCCCGCATCGCGGCCATCGCCAAGCGTGCGGGCGTCAACCAGCAGTTGATCTCCTACTACTTCGACGGCAAGGAGGGCCTGTTCCAGGCCATGTCGGACAGTTGGGGCGAGCGGGCGAGCAAGCTCGTCGAACCCGGCACCCCGCTGCCCGAGCAACTGCGCCGCTACGCGCTGGAGGCCCTGGAAAACCGGGACGGCATGCGGCTGCTGGCCTGGGGCGGCCTGGAATACACCGGCCCGGAGGCGGACCCGGACCACGTGCCCCGCACCGGACGCCTCGCCCAGTCCGTGGCCGACATCCGTGAACTGCAGGCGGCCGGGGCCCTGCCCCAGGAGATGGACCCTGCCTGCCTGACCGTCATGCTGATGGCGGCGGCGATGGCCCCCGTCACCCTCCCGCACGTCATCGCGGGCGTCTGCGGGGACGACCCGTACTCCCCGGAATTCATCGAACGCTTCGCCGACCAACTCGCCCTACTGATCCGCCGGCTCGGACTCGATACCGATTAAGGCGCTGGCTACGCGTGACGGTCTAAAACTGAGGATCATCGTTGACACCTGGGTGCGAAACGTCCAGTACGTCCTGAGCCCTCACAGGTCTGGATCCCATCACCTACGGTGATCCGGGCGATCAACCCATCGCGGGCGATTGGAAGAACAGCAGAATCGACATGATCGGTGTGTACCGGCCCAGCAACAGCGCCGGAGGCGACTTCGCTCGGAGACCGATGGATTGCAGGAGCCGGCGGACCGCCAACCGACCGTGATGCCGCCGTTGCCGGATCGACCATGGGCCGGGGCTCGGTTTCGGGCTGCACGGAGGATTTCAGTGGGCGGGGCTGTGACCTGTGGAGCGGCTTGACGGCGGAAATGTGATGCTCCCCGTAATGTCCACGAGCTTGCTCGGTGCGAGGTCCTGCGACTCGCGCCGGTGGCGCATCGCGGTCAGCAGGTAGGCATAGCCCTGGTCCAGGCCGCTGGGCGCCGTGACCGTGTCGTAGGCAGACGGGCGAGCGACCGTAGCGTCCGCCTAGGGATTGGAGCGCCTGTCACGATCAGTACGACGCGGCCGGCTCGTGGATGGCACGGCGACTGCGGACACTTCAATCACAGGTCCGCGATGCCAAGTCTGATGCTTGGCTGGTGGGTTGAAGGCGATCAGCCTCTGCGCTGGGGAAGGCCGCGACCTTCTGGACGCTCTGGCCCGGCATCCCCGCCGCGACGATGTGCGAGCGACGCTTCTGGAACTCGACCCGCGCAACACTGCCGTCGCTCTGGAAAGGGGCGGCTGGGCCGGGTTGCACCAGGTCGAGGTCGTGACAGACGACGCCTCCCGCATCGACCATTACGAGGACATGCCCCCTGCAGATCCCGTCCTGATCTGCAGCGTTTTCGGCAACATCACCGACACCGACATCAAGCACACGATCGAGACCTGCAATCAGCTGTGCAAGACCGGCGGCACCGTCATCTGGATCCGGCATCGTGCCGAGCCTGACCGGATACCGCTTCCGAAGCGCTGCGGTTCCGCTGACCTGACCGGCCGTGGCGTCATGGGTTTTTTCGTTACTCCACGGCGCGGCCGATGAGTTTGTGCCTCCCGGCCGGTCCAAGCTCGTGACACCTGAGGAAAGGACACCGCCATGTCGGAGCTTCTTGTCGACTTCATCACCTCCCTCGACGGCTACGCGTCGGGCGAGGGGTGGCCCGGGTTCTGGGGCCTGGAGGGCCCGGAGTACCTCGCATGGCTCGGCGAGCAGCCCGAGGTGACCTACCTGATGGGAGCGAACACCTACCACCTGATGTCGGGCTTCGCCGCAGGCGAGGTCCCCGATGGCCAAGCCGAGTTCAGGCCCGAAGAAGAGGCGTCCGTCGACGAACTCACGCAAGCGTCCAAGATGGTGTTCTCCTCCTCCCTCAAGGAACCGCTGACGTGGGCCAACTCCACGCTCGTCCGCGACGACGCCGTCGAGGCGGTCCGCGCGATGAAGTCGAGTGGCTCGGGGCTCCTCAGCACGATCGGCAGCCTCAGCCTGTCCCGGTCCCTGCTACAAGCCGGACTCGTCGACCGCTTCCGCGTCGTCATGTTCCCCGTGATCACCGGCGCCACCGGCCAAGAACGCATCTACGACGGCTACCCGGACGTCGCCCTCGAAATGACCGAGCACCGCACCTTCGACGGCCGCATCCAGCTGGTCGAGTACAAGCCCCGCGTACTCCAGCACCCACCGCTCGCCGTCCCTGCGTGACGTCGCCCCGCCCGCCGGTCCGGACCGCCGCCAGGCCGGCGCCGGCGGGCGCGGAGCAAAATCTCGGAGAGGGCGAACGGCCAACGGCAGGGCGCCCGGTCCAGGTCGCGTCCAACGAACAGATCAGCCGAGCGGCCTTCTTGCGGAGTGGCCTTGCGGTGTCATCGGGCATCCGCAGGTGCGCGTACAGGGATAGGTCTGGTGCTGGCTTCATCATCCGTCTTTGGGCAGAAGGCGGACGGTGGTGGAGTCGATCGGGACCAGGCAGTCGTTGTCGCTGGCGGCGTCCGCCCGGAACTGGATTTGTTGCGGGGCCCGGGTGAACACACAGCCGATGGCACTGCGGTGGCCAAGCGGTAGACCGTCTTTCGCACGCTGTGACGTTACGGCAGGTCGCGCCAGGACGCCCCGGTCCGGATCTTGTAGGCCATCGCATGGGTGACCCGGCGGTCCTCCGCCCGCGGTTGCCCTTTGCCGACGCACGGCATCGGCGGAGCAGGTACTCCCATTCGGCAAGAGTGAGTTCATGGCGACGTATCACGACACCACCATCGATATCGAACGAGCTCTCGAAGATGGACCCTAGGGCAGAGCGATCTCGATGGCGAGAGCGCCGAGGCTTTCGTTGCCGGGTGGGTAGATGGTGCGGATGTTGGCCAGTTGCTCGTCGCGGGCGGCGGTGGGGTTGATGTTGGCTGCCCCCTCGCCGTCAAGCGCCGGCTGGGTCGTCACGGGACCAGCCACGTGCTGGTAGGACTCGCGAAAGAGCAACGGGGGCATCGGCCCATCGGCCGGCCAGGGCGCGGAAGCAGCCCCCTTCTGACTCTGCCGCCTACCTCGCGGGCAGGGCTGGGTCGTTGACGGGTACGGTGCGGGGTGACGGGATACTTACGCCTCTCACCTTCGGGGGTATCTGCGGCACGGGCCTCCTGGGACCGCCGCGCTCCCCGCCGCTGCGAGGCGGTGGCGATGGTTGATGGCGATTCTTGAAGAATGCCTCTGTGTGCGGTTGTGAAGACCAACCCGGGTGCCCTTCCGGTAGTCGGTCGCAAGGCGTGGCTTTGACCTGACGAGGTGGTAATGGCGGAGGGACGGCTGGTGCCGCGCCCGAGCGCGCGGGTGGTGTTGCTGGACGACGCCGATCGGTTGCTGCTGTTCTGCGCCGGAAACACAGGGGACGGTTCCGTCCGTTGGTTCACGCCTGGAGGCGGGCTTGTGCCAGGTGAAAGCCATGAGCAGGCAGCCTTGCGGGAGTTGCGGGAGGAAACCGGGCTGACGAACGTCGCGCTGGGTCCGGAGATTTGGCGAGGGCGTCCGTGGACAACGGTCCGGGGCGGTGTCGCCTACGAGGTGCGCCAGCGTTACTACATGGCTCGGGTGCATGCGTTCGAGGTCGATACCTCGGCTTTTGAGGAGATCGAGAAGGCCGCGATCACAGGGCACCGCTGGTGGACCGCGGCGGATCTGGTCACGACTTCGGATGTGGTGCGGCCGACTGGGCTGCCGGAGCTGCTGGCGTCCCTGCTGAAGGACGGCCCACCGGACTCGCCGATCCTGGTGAACGGCTGAGGTTGTCGTTCGCGCCAAGTTCGTCGAGGACCAAGCGGTGGAGCTTGGCCTATAAGCGGGCCTCGCTCCACTCGACGAAGCGTCGGTACACCGTGAGCCGCAGGACGATTTCTAGGATGCTCCATCGGCCGGGGTGGTTCTTGACTGGCTGTTCACTACCGCCTGAGTGGTCCGTGTGGTTCGAACAAGAGTCCGGCTCGGGTGAGTTGGCTATTGCGGGTGCATGGTAGAAGGATCTCTTGCGAACTGCGACTGGAGTATTGAGCCTGGTGGATTGCACCTCGGTTAGCCCGGAGAAGGGTGGTGCCGGTGGCGCTCGGCGAGTTACTTCAGGTTCAGCAGCTGCCGTCGAGCCATGATCAGATCGCCGACAGACAGCCATGGGGCCGCCCAGCGGCTGGTCCGCATGACGACCTTGAGTAGCAGGCGCGTCGTGTCGTGATCCCGGGGCACGAGGACGTAGGACATGAAGGCACCCATGATGGTGCCTGTCAGCTGTTTCCCTGGGTCGACCGAGACGATCCGGCCCAGCTCGCGTACACCAGCCGTAGTGAACCTTTCTCCGACTTGAGGCTCAGGAAGGCCCACCAGTTCGCGAGGTGAGCGGCGGCCAGCGTTGTCGATCCAGTCGTAGGAGTATGGCGCAAGCCTCACTTGCGCGACCCACAGCCAGACCGCTTCGGCCGGCGCCTCAACGTGCACGCCCCGCCAGGCCTCCAGCGCGGGTGAGGTAACGAAGTCGTCGCACGGGTAGGAGCGCAAGACCTCGCTGTCGCCCACACCCGAGCGGTCACCGATCATGCATCCATCCTCCGCCAAAGGCCCAGCCAGTACCAGATCCTCGCTGGCCGCGCCTCGGCGTGCTGGCGGATTTCGGCTTCGTCGGCCCGGACGACGACTTCGACAACCGGTGATCATCACCCCCCGTTATGTTTTCCGCGGTCCTGCAAGAGGGCCGCTGGCCTCCGGGCCCGGCATGACTGTTCCCCCCTGTCGAACGGATGACCTGGGGGGTGGTGTCACCGGGCCCGAGAGGCGCCGTTGGAGACGCTGATGAGAGGTCTGACCACCGCCTGGTCTGGCGCAATGCCCGGCATCCCGCGGGCGGCAGGTCTGCATAACGTGGATGCGCGCATACGACGCCAACGCCCTGGCCAGCACCGCACGAACTCGGTTCAGGAGGATGGGTTGTACGACATCGACGACGTGGGCGTCTTTCTCGGCCTGGACGTCGGCAAGAGTGCCCACCACGGCCACGGGCTGACCCCGGCCGGCAAGAAGGTCTTCGACAAGCAGCTGCCCAACAGTGAGCCGAAGCTGCGGGCCGTCTTCGGCAAGCTGGCCGCGAAGTTCGGCACCGTGCTGGTGATCGTGGACCAGCCCGCCTCGATCGGAGCCCTGCCCCTGACGGTCGCCCGGGTCGCTGGCTGCAAGGTCGCCTACCTGCCCGGACTCGCAATGCGGCGGATCGCCGACCTGTATCCCGGCGAGGCGAAGACCGACGCGAAGGACGCCGCAGTGATCGCGGACGCCGCCCGGACGATGCCGCACACCCTGCGCTCGCTGGAACTGACCGACGAGATCACCGCCGAGCTGACCGTGCTGGTGGGCTTCGATCAGGACCTGGCAGCCGAGGCCACGCGGACCTCCAACCGGATACGCGGCTTCCTCACTCAGTTCCACCCCTCGCTGGAACGCGTCCTTGGCCCACGCCTGGACCACTCCGCGGTGACCTGGCTGCTGGAACGCTATGGCTCCCCGGCCGCGCTGCGGAAAGCCGGACGCCGCAAGCTCGTCGAGGTCATCAGACCCAAAGCTCCACGCATGGCCGAGCGGCTGATCGACGAGGTCTTCGATGCCCTGGACGAACAGACCGTCATCGTTCCAGGCACGGGCACCCTCGACATCGTCATCCCATCCCTTGCTCGTTCGCTCGCCGCCGTCCATGAACAGCGACGAGCCCTTGAAGCACAGATCCGGCAGTTGCTGGAGGCTCACCCTCTTTCCCCGGTCCTGACCTCGATTCCGGGGGTCGCGGTCAGGACCGCCGCCACCTTGCTGGTCACCGTCGGCGACGGAACCAGCTTTCCCACCGCCCCACATCTGGCCTCCTACGCCGGGCTCGCTCCGACGACGAAGTCCTCGGGAACCTCGATCCACGGCGAACACGCGCCCAGAGGCGGAAACCGGCAGCTCAAACGGGCGATGTTCCTGTCCGCGTTCGCCGCCCTGCACGATCCCGCCTCCCGCACCTACTACGACAAGTGCCGGGCCCGCGGAAAGACCCACACGCAGGCTCTTCTCCGTCTCGCCCGCCACCGCATCAGCGTCCTGTTCGCCATGCTCCGCGACGGCGCCTTCTACGAATCCCGGCCTGCAGCGGCGGTCAGTTGAACTCCGAGGGGATCTGCCAGCAGAACCACGCGATCGGCCCTGGGGTCGAACCCGAGCACCGGCTTCCCCCGGTCTCCTTCTCCGGTCATCAACACGGGCCTGCCCAGCCGGCGCCCGATCGTGCCGAGGAGGCCGCACAGGACGTCCACTCCTTCCTGGCCTTGCAACTCCCGGAGATCGACATCGAAGTCGATCTCACCGGCCGACATCGGCCAGAAGTTCACCTGCACATCCGCGACAGGCCATACCTTCAGCAGGGCCGTGTCCGCGTCCGTGGGCCGTGACAGCACCTCCTGCGCCGAGGGCAAAGGCATGCGAACGCAGCCTTCCGAGTACTCCCACGTCCACCCGCTCGACCCGGCCAGGTCGAACACCGCCTGCCAGTCATCGACCGAGGTGTCGGTCACGGACACATCAGGCAGAGCACCCATCAGGTTAGGGTCGAAGAAGTTCCTGACGTCATCCCACAGCAGATCCGGCATGCCGCCATGCTGCCCGTCAGCCCGGCCAAACGCAGCTCGATTCCTTGACGAACCCCATAGAGGCACCCCCCCCGCAAGGCAGCCCGGGCCAGCCGCCGACAGCGGCCACAAGCAGGAGAAAAATAGGCTGGTCAGCCGCGAGCGCGCGACCAACGAGCACGGCATAGCCGACGTGAAGAACTGAGATTCTCACCATGCGCCGCCTGAACTCCCGCCCCGTGACCACGCTCCTGCACGGCCCCGCTCGTGCTGACGAACGCCGAGATGCACAGCTTGGCGGAGATCCGGGACGTGTTCAGCAGGTCCCAGATGTGTGCGGTGCCGCCCTCCGCGACGCTTGAGAGGGCCTCGTCACGAGGGGAGCAGGCGACCGTGCCGACGGCCGCTTGGTGATTGCGCAACACAGCGTGGAGGCGGTAGTCGTGCCGCTTGTCGTACAGATGGATGTCGAAGCCCCCTGAGGCGGCGAGGAGACCGCCGTCCGGCGCGTAGTCGAGGTGTGCACCTCGCCGGTGAGGTCGGAGAGTTCGGCCGGGGGTGCGTGGTGCGGCGTCCGGTCGGGCCGGAGGCACGACCGCCGCACTCGGTGGTCGTTGCCTCCGGTGGCGAGGGTCGTGCCGTCCGGCGACAGGGCGACGGCGCGTACTTCGGCGGTGTGGGTTCCCAGTGCGGTCGGATCGGGAAACGGTCCGTCGGCTGCTGTGGGGATCCGTGCGACGCGGACCCGGCCGTCGTCGCCGCCGATGGCGAGCGATGTCCCGGCGGTGCCGAAATCGAGGGCGCAGACTTGGAGCCGCTCGCGTCTGGGCGTAAACGTGTGCAGCAGAGCCGTGCCACACCTGCACGCTGCCGTCCCGTGTGCCGACGGCGGTGGTCCGGCCGTCGTCGGTGAGAGCGAGGCCGCAGCTGCCCGCGGGAACGGACACCTCGGTCGCCCGCGTGGTGGCCGTGTTCCGGACCACGAGCCGGCGGTCGCCGGTGAGGGCTGCCTGCCATCGGCCGGTGGCGTCCGCGGCGACACGCCCGGCAACGCTCGCGCCCGGCGGCGACAACCGGGCGGTCCGGTGTGGTTGGCCATGTCCCACACCAGCAAGGGGCTTCGGTGCCCGGCGTGTCCGAGGCGGCGGCGGACGTCGTCGCGAGCAGTCCGGTGCGGCCCTGGAACCATCGAATGCCGTGCGGTCCGCGGCGCGAAGGAGCGGAACAGTGCCGAATCGGACAGGCCGGCCGGACGCGGGGGCTGATGGGGCGCCCCGCTCCGGGCCTGGCACTGCACGCAGCCTCGTTCGTCCGGATCAGATCACAACGCGGAGCACCCCGCACCGAAGGCCGAGTGCGGGGTGCTGCCGTGGAGAACTTCACCGCGGTGGTCGCTCGTGCCGCGTGGCGTACGAGCGACCACCGCAGCGCACCTTCCGAGCGTGGAGGGCGGCTGTGTCAGAGCAGCTCGAAGACCAGGATGACGGCGTACATCAGGGTCGCCGGAACAAGAATCAGGATGCCCGTGACGAGCAGGTTGCGCAGATTCGTCGACCGGGCCAGGCCCATCGCCCCCACCATGTTGCCGTTGGGGAACGGACCGTAGGTGTCCAGCTTCGAGGCGAACAGCAGCACGATCACCCAGGCATTGACGCTCACGCCGATGCTGGTCGCGAGGTCACCGAAGACCTTGTCGAGAAGGACCACGTGTGCGGCTGCCGCTCCAGGAGCGCCGAGCATGCCCAGCAGGGCGACCACTGCCACGAATGCCAGGGGGGACATCGAGCCGAGGTCGTCGTCGAACATCGTGCGCAGCACGTCGAAGGGCTTCAAGTGTTCGACGGCGATGAAGAAGACGGCCATCAGCCAGAACAGGAAGAACATTCTGAGCTGCGTAGAGGCTCCCCGAATCACGTGTTGCGCTGTCGCAAGGACCGGCAGGCCGCCGGCGACACCGGTGACGACAGCGATCACCGGCAGGGCGAGCAACGGAAACGATGTACCGGCGCCGGCAGCGATGGCGTAACCGACGCAGACAGCCAGGGTGACAGCGAAGGCGACGGTCGCGCGGGTGCGCCGAATGCCGGGGGTCGGCTCATCGGTCTCGGTGACCTCCGAGCCGTCGTATTCATCACCGGTGTTCTCGGTACGGCGTTGCATCCATGGGATGACGATCATGCCGCCGATGACAGAGATCACGGCCAGCGGGGCGGCACCGTAGAGCAGGTACTGCGGGTAGCTGACGCCCGCTGCGTCCATGATCGCCACGTTGGTTCCCGCGAAGGGGGCGACGGCCAGGCCCGCGGAGCCGCCCAGAAACATCATTGCCGCTGTCGCGGAACGCGTGAAGCCGAGACGGGCGGCCACCGGGAGCAGCAGCGGGGCCGCCACGGCCAGCGCTCCCGCCAGAGTGCCCAGCGCGGCGACCAGGACAAGGCAGACCAGCATGATGCCGAGGATGGTGCGTTGGGGACTCCTGTCGCCGATCACCCGCAGCATGGACTTGACGATGGTGTCGGCGGTACCGGTGATGCGGAGAATCTCACCCGTGCCGGCGCCGAGCATGATGATCACGCCGATCATCGTGACGGTTTCTCCGAGCGAAGCGCCGAACATGTCCCCGACGGCGCTGGGAGCCGGCAGGAGCATGAGCAGCACGCTCGTCACCGACACGGCTGTCGCGATGAGGATGTCCATCCCCAACAGGGTGAGCAGTGAGAAGAAGACGACTGGCAGCAGGCCCCACAGCGTCGGTGGCGATGTCGCGATCCCTGCGATCAGGGAGGCAACCAGGCCGACAGCGGTTGTCGCAGGGACAAGGCGGCGCCCTTTGGGCTCTGACCGGTCTTTCGGGCTGAGCGCCATCTCGGACTCCTTGGTGGGGGACGTCGCTACAGCGGTCGTAGGACCGGTCCGCGGACAGTCGTGCAAGTCGCTCATGGCGTGCCTCCGTGTCGGTTGGATGAGTGGCTGATGAGTGGCTTTCGAGCGGCGGCACGGACGGTCCCTGCCGGGAGAGCGGTGCCAGGTGTACGGGCCCGCGAGGGGCGCGTCGGTAGGTTGCCGAGGGGCGGTGCCGCGTGGGCGAGGCCTGCGGAGACCGGCAGTACGCGGGCGAGCTGCCTACTTCTCAGAGATCGGCCACTTGGGAAGCCTCGCCTTCTGATAGGTCAGATCGCTCCACCGGGGAGTCGCCGAACCAGGCGCACCGACATACAGGACGTGGGGCGAGAGCTGCGAGAACGACTTGTAGAAGTGATGGGCGGACTTGACGACCACCACGGCCTTGTCATCGAGGGTGCACCCCAGTCCGGTGAACAGATCGATGTTCAGGGCCTGTGCCCGCTCGGATGTGAGTACGCACTCGATGCCGCCCGCTTCCACCAGGGCGGCGTCCCCGACCGACAGTGGCTCTCCTGTCTGATTGGTCTCCGTGTGCTTGCGGCGCAGCGCCTTCACCCGGAAGACCTCGTCGACGGGGCTTCCTGACATGGGGCTGGTCTTGCCGCCGACGCGCATCGGCAGTCGCGCGCCCACGCCGGCTGCGAAGGCGGTCTGCACCGCCACCGGGTCCCACAGTGGTCCGAGGGCCACGTTGGTGATTTCTCGTTCGATCAGCCGCTGAAGGATGAAGGTGGAGTCTCCGGCCGCGCCGCTTCCAGGGTTGTCGGAGCGGTCAGCGAGGATGACGGGCCCGGGGCGCTGACTCAGCGCGGCGTCGAGAGCTTCATCGACCTTCAGGTACCGGACGAGGAACTCTTCCCGCAGGGAGATCAGTTCGGCTGCCAGTTGCTGTGCCGTCTTGTGAGCCGTCGGCAGGTCTGCGTCCGTGTAGACGAGGACCTTCGTTCCCATGTCCGGCACGTCTCCTGTGGCGAAGCCCTGGATGGTGGACACGGAGAGCACGCCGCCCTGTCCTTCCAGGGCCTTCATCCGGGCGAGGTAGGAGAGGCCCGGCTCGCGGGAGGTGTGCAGGGGGATGACCATGTCGGTGTCGATGACGGCGGGAACCGGCCGGATCTCCCCGGCGAACGTTTTCGCACACAGGTCGACGAGTTCCACGGCCCGGTCCTCGATGTCCGCGTGCGGATACTCCTTGTAAGCGATCAGGACGTCGGCGTTGGCCACCATGGCGTCACTGAGGTGTGCGTGCGGATCGAGTTCACATCCGATCACCGCATCCGGACCGGCCACCTCTCGTACCCGCGTGATGATGTCGCCCTCGCAGTCGTCGTAGCCGTCGGCGACCATGGCGCCGTGGAGGCCGAGGAGAACCACGTCGACGGGCAGACTGCGCCGCAGGTCCGCCAGGAGCTCGTCGCGCAGGCCCTCGTAGGCCTCGCGGGAGACCAGGCCCGCGGGATGGGTGTTGGCGAAGACCCCGTCGAGGATCGTCCACCCTTCCTGGCGGGCTCGTCGTTTGGCCACCGTCATGGGGGCGGAGTACCGGGTCATGTGCTCCGGATGCGTTCCCGCGGGAAAGTAGCCCTGCTCGTGGAAGGCGTCGATCCCGGTGGGCAGGGGCGAGAAGGTGTTCGTCTCGGTGCCGATGCCGGCGGTAAAGACACGCATGGTCGTCCTTTGCTCGGTCTGTGCTTGCAGTAGCGGCTTGCAGTAGCGGCCAGTTCACGGAGGTACATCGGGCAGGAGCGCCCGATCCTGGACAGTCGAGTTCGCGCGTATCCAGCTGTGTCGGCGGCTCCTGGCTCAGTGCGTGGCGCGGCGGAAGCTGCGGCCCCGGTGTGCCGCGGCGCTGCGGAAGTCGGCCCGGCCCCGGCGCGAGGAGAGGGACCGGACTTCAGCGGTCCTCGGCGCTGTTGAGGGCCAGGAGGGCGTCGCGGTGTTCCGCGCCTGCCTCCGCGACGACTTCCGCCGTGGACTGGGCGGTGCGGATGGGGACGAAGACCGTGCCGTCACCGGCACTGCTGAATCCGTGTACGGCCGGGCGGGGCAGGCTGTTGTAGGAGAAGTGGGACGAGAAGTAGTAGGCGCCGGTGTCGCGCAGGACCACCAGGTCGCCTTCCGTCAGCTCCGGCAGCTCGCGGCCGTGGGCCACGACGTCGCCGGCGAAACAGCATGGCCCGGCCACGTCCTGGACCAGTTCGCGGCCGCGGCGGCGTCGGCCGCCGGCATCGTAGGCCTGTACTCGCAGCGGCCACGCCTGAGGCATGAACACAGTGCGCGTCGCGGTCTGCGCGCCGGCATGGGTGATGGCGATGCGCCGCCCGCCTGCGTCCTTGGTGTATTCGACCAGCGCGGCGACGAAGCCGTTCTTCGCCAGCAGGGACCGACCGAACTCGGTGACGAGCGAGTAGCGGCCGCTGAAGAGTTCGGGCACGCGCGCCCGCAACACCGCTACGTACTCCGTGTAGCTGGGGCGGACCGAGTCGTCGTCGAAGTTGACCGGCAGGCCTCCGCCGATGTCCAGGCTGGTCACCTGGCGCCGCCCGACGGCGGCGTTGATCTCTTCGGCGAGTTCGTACGCAGCGCGCACGCCCTCGGCGATGAGTTCCAGCGGGCAACCCTGCGAGCCGACGTGCACGTGCAGGCGCGTGAGCCAGGGTCGGGCGGCGAATGCCGACACCACTTCGTCGCGCATGCCGGGGTCGGCGAGCGGGACACCGAATTTCGAACTGGCGGAGGCCGTACTCATCGCACTGATCGACCCTGCTCCCACCTGGGGGTTGACGCGGATTCCCAGGACGGAAGCCGTCTGTGGCGTGACCAGTTCGTCGATCCGCTTGAGCTCGTCGAGATTGTCCGCGTTCACCGCCACTCCGAGGTCGAGCGCCTCGGCCAGTTCCGCGCGCGTCTTCGCGGGCGAGTCCAGAACGATGCGTTCGGCAGGAAACCCCGCGGCGAGAGCCTGTGCCAGTTCGCCCGGGCTGGCCACCTCGCAGCCGAGCCCTCTGGCTGCCAGCAACCGCAGCACCGGGACGAGCGGGCATGCCTTCGCGGCAAAGGCGTGCAGAACCGCGACCCCTTCGAACGCGCTCTGCAGTTCGCCGACCGTCGTGTGCAGCCCGTCGATGTCGATGAACCCGGCCACCGGATGCGCGGCCCCGGTGAGTCCCGCCTCGACCGCGGCCCGAACGACCCGATCGAATCGGCCTTCGCTGGGTGGCTGACTGTCCCGGTCCATGGATGCACCTCCCTGTTCGTGACCCCCAGACTCACCCCACTGCGGCGCACCGGACCCTGGGTGCTGAAATTCGTCAAATGTTCGCTGAATCGAGCCGAAATATTGCATACTCCGCTCCATGCCCCTCAGTGACCTGCCTGATCTCGTCGTCGATGAGGTCGATCTCGAGATCGTCAACGCGCTGCAGGTGGCCCCACGGGCGACGTGGGCCGTCCTGGGCCGGACGCTCAGGCTCGATTCGGCCACCGTCGCGCGGCGGTGGCAGCGCCTCAGCGCGGCCGGTCTGGCCTGGGTGACCTGCACCGTGGGCCCGTCCATGCACGGCGATACGTGCATGGCGTACGTCCGCGTCGTCACGGCACAAGGTCACTTCGATGACGTGGCGGCACGTCTCGTGGAGAATCCGGCCGTGCGCTACGTGCACCACACGACGGGAGCGAGTTCCCTGCTCGTGGTGGTCGCCCGGAGAAGCCCCGCGGCCGTGGCCCACTTCCTGCGCGACGTCCTGGACGTCATGCCCGGCGTGCTGTCGTACCGATCCGAGATCCGCACGGTCGGCTACAGCGAACCGAGTCGTTGGCGCCTGCGGAGCCTTGCCCCGGCACAGCAGCAGACCCTCCAGGCGCCGGCCGTCGAAGCCCACGGAATCAGGGTGGACGAGGTCGACCGATCCCTCTACGAGTTGCTCCACACAGACGGGCGCATGGGCTTCACGGAGATGGCCGAACAGGCAGGCGTCAGCGAGGCCACCGTCCGTCGGCGGGTGAACCGGCTTCTTTCCAGCGGCTCCCTGCGGCTCAGATGCGAGGTCGCGCAATCCGTGTCCGGATGGCCGACGACCGCCATCCTGTGGGCGCGCGTACCGTCCTCTTCTCTCGACCAGGTCGCGCGTGCGCTCGTCCCGCGCCCCGAAGTCCGCCTGAGCTGCTCCCTGACGGGTCCCGACAACCTGCTGACGATGGTGTGGCTACGAACCCCGGCCGAACTCCCGGAGTTCGAACGTGTCCTGTCCGAGAGCCATCCGGAGTACACCGTCACCGACCGAGCCGTCTGCCTGCACACCATGAAGCAGATGGGGCGCCAACTCGACGCGGACGGGCGCTGCATCCGCGCGCTCGCGCTGAACCCGACTGCTTTCCCCGTCACCTGATTCGAAAATCCCCCGTTCCGTGTCCGTAGCCGCTGGTCAGGCAGCGCCTTCTGCTTGGAGGGTCACTTGGTAGCCGAGTTGGTTGAGCTGGCTCACCAGGCGTCGGGTCTGCCTGGCCCGGCCGGTGCGTTCGATGAAGTAGTGGCCGCCGAGGTCGGCGTAGTCGGTGTCGTGGGTGAACATGTGCCAGACGGCGATCAGGATCGAGTGCTCCAGCGCGACCAGAGCGCGCTTCTTGCCGCGGCGGGCGACGATGCGCCGGTAGCGGGCGGCGAGGTAGGTGTCCCTGGTGCGGGAGGCGGAGACGGCTGCCTGGCCGAGAGCGGCCTTCAGCCAAGGGTCGCCGTGACGGGTCTTGCCGCTGCCGGTCCGGCCGCCGGACTGGTGGTTGCCGGGACACACTCCGGCCCACGAGGCCAGGTCGCCGGCGCTGGGGAAACGGGCGATGTCCGCTCCGATCTCGGCGAGGATCACCTGCGCGGCACGTGTATCGACGCCGGGGATCGTCACGAGGAGTTCGATGCGGCGGCAAAAGGGCTGCAGCATCACCTCGATGTGCTTGCTCAGCTTGGCTTCCGTCGCGGTGCAGGCGTCGATCCGGTCCAGCATCGCCCTCGCCAGGAAGGCATGGTGGGTGCTGAAGTTGCCGGTCAGTGCCTCGACGAGGGCGTCGGTCTTGCGGCGCATCGAGCCCTTGGCCAGGTGCGCCAGGGCGTGCGGGTCACGCTCGCCGGCGATGAGGGCTTCGAGCATCGCGCGGCCGGAGACGCCCAGGATGTCGGAGACCGTGGACGAGAGCTTGATGCCGGTGTCCTCCAGCAGCTTCTCCAGCCGCTGGGCCTCGCGGGTGCGTTCGCGGACGATCTCGGTGCGGTAGCGGGTGACGTCCCGCAGCTGCCGGATCGGCTCCGGTGGCACGAACGACGGGCGGACCAGGCCGTGTTCGACGAGTCTGGCGATCCACTCGGAGTCCTTCACGTCGGTCTTGCGCCCCGGCACCGACTTCATGTGACGGGCGTTGAGCAGCCAGCACTCCATGTCGTGTTCCAGCAGGTAGAACACCGGTTTCCAGTAGACGCCGGTGGCTTCCATACCGACCACGGTGATGCCCTCGGCGAGCAGCCAGTCCCGCATCGCCAGCAGCCCCGAGGTCACCGCGGAGAACGTCCGTACCTCGCTGCGGCGCCGCCTGCCGGTGCTGGGCACGCGGATGCAGACCTTCACATCGACCTTGCTGATGTCGACTCCTGCGCAACGTTCGTGGATCACTTCCATCCCGTCGGCACCCCCTCCGGTCGTCGGCCGCGAGCACGCGACCGTCCGGCGGGGGTCCGGCAGGCGGAAGAGTCTGATTCACGTGCTCGGAGCAACACATCCGGGTGCCTGTCGGTGGACCCCCAGCGTCCTACTGACCCACGGGCTCGGAACGCGCCAAGGCGACACGACGTCCGCCGGACGACCACACACCGATTTTCACGCACACAGGGTGTCGCCGTCAGGCGACCGGATTACTGACCCGTGATTGTGAAGCCCATCCCCATCGCTCCGAAGCCATGATCCATCTGGTCGTGACCGGCCTCATGGTCTGCCGCCTCGCCGGCGAGACCACCGTCTCCTGGCGCGAGCCGACACCAACGCATCAAAGCCGTATTGAGGATGGAACCTTTACGCGGCTTTGTTGTATCTTCCTTGTCGTTTTATTGTCGCTGGGTTGTTGGTGAATTGCCCGGGAGGCCTTTTCGGTAGGCTCTTCCGATTTTGATCCCTCTATCCGTGGCGGCCATTGGCTGCACGGCTCTCGCTAGATTTACTGGACTTGCGCTAGCCTCCGTCCGTCATCTCATTTCGGTGCACTTGTCTGACCCTCTCGAATTCAAGATCGAAACATCAGCGAGCTCAAGGGGAGTGTGCATGAAACGGAAGTTTGGGCGGGCGGCCCGGGTTGCCCTGGCGGTGGTTGTCGCGTGTGGGGTCAACGTGGGGCTGCTGGCAACGAGTGCAAGCGCCAGTGAGAACACTTGGATTCGGTCCCGTGACTACGGCTACTGTCTCCACGCCGGCGACAACGGCATCGTGGGTGCTGATGGTTGTACGTATGGTGACCCGACGGAGTTGTGGGACCGGTCGGGGTCTTTCATCAAGTTGGCGTACACGAACCTGTGCCTCAGCAACTTCGGGTGGGGCGTGTACTGGGTGGCGTGCGTCGACAGCCCTTACCAGAGATGGGCGTACCACTCGCCGGATTCCTGGGGCAACGTGGTGGTGCAGAACCAAGGCTCAGCCCAGTATCTGAATTACGACCCGTATACCGGAATAATTTCTACCCAGAGAGACATCCATCAGTACTGGGGGTTCTCGGGCGGGGAGTAGCGGCGCAGAAGACCTCGTCAGGTAGGCCGGGCAGACCGCAACTGCACTGGTTCTGACCGCGGAGAGCGGGTCCGTATGTTCAGGACCGCAGACCTGGCTTACCAAGTCGTCCCTCGCGCGGGCAGTCGCGCCTGCCCGGCGGCATTCAGAAGAAGGAGCTCCCCGTGATGAACTCACGGGGGCTCTCTTGCTATTGAGCCGAAACTGGTGGGTTCCCTATTCGATGGTGTAACGGACATACCGGGCGGCGAAGTATCCGCAGACGATGCGTGGTTGGCGCTGGCGGCGGTGCAAGAAGCGCCGGGTCTCGTGGGCCAGGTCGTCGGCGGAGGTGGCGCGGGCAGCGTGGACGTGGTGTTTCAGGTCGGTGTTCAGCAGCTTGCCGCGGTTGAGTTCCGGGCTGTAGCCGGGCATCAGGTGCAGCTCGATGCGGTCGGCGATGGCGGCGAGCCAGGCACGGACGGCCTTGCTGCGGTGGACTGGGTGCCGGTCTGCGATCACCTGGACCTTCCGGCCTTGTCAGGCGGCCGAGGCGATCGAGGAACTGCCACATCACCTTCGCGGTGAACTCGTGCGGGAAGGCGGTGAACCACAGCGCCCCGCGTGAGGCGATCGCCGACATGATGTTCACCCTGAAGCGGCGGCCGTTCACCCACACCAGTGGAGTCAACAGCGTGCTGAAGGTCGAGTACATCCACCGACACGCCTTCGCCACCCGTACCGAGGCCCGGATCCGGATCGCGACCTGGATCACCGACTTCTACAACAGCCGTCGGCTACACAGCGTGTGCGGCTTCAAGAGCCCGATCGACTACGAACACAGCTACAAGGCCAACCTCACCGAGGAACTGGCTGCATAGGAAGGTCTCCACAGATCGAAGGGATTGACACCTAGGTCGGCGCCGAGCGCTGCCAGGGCATCTTGGTTGCCCGTTCCCGCACCGCCGACGGGCCGTTCGAGCCTTGTCCGGCCAACCTGGTCCTTGCCCCACCGTGGCTCCGGTCATCCCATCCAGAACACCGGCCACGGAGACTCGGCGCACGGACCGGACGGCTCCAGGTGGATGACCTTCCTCGGCGTGCGCCCGTACGACGGCACCCTGGGTTGGCACGTGCTCGGCAGTGAGACCTTCCTTGGATCTCCCCCCGTTCCCGGACTGCGGCGCACTGCACGACGCAGGAGCGGTCCTGCTGACCGAGCCTGCGGCGTGTCGCTCGACGACCCCGAGGTCACGTTCGTCGGACGCCGTCAGCAGCACCCCGCCTGACGGCCCCGGCCCGGTGGTGCACTGGATGGAGGTGGACACCACCCAGCCCGTCACCGACCTATACCAGGGCCCTGACATCGTCTCGCTCGGTGTGCAGGACGCGGAGGGAAGGGGACGGTGGTCGAACTCGCTGCCCACGACGGCCGCTATCAGTCCACCGAGGTGCCGAGGCTTCGCCGGCCGGGTGATCGGGATGTACGCCTCGTCGGGGACCGTGCAATTCAACTGGTTCGACTGTGAAACCCGGCGCGATGCCGTGCAGCCCGGTGAAGGAAGCACCTGACCGTTCGGCGGTCGCCGTCGAGCAGCATGATGTCCGTATGTGTCCACTCCGGGTGTCTAGGTGATGCACGACGGCACGGGTGGTGGTCGTTGCGGCGTTCGTTCAAGGGATCAGCCGGCGCAGCAAGTCCCTGCTCGCCGTGGTCATGAGAGGAGGCACGTCGAGGTCGTCGAGCATGTCGGCGGCGGCCTGCATCTCGGCTGCCCGGCGTACGGCGTGGCGGTGGCTGCCGTCGGTCAGGCGGTCCAGGGTGGTCGCGTCGGCGCGGGTCAGCTGGGTCGTGATGTGCTCGCGCAGCCAGTTCTCGCATCCCGCGCTCCGGGCCGCGTCGAGGGCCTCCACGACGGCCGCTGCCAGACCCTTGTAGAAGACACTCCGCAGCAGTTTACGCTCGGCGGCCAGGCCCGCCGGGCCGTCGAGTACGTCCACGGTCGCACCGAGGGGGCGGAGCAGGTCGGCGTAGCGCAAGGCGCCGGGCCCGGACGCGAGCATCGGGGTACGCAGGCCCTTTCCGGGCACGGGCGCCATCAGGGAGACGTCGGCGAACCAGATCCCCGCCTCGTCGGCGAGCTCGCCCAAAAGCCGCTTCACCGCGGGCGAGGCGGTGTTCAGGTCGGCCCACAGGGAGCCAGGCGTGGCTGAGACCAGTCCCGCCCGGAGGGCTTCCACCGAGGCCGAGGCGGTGTTGACGCTCAGAACGAGGTCGCTGCCCTCGACGGCCTCCGCCTCTCCGCCGGTGTCCACCACACCCGCGGGCGCCGGGACCCTCGGGTCGTAGCCGCGCACGCCTACGCCCGCAGCGACCAGGTCGGCCACGATGGCGCCGCCCGCCTCTCCCAGGCCGAGTACGGCGATACGGGGAACCTTTGCGGCCACGGGCGCTCCTCGGACTCAGTTGACGACAATATTGTTACCAGTTGTGGTCGTCCCGTGGGAGAGGGGATGCAGGTGCCTGCTGTGCGCAAGGTTCCGTCCGAGTCCGATCCGGTCGTCGAGGCCATCCGAACGGCGATTGTGAGCGGGGACTTCGTGCCCGATCAGCGCCTCGTGGAAGCCGATCTCTCCGAGCGGTTCTCGGTGAGCCGCGGCGCGGTGCGGGCCGCGCTGCTCCAGTTGGGCAACGAAGGTCTGGTGGAGCGCATCCCGCACCGGGGTGCCCGGGTGCGGGCGGTGTCCTTGGCCGAGGCCATCGAGATCACGGAGATCCGGATGGTGGTCGAGGGGCTCTGCGCCGCGAAGGCCGCGCAGCGGGTGACGGAGGCGGAGGTCGCGGAACTGCGGGAGATCCGCGAGGGGATGGTCGCGGCGGTCGACGCCGGGGCGGTCCTGGACTACTCCGTGCTGAACAACCGGCTGCATCGCCGCATGGTCGAGATGAGCGGTCAGGTTACGGCCGAGGGGGTGATCGAGCGGCTGCGCGGTCAGTCCGTCCGGCACCAGTTCCGCCTGGCCCTGCAGCCGGGTCGGCCGAACGTCTCCCTGCCCGAGCACCTCGCGATCATCGGCGCGATCTGTGATCGCGACCCTGTGGCCGCGGAGGCGACTGCCCGCGGTCACCTCGCCAGCGTGATTCGGGCGCTGCGCGGCGCGGTCGGCTGAGACCTGTGAGTACGGCCGCGTGAGTACCACTTTCTGCGCGACCCATTGACGCCTCTCCATCGATTGTTAACAATCCGGGTCACCAAATTGGCGACAGGAGACGGCGTGACCGATCTACTAGCCTCGCACCCGATACCGTCCGAGGAAGCACGCGCACTCGTTGCGGGTGCGTATGACGTCCATGTCCACATCGCACCCGACCTGATGAAACGCAGGGTCGATGATCTGACCCTGGCATCCCGGTTCACCGAGGTCGGTCTCGCCGGGTTCGTCCTCAAGTCGCACTACGTACCTACCTCGGAGCGGGCCGAAGTGGTCCGCACCGCGTTACCGGGATTCGGCGCCGTCGGGGCGATCACCCTGAACGGCTCGGTGGGCGGAATGAACCCGATCGCCGTCGAGATCGCGGGCCGCGGCGGCGCGCAGTTCGTCTGGCTGCCGACCGTGGACAGCGCCAACGAACGCGCCTGTACGGCAGCGAGTCCCGAGGGCGCGACACCGCCCATGTGGGTCCAGCTGCAGGACGAGATGCGGGCCGCAGGCATGACCGCCGACCCGGTCGACGTGGTCGGGCCGGACGGCGAGATGCTCGCGGTCACCCGCCAGGTGCTCCAGGTGATCGCGGCCCACGATATGACCCTCGCCACCGGCCACCTCGGCGCCGACGAGATCGACACCGTCGTGGACGCCGCGGTCGCCGAGGGGGTGCGCCGGATCGTCATCACCCACCCTGAGTTCACCTCCCAGCGCATCGGTATCGAGCGCCAACGCCGACTCGCCGCGAAGGGAGCCCTGTTGGAACGGTGTTTCACCACGCCGTACACCGGCAAGGTCACCTGGGACCTGTGGCTGGAGAACATCCGGGCCGTCGGTGCCGAGCACTCCGTGCTCTCCAGCGATCTTGGCCAGCCCTTCAACCCGCCGGTGGAGGACGGCCTGCCGCTGCTCGCCGAACAGCTGCTCGCCGCCGGCTTCACCGAGGCGGAGGTGCGCCTGATGGCCGTGGACAACACGCGCTGGCTGGTCGGGGCGGAGAAGGACC
Organism: Streptomyces sp. S3(2020); assembly: GCF_013044505.1. Classification (GTDB taxonomy): domain Bacteria; phylum Actinomycetota; class Actinomycetes; order Streptomycetales; family Streptomycetaceae; genus Streptomyces. The sequence goes on along the minus strand of NZ_JABERD010000032.1, from coordinate 24,224 downwards.
GATGACCACCGTTCTGGAGATCCGTGACCTGAGCAAGCAGTTCGTCAAGGGCGACCTGGGGATCGTGGCCCTGCGCGATCTGAGCCTGGAGATCGAGGAGGGGGCGTTCGTCACGGTGCTCGGCCGCAGCGGCTGCGGCAAGTCGACCATGCTGAACATGATGTCCGGGCTCATACCGCCCTCCTCCGGTGAGGTGAGGTTCCGGGACCAGAAGATGGCGGGCCCGCGCACCGAGGTCGGATACCTGACCCAGTCGGACACCCTGATGCCGTGGCGCGATGTGTCCCGCAACGTGGAAATGCCGATGGAGATAAGGGGAGTTCCGGCGAAGGAGCGCCGGGAACGCGCGACGGACCTCATCAGACGGGTCGGCCTCACCGGCTTCGAACGGCACTACCCGCGCGAGCTGTCCGGCGGCATGCGACGCCGCGCGAGTCTGGCCCGGATGCTCGCCAGCGGCCCCGAAGTCCTCCTGCTCGACGAGCCGTTCGGCGCCCTCGACGCGCAGCTGCGCTCCGTCCTGCAGGCCGAACTGCTGCGGCTGTGGCAGGGCAGCGGGGAGACCGTGGTGTTCGTGACCCATGACATCGAGGAGGCGCTGCTGCTGGGCGACCGGATCGTGGTCCTCGGCCGGATCGGCCGGGTGGTCCTGGACCGGGAGATCGACCTGCGGAGACCACGCGATGCCGACGAGCTACGGGTCGACGCGCACTTCGTGGCTCTGCACAAGGAGATGACCGAGGCACTCCGGGAGGTGCGATGAACGCGGCCGACGCGGACAAGGCGGGAGCGGGGACCATGGAGGCCGAGCCGCTGGACGCGGGGACGCTCATCGGTCAGTCCGTCACCGTCCCGCTGAACCGCACGTGGTGGGAGAAACACGGCGGCACCGTCGTCATCTGGGCCGGCCGACTCGTCTTCGTCATCGTGCTGCTGGTCTCCTGGCAGCTGTGCGCCGGGCGGGTGTTCGACGAGACTTTCACCAGCCGGCCGACGCACGTCGTGCAGCGGCTGGGCGAGTGGCATCGGGATGGGCTGCTCTGGTCCAACACCTGGGTCACCCTGCAGGAGATCATCCTCGGCTTCTCCCTCGGCTCCGCTGCCGGGGCGCTGGCCGGGTTTGTCCTCGCCTCGCTGCCGACCTTCTACCGGATCATCGACCCCTTCGTCGTGGCCCTCTACTCGCTGCCCAAGGTGGCCCTGGCGCCACTGTTCATCGTCTGGTTCGGCATCGGCGTCCAGATGAAGGTGCTGCTCGCCGCAGCGACCGTCTTCTTCCTGGTCTTTCTCAACACTGCGGTCGGCGTGCGCGAGGTCGACCGCCAACTGATCGACGCGGTACGGCTGATGGGCGGTCGCCGCCGCGAGGTCGTGCTCAAGGTCGTTCTGCCCGGCTCGATGACGGGCCTGCTCACCGGACTCAAGATCGCCGTGCCGTACTCGCTGATCGGCGCGGTGATCGGCGAACTCGTCGCCTCCAACCGGGGGTTGGGTTATCTGATCAGCGACGCCGCCGCCAACTTCGACACGGCGGGAGTCTTCGCAACCCTGGTGGTCCTCGGGACCATCGCCACCATCCTCAACCAGCTCGTCGGTGTACTCGACCGCAGAGCCAATCGCTGGAAGCCCTTGGAGGTACGGAAGTGAACAGACGGCAGTTGGTCAAGAGCCTGCTCGCGACGGGAGCGGTCGTCGTCACCGGCGCGGGCTGTGCCGAGTCCGGAGCCTCCACTGCGGTCGGAAAGCTCTCCGTGGGGCAGGTCAGCAAATCGATCGCCTTCTTCCCCATGTTCATCGCGACCGAGAAGGGCTACTTCAAGGAGGAGGGCGTCTCGTTCGCGGAGCCCCCCGTCCTTGGCAACGGCTCGAAGGTGGCCGCCGCTCTCAAGTCGGGCAGCATCGAGATCGGCGGCGGTGTCATGACCGACGTCCTCAAACTCTCGGAGATCGAGGACGACATCCGCCTGGTCGCCGACCTGGTGGACAGTTACTACATCGACATCGTCACCGGCACGAAATTCGAGGGTGCCGCGGTCGATGCCTCCCTGGACGAGCGGATCGCCTCCCTGAAGGGCAAGAAGATCGGCATCACCGGGCCGGGCAGTGGCACCGAGGCGCTGGTGATCTACCTGTTCACCCAGGGCGGGATGGACGCGAAGAAGGACGCCGAACTGGTCAACCTCGGCAGCGAACCCACCGCCGCGCTCGGCGCGCTCAAGAACGGCCAAGTGGACGCCCTCTCCTTCGCCCAGCCACTCGGCCAGCAGGCGGAGGGTGACGGCGTCGGCACCCTCTACATCTCCCCCTCCCGCGGCGACGTCCCCGACCTGGTCGACGTCTCCCACGGCGTCTTCTTCACCACTGCGGGCATCCTCAAGGACAAGACCAAGGAGATCGCCGCCTTCCAGAAGGCCCTCGTACGGGCCAAGGAGGACATCCACGGTGGCGACGAGGCGGAGGTCAAGAAGCTCCTCGCCGCGTACCGCGAGGGCATGGCCGACGAGACCCTCGACGCGCTGTTGCCTCTGCTGCGATCGGAGATCCCGAAGACCAACGCCTTCAAACGCTCCTCCTTCGACGCGGCGGTGGCCTTCCATAAAGCCTCCGGCCTGATCGAGAAGGATCCCGACTACAACCAACTCGTCCCGAAGGACCTGCGCACCTGATGGACGCGGATGTCCTTGTCATCGGTGGCGGCAACGCGGCGATCGTGAGCGCGCTGACCGCCGCCGACGCGGGGAGCCGCGTCCTGCTTCTGGAACGCGCGCCCGTCCACTTCCGCGGTGGAAACAGCCGGCACACACGCAACATCCGATGCGCCCATGACACCGGAGACGAGTTCACCACCGGCCCCTACCCGTTCACTGAGCTCTGGAAGGATCTGTGCGGAGTCGGCGACGGACCGAGCGACGAACGGCTCGCCGAACTGACCATCCGTCATTCTGTGTGTGCACCCGACTGGATGGCCGCCCACGGAGCCCACTGGCAGCGCGCTCTCTCCGGCACCCTCAACCTCGCCCGCACCAACCGCTTCTTCCTCGGCGGTGGCAAAGCCCTGCTCAATTCCTACTACCGGACTGCCGAGCGGAGCGGAATCACGATCGAGTACGACACCAAGGCCACGCGCCTGGAGTTCGAGGGCGAGTCCTGCACGGCGGTCCACACCGAGGACGGCCGCCGCCTGCGGGCATCCTCCGTGGTGTGCTCCAGCGGCGGCTTCGAGGCCGACCTCGCATGGCTTGGCCGCTACTGGGGGGAGGCGGCCCAGGGCTTCCACGTGCGCGGACCCGCGTACAACGACGGCGGCATACTCAGGGAGTTGCTGAATGCCGGTGCCCGACAAGCGGGCGAGGAACGCGGGTTCCACGCGGTCGCCGTGGACGCTCGCAGCCCGAAGTACGACGGCGGAATCGCCACCCGCATCGACTCCATCCCCTTCGGCATAGTGGTCAACCGGGACGGCCGCCGCTTCTACGACGAGGGCGAGGACATCTGGCCCAAGCGCTACGCCATCTGGGGCCGCAACATCGCCCTCCAGCCCGGCCAGATCGCCTACGCCCTGTGGGACGCCAAGGTCCAGGGAGCCTTCCTGCCTCCCATGTACGGCACCTACAGCGCCCAAAGCGTCGAGGAACTGGCCGAGTTGCTGGACCTGGACAAGCGGACGGTCGCCGGGACGGTCGACACCTTCAACAGGGCTGTCGATCCGTCCCGCCCTTTCACCATGGCTCACCCCGACGGGAGGACCACCGCCGGACTCGATCCACCCAAGAGCAACTGGGCCCAACGTCTGGACACAGCGCCCTACTTCGCGGTCCCGATGCGCCCCGGCATCACCTTCACCTACCTCGGCGTCGCGGTCACCGACCAGGCGCAGGTCCGCCGGGTGGACGGCGGGGTCTTCCGCAACGTCTTCGCCGCCGGCGAGATCATGTCCGGGAACATCCTCTCCACCGGATACCTCGCCGGATTTGGCATGACTATCGGCACCGTGTGGGGCCGTATCGCCGGAACGGAGGCGGCCCGACATGCCCTCGGATGATCTCTGTGGTGACCTTTTCGGTGATCTCTTCGAAGAGGCGGAGCGTCAGCTCACCATCTGCAACTCCTGTCGCTACTGCGCCGGTTACTGCCCCGTCTGGCCCGCCCTGGAGCTGCGGACCACCCTGAAACGCGAGGACATGACGCACCTCGCCAACCTCTGCCACGACTGCGGCGACTGCCTCACCGCCTGTATGTACGCCCCACCGCACCAGTTCGCCGTGGATCCGCCGAAGGTGTTCGCCGAGGTACGCCAGGACAGCTACCGCCGCTACGTCTGGCCGCAGCGGAAGCCGGGCCCCCGGGCGACGGGCCTGGCCTTCACCGTCGTATGTCTCGTACTTGCTGTGCTCTCCTGGCTGTTCACCGGCCGCCCGTTCGTCGTGGCAGACACGCCCGGCGACCCGTACGAGATCCTCCCGCACACCCCGCTGCTGATCGCGGTGGGTGCGCCGAGCCTCTGGGCGGCCGGAATGCTCGGCTGGGCCGCGCTGCGGTACTGGCGGGACATCCACGGCAGCATGGCCGGCCTCTTCCGGCCGCGCGTCTGGGCGACCACCTTCCACCAGGCCGTGCAGCTGAAACACATGACCGGGGGAGGGGCGGACTGCGAGCGGCCGGGCCGGCGCGGATACCACCGGGTGCTGCTCTATGGCTTCGGGCTGTGTGTCGTCTCGACCACGTCGGCAGCCTTCCTCCAGAACGTCCTCGGCGTGCATCCGCCGTACGGCTATCTCTCCGTACCTGTGATCAGCGGCAGCGCCGGCGGCATCGCCATGCTCGTCGGCGGGACCGGGCTGTGGGTGCGATCCGGTGGGACCGGGTTCCTGTGGGCGCTGCTCGTGCTCGCCGCCACCGGGATGCTCACGCTGCTGTTCCGGGAGACGGTCGTCTTCGGGCCGCTGCTGTTGCTGCATGTCGGCGCGGTCGTCGTCGCGTTCGGGATAGCGCCGTACACCAAGTTCGTGCACGGGATCTTCCGGACCCTGTCCATTCACCACGACAACCTGGAGCGATGACATGGGCAACACCGCCACGGTGGTCGCCGAACACCTCCGAGCCGCAGGGGTCGGGCGTGTGTTCGCCTACCCGGGCGACCCGATCATCGAGTTGATGGAGGCGATGCGCGCCCTCGACGTGGAGGTCGTGCTCGGCGGCCGTGAAGGCACCGCGGTGTTCATGGCCGAGGCTCACGCGATGGTCACCGGGCGGCCGGGGGCGTGCCTGTCGACCCTCGGGCCGGGCTCGACCTCGATCGTCAACGGAGTGGCCGCCGCCACCTGGGACCGTGTTCCACTTCTCGCGATCTCCGGCCAGGTCGATGCCGGTCGCGAGGATGTGATCACCCATCAGGTCGTCGACCACAAGCTGCTGTTCTCCCCGGTCACCAAGTGGGCGGGCCGGATCCACCCGCAGTCGGTCGACACGGTGCTGCGCAAGGCGCTCCGCCTGTCTGTCGCCGAACGCCCCGGGGCTGTCCATCTCACGGGCTCCGCACAGGCGTTCGCCGCCCAGGTGTCCGATGTCGTGGTCACGCCGCCGCCGTTGGACGGGGCCGCCGGAGGTCTACGAGTGCACCGGGCCCCCGGCGGCCCGGACCCCGCGGAACTGCTCGGGTCGGCCCGGCGCCCGGTGCTGCTGGCGGGGGCCGGAGCGAGCAGGTGCGGCGCGTCCGACGCCCTGATCCGGCTGGCGGAGGCGGCCGGAGTCCCGGTCGTGGTGTCTCCGATGGCCAAGGGGGTGTTCCCCGAGAACCACCCCTGCTTCGCCGGGGTCCTCGACATGGCGTGCAACCAGGTCCTGTGGGACTTCCTCGCCGACAGCGACCTCGTCGTCACCGCCGGGTTCGACCCGGTCGAACTGATCAGACCGTGGTCGCTCAGGACGCCCGTCCTGCACATCGACACCACGCCCAACACCGACCAGATCTACCCCAGCGACTGCGAAGTCGTCGGAGACGTCTCCGCGAGCCTCGACTGGCTTGCGGACGGGTGGCGGGGCGAACCCCGCAGGAGCGAGACCGACATCGCCGCCCACCGAGACCGGCTCCGCACGGCCTACTACGCGGGCCGGGTGTCCGGCCGCCTCAACCCCACCGACGTCATCGATGTCGTCCGCGCGGCCGCCCCCGACGAGACAGTCGTCACCTGCGACGTCGGCTCCCACAAGCTCCTCGTCGGCCAGGGCTGGCAGACCCGGCACCCCCGGAGCGTCCTCATGAGCAACGGCCTGTCCTCGATGGGCTTCGGACTCCCCGGGGCCGTCGGCGCCCAACTCGCCCTCGGCGAGACCCCTGTCGTCGCGCTGGTCGGCGACGGCGGCTTCGCGATGGCCGCCACCGAACTGCGGTTGGCAGCCGCACGTCAACTCCGCCTGGCAGTAGTGGTGTTCGTCGACGGCAGCCTCAACCGCATCGAACTCAAACAACAGGCCCTCGGCTACCCGAGTACGGCGACCCGCCTGGACGACATCGACCTGGTCACCCTCGCCGGCTCGATGGGCTGCGACGGCGTGCGGGTCACCTCGGTCAGCGAACTGGAGAAGGCCACCGCCGGGTTGGCCGGTCTCACCCGCCCGCTGCTCATCGAGGCACGCATCGACCCCGCCCAGTACGAGGCGCAGTTCTGAGGAGGGAAGCACCGACATGACAGTCGTGGAACAACTGGCGGACTTCGCGGTCGCCCGGCGTGCTACCCCGTTCGCGGCGGAGGTACGGCACGCGGCCGTACGCGCGGTCGTCGACTGGGTGTCGGCCACCGTCCCGGGCGTCAACACCCGGGCTGCCCGCGCACTGACCGAGGCGCTCGATCCGAGCCCGGGACCCGCCCGGCTCATCCCTTCCGGGCGCCTTGCCGATGTGCGTGCCGCCGCCCTCATCAACGGCACGGCGGCGCACGCCGCCGAACTCGACGACATCTACCGGGACGCCTTCTACCACCCCGGAGCCCCGACGATCGCCGCCGCCTTCGCGGTCGCCGAACTCGTCGACGCCTCCGGCGAGGACTTCCTGCGCGCGGTGACCATCGGATACGAGATCGGCGCCCGGATCGCACTCGCCGTAGGGCCGGCGCACTACCGGAACTGGCACACCACCGGCACGGTCGGCACCTTCGGCGCGGCGGCCGCGGCGGCGGAACTACTCAGGCTGGATCCCGGCCGGTTCGCGGGTGCGCTGGCACTCGCCGGAACCATGACCGCCGGCCTCCAGCAGACCTTCCGGTCACCGTCCACGGGCAAGCCGCTGCACTCCGGACACGCGGCCGAAGCCGGGGCGGTGGCCGCGCTCGCCGCCGAGAAGGGGCTCACAGGCGCGCTCGACGTACTGGAGGGACCGGTCGGCTTCGGCGTCGCGACCGCCGGGATCGAGAGCCTCTCCGTCAGCGGCCTGGGCGAACCGTTCTGCGTCACTCAGTCGACATTCAAGTACCACGCCTGCTGCGGGCACACCTTCGCCGCCATCGACGCCGCTCTCGAACTGCGCCACTCCGTAAGGGCGGAGGATGTCACCGGAATCGAGATCGAGACCTACGAGACCGCCACCCGGGTCGCAGGGCGCCTCGACCCCCGGGAAGCCGACGAGGCCAAGTTCAGCCTGGCCTACACGGTGGCCGCCGCTCTCGTCCTGGGCAGCGTACGGCTGCAGGCCTTCACTCCCGAGTCGCTGCGCGACCCGGCGATCCGCCGGCTCGTCGACCTCACCACGGCCCGGATCGACCCGGACCTGGACCGACTCGCCCCCGGTCGCCGCACCGCCCGTGTCCGCATCACCGACCGGCACGGCGGCACACACGAACGGCTCCGCCTGACCCGCAAGGGCGACCCTGACGACCCTCTGAGTGACGACGAACTACGTCTGAAGTATGACGAGTTGGTGCCGCACTTCCTGGGAGCCGCGCGAGCCGCCTCTATCGCGGACGCGCTGTGGGGCCTGCCCGCCCTGAAACGGATGAGAGCGCTGGACTGGGGGCGATCCGGTGGCTGACGCCGGCACGGAGCGACTCCCGGTGCTCGACAAGTACACCGGCGACCGCATCGCCGAACTCGACGTCCCCGGCCCCGATCAGGTGGACGCGGCCATCGCCTCGGCGACCCGAGCCGTGAACCAACTGCCCCACCAGGAACGGGCAGTGGTCCTGCGCCGGGCGGCCCGGCTGCTGGACGAGTGGCGGGACACGGTCGTCACCCAGTACGTCGCCGAGACCGGTTTCACCCCGGCCGACGCCACCACCGAACTCGACCGGACCCTCCTCATCCTCGAACTCAGCGCCCAGGAGGCTCTGCGGCTCACCGGCGAGATGGTCCCGGTCCAGGCCGCCGCCGGTCATGAGGACTCGCTCTGCTTCACCCTGCGCGTGCCGGTGGGGGTGGTCGCGGCCATCACCCCGTTCAACGCCCCGCTCAGCACGGTCGCCCATAAGATCGCACCCGCGCTCGCGGCCGGAAACGCCGTTGTCCTCAAACCCGCCGAACAGGCCCCGCTGTCCGCCATCACCCTCGTGCAGGCCCTGCTTGAGGCCGGTCTGCCCGAACAGCACCTCCACCTGCTGCACGGGCCGGGCGAAACGGTCGGCGACCACCTCGTACGGCACCCGGACGTCCGCTACATCACCTTCACCGGCTCCACCGAGGTCGGCCGCCATATCCGGGCCGTGAGCGGCCTCGCCCGCACCCACCTCGAACTCGGCTCCAACTCCCCGACGTTGCTGTGGCGCGACGCCGACCTGGACCACGCCCTGCCGCTCGTCGCCAGCGCCGGATACCGCAAGGCCGGACAGGTGTGCACCTCCGTACAGCGGCTCCTCGTGCACGAGACGATCGCGGACGAGGCCCTCGCACGGCTGACCGCCCTCGTCCGGGACATCCCGTACGGCGATCCGCGCGCCCCCGGTACCCGGGTCGGCCCGCTCATCGGTGCGACGGCGGCCGAGCGTGCGGAGCGCCTCCTCAAGGACGCCGTGGGCTATGGCAGCCGACTTCTCACGGGCGGAACCAGGGAGGGCGCTCTGATGGCCCCGGCAGTGCTGGCCGGGTTGCCGGAGGGGGCCCGGCTGGCGTCCGAGGAGGCGTTCGCCCCGCTGGTCGCCGTCGATGTGTTCGGCTCCCTCGACGAGGCCGTGCGCAAGGCCAACGCCACCCGGTACGGGCTCCAGGCCGGAGTGTTCTGCCAGGACCTCGATGTCGCCTTCGCCTTCACCCGTCTGCTGGAGACGGGCGGCGTCATGATCAACGATACGTCCAGCTGTCACCCCGACCCGATGCCGTACGGCGGGGTCAAGGACAGCGGCCAGGGCGTAGAAGGACCCCGGTACGCCGTCCTTGACATGACCGACGCGCGGGCCGTCCTACTCCGGCACCGGCCCCGCCATTTCCTGTAAATCGTCACCTCGCGACCCACTTGACGAAGTCACCGGCGTCGTCCGGACTGTGCGAGGCGGCCTGCAGGTTCTCGTTTCCGATGTCCCCCAGCGTGAAGCCGACCTGCGCCGACATCGACACTCGCATGTGATGTCCCGCATTTTCGTCTCGCTCCGGTGTCCCTCTCGCGGGGATGCAGCGCGGGTCGGCACGCCAATCGGATTATGGTGAGGATGTCGAATCAGAATGTGCGCCTGGCAGGCTGGCAGAAATGCGTGGCTCCGGCAACCGAATGCTTTCGGCGAGGTGACTTTGCAGTCGGGCATGGCGGAACTGGTAGGTCGAGTTCACTCTGCGCAGAATGCCGAGACGATGGGCGTCTGCGAGGAATGCCTGTAGGCGCCAGGGTAGTTGCCCGCGGGCAGCAAACTGAAACCGGGCGATGACGTAATAGGGCCAGGCGCAGGTGGCCAGTGCGAGGACGAACCCGATGACCCCGTTGTCGAGGAGCCGGAAAGCCGTCACGACCGCGAGATCTGTGAATGTGTTGGCGAACCAGACGCTCGTTCTGACACCGGCGTCAGGCAGCACGAACAGGAGGGCACAGGCTCCGCCGCCGAGCAGTGCCAGTGGCGATCTGCGCGCAGTGTCTCCTCAAGGCTTTCTTGATCGTCTGCAGCGGATGCGGACCTGATCCAGCGGAGGAAGGCGAGTCCGATGCCCAAGACGGCACCGATCACCAGCCCGTCGCGCAGACTGGCCAGGAAGCGCGGCTCTCCGTCACGATGCAGGTACGCCGCGTAGCTCGCGAAGAACAATGAGGATGAGACAGCGACACATGCCGTGATGCCCAATGCGCGGGGCAGACGTCGGCTCCACTGAGCAATTCCGGGGCGGCCACGGTTCGGCCGTTCGGGCGGGGCGGGCAAACCCGCAGCAAGAACGACCAGCCACAGACACAGGCCGACGGAGGCGGTGGCTCCGAGGACCTTATGCGCTACATTCGCGCCGGGGAGGAAGGGTACGGCGGCCGGGGAGATAGCCAAGCCGCCGCTGAGGGCCACAAGGGCGGAGAACCCAGTACGATGTCCGATCGTCGCAAGAGCGACGGGTGCTCGGCTGCTGAGGAGAAACATGGGCACGACCGCAGTGGCTTGAGCCATACACATCGGCACGATCTCCCACGGCGCACCGAAGAAGAGCACCAGGAACGGATTGGTGACAAGGTGTCCGACAAGGGCGATCGCCAGCCAAGTAGCAGCGCGCCGCCAGGGATTGGTCAGCGCGGAACTCCAGGTGTGGAGCTTCCACCAAGCAAAGTCGAAGGTGCCCTGCTTGCTCAGCCCCTGCGCAAGGAATGTCAGATAGCGCCGCGCCTTCTCGGCATTCCACCCTCCGGTGGGGGACTGTCGCCGAGAGCGCGCATAGAGAGTTGGAATGAGCGCGTCCAGCAGGTGGTGCTCGACAGCAGGAAGAGTGGGAAAGCGTCGGAGGTCGGTCAACTCTGTGGGATCACGGTCTCCACCTGCGTACACCGATCGGGCCATGGTCGCCATCAGAGGGCTGGTCAGGACATGACCGACCGGTGAATCAGGGTTCTGACTGAGATGAGCGGCCAAGGTGTCCCACTCGGGACGTTGCTGCCTGGGAGCAGCCAGGCGTAGCGCAGCAAGTGTTTGACCCACGTGGAGCGGCGCGGGCTCCAGCACAGTCGCATTCGCCAGGGGCGTGCTTTCCCGTACGGCGCGCGCATAGTCGTTGGTACGGCAGGTTAGTACGAGCGGAGCATTCGTTGGCAAGGTGTCGTTGAGGGCCGCCAGGACCCCCGCCTGACGTGCTGCTGGTACTTCATCCAGCCCGTCGAGCACGGGCACCAGACGATGCTCGGTGAGGAGCTCCACGATGGAGCTGGTGCCGTATCGCTGGACATCACTCAGCGCGGGATAGTCCTCTGTGACTCGGCGTTGCAGCCAGTCCCGAACAGTTTCACGTGACGGGTCGAAGGAGGACAGAGGACACAGCACTGGTACGGGGTCATCAGTGTTCCGCGTCCTCAACAGGGCGAGAACAAGCAGGACGGCGAAGGTCGTCTTTCCCGAACCGCCAGGCCCCAGCACGACTACGCGCTGACGTGTTGTCTGGAACGTCTCAACCAGCTCGTCGGGGACATCCGCATGGCACAGGATTGCAGAATCCGGCCGCGTGGTGCGGTCCGTGAGTTCCCCGCGCCGGCAGCAGGTCCAGATCACGGGCAGTGGTGCGGGCTCGAAGAGCTGCCGCAGGATGGCCTCGTCCTCCCACCGACGCCGAACAACGCGGGCAAGCGTCTGTGCCGTCTCTGTGATCTGCCCCGTGTCGGAGCTCGTATGCCGTGGTTTGCCCTGCCACGCCCAGACTGTCAGGACCCCGAGCAGGCTGACCACAGTCCCGAACACCGAAGCGGCTGCGGAGACTTGGTCAAGTCCCCCCAGGCCCCACACGCACATCAGCCCACCAGCAGTCACGGTGCATAGCAGCCATGCCAACATCCAGCGCCATCGCATACCCGCCCAACGGTCAAGTGCCCAATCCGGTCACTCAAGTTCTGGACATGACCTGTTGCTTTGTGCAGTACGTGGCGCTCGGACAGTTGCTCCACCAGGTCCGTCACGAAGTGCTGACATCACAACAGCCGCAGGACAGCGGCCAGCACCCGCGAGTCCGGGTGCTGGGGGAACGCACGTAACGCCTCGCCCAGCGTCGCCCCGTCCGGTCCGTCGCCCGGAACTCCGCGAGCAGGTCCTGGTCGAAGAGCCAGTCGCGGCGATGTAGTCAGCAAGGAAGCGAAGATTGGCCACCTCCAACTCCGGTGGGCTTGGACAAGACTTCGAAGTCCCCGTCGCGTGACGGCACGACCTCACGGGCCCAGCCGAGCGCGCAGTTCACCTTCGGCCTGGTGAGTAGGTGCCCAGGCTTGACGTCCACGACCAGGGGCACGTTGTTCTCACGCAGTACGAGGAAGTCGGGGACGTGACGGCGTCGATGTCCATCCACGGTGGTGACGGCTGTCTTCGCCCAGCCGTTCCTTCACCGACGTCGGCGTGTACCCGTGGAACAGGTTCCTCACCTTCTTGTCGCCGTCGTCCGTGCTGAACGTCGTCTGCAACCAGTCACGGTCGTGACTCCAGCGGCCGCACCGATCCCCCCATGACCAAAGTCCTGTGCTTCACCCTGCCGCCCGACGCTGTGCCGCACGTACCGCGGCTCACGCTTTGGCCACCCTGGCGGGCGGCCATCTCGTGAGCAGCAGCGCCGCTCCGTGCGGAGGAGCGAACGGACTCAGCTTTTCCCGGAGGTGGTCACCCACTGACCGTGGACCCAGTTGCTCACGGTCTCGTAGCCCGAACGGAACGACCCGAGGTAGTCCACGCTCAGGTCACGCTCGGCAATGGAGACCTGCCTGGTGTAGTCGCCGTTCCCGTCCGGCACCGCGATGTACGGGAACGGGTACACCGGTCGGCTGGCTGTGACCGTTCCGCTGCTGCCGACCGTCTCGCTGACCAGGCTGTCCGGGGCCGTGCCCTCGGTCACCCAGTCCACGACCGCGGTGAGCGCGTCGATGTTGTGCGGGCCCTGGCCGCCGCCACAGTGCGCCACGCCGGGGAGCAGGAAGAGCCGGGCGAAGTCCGTGGTCGCATCCGCGCCGCCCATCGTCTTCTCGACAGCCTTGTAGTAGGCCATCGAGGCGACGGAGGAGATGTTCGGATCGGCCACTCCGTGCCAGATGAGCAGCTTGCCGCCGGCCGCCTTGAACGCGGACAGGTCGGGGTCGGTGGCGTCCATCATCCCTTCGTTGAGCTTCATCAGCTTCTTGTAGTTCTTGGTGGTGAACTCCACATCGTCCCAGCTCAGCTCGGGGTGTGCCTCGGGGTAGAGCAGGTATCTGACCCGCTCGTCGACGTTGGTCTTGTTGGAGGTCGATCCGGTGGCGGTCGTCGGGACGATGACGCCGGCCCAGTTCAGCTCGCTGCCGCGCAGCTGCCAGCCCGGGTAGAGCAGCTTGCCGTTCTCGGCGAGCGGGCCGGAGTAGAGCTCGCGCACGGTGGTGACCTGGGTCTCGGTCAGACAGAAGACGTCGTCGGTGGAGGTCTGCCCGTCGGCGCACTGGATGCTGCCCGGGTCCCAGGTACAGGCGATCGGGTCCTCGACGATCCCGTCGTCGGTGGCGTCGCAGCCCGTGAGCACGGCGGCGTGCAGCGGTGCGAGGTCGGCCGTGGTGAGTGTGGCCTCGCCGTCGTCGCCGGAGAAGACGGCACGGGCGTTCCAGGCGTGCTGGAAGGTGTGCGCGGTCCAGTTGTTCGCGGGGGCGCCGGCGACGATCCCGTCGAAGTCGGTTGGGAAGCGTTGGGCTTCGGTGAGCGCCTCGTGGCCTCCCTGCGAGCAGCCGTCGTAGTAGGAGTGGCCGGCCGACTCGCCGTAGAAGCGCTCGATGATGTCCTTGGCCACGACGGCCATCTGGTGCTCGGACTTGTACCCGAAGTCGGCCTTGAGGGTCGGGTCGATGCCGTACAGGCCGGAGGACATGCTGGTGCCGAAGTGCCCTTGGTTGTCCGTGCCTACCGCGAAGGCGCCGTCGGTCATCGGCACGCACCCGTCGGCTGCCGGGGCGCTGCCCGAGCCCACCACACCGCAGTTGCCGCCGCAGCCGACCTGGAGGTAGCTGCCCTGCCAGGTCGTCATCGGCAGCTTCAGGCCGAACTGGATCTGTGGTGCGATCAGTCCCGTCACCTCGCAGGCCGCCCAGTCGCCGAGGGGGTTGTCGTGGGCGGACAGTTCGGTCGCCGCGGCGATCTGGGTGGGGGCACCGATGATGCCTGACAGGTCGAGAGCGGCGATGTCCGCGCAGTCCATGACGGGCGCGGTGGCCTCGGTGGCTGCCTGCGCGGTACCGGCCTGGGCTGAACCCCCGGTCAGGAGGGTGCCCGTGCCGAGGGTCAAGGCAACTGCAGCCGCGAGGGAGGCGAGGGCACGCCGGAGGAGGGGTGGCTTCACAAAGTTCTCCAGTGAATTCGGATGCGTGCGGACGTGACGGGCACGACGTCTATCCCGTGAGCGCCCCCACCCCGCTGACCGCGATGGTCAGCCCGAGTACGGAGACCACGAGGGCGGAGGTCGCGGGCAGCCACTGCATCAAGGGGCTCTGTACCGGCTGCCGGAAGCGCTCCAGGCCTGACCGGGCGCTGACCAGGATCAGCCCCAGCCCGACCAGGACTGCGGCAAGGCCGATGCTGAAGGCGAAGATCATGATGATGCCCAGGGCCGTACGGCCAAGACCCACTGCCAGCAGCAGCACGGTGAGCGCCTCGGGGCAGGGAATTATCCCGCCGGAGACACCGAGGGCGGCGATGCCGCGGAACGTGGTGGGGATGACCACCGGGTGATGGTGATGGCGCCCGCCGGGGCTGTGTGAGTGCGAGTGGCCGGGCCCACCGTGGTCGTGCCTGTGTTCGTGCTCTTGGCTGTGACGGTGACCCTTGTGGCTGTGGCTGTGGCTGTGGCTGTGGCTGTGATCCTGGTCCGCCCTGCCCCGCCCCGGCCACCTGCGCCGCAGCAGCCGTACGCCGAGGAACAACACCACCACCCCGCTGGCCACTTGGAGTATCGGCACCATCACCCCGGGCGTCACGAACTGCCCCGCGAACAGGACCGCCGTGCCGAGGGCGATCACGGAGGACGTGTGCGTGACCGTGATGACGGAGCCGAGGGCCACCGCTTGCCTGGGTGTGCTGTGGGCGCCGACCAGATAGGAGGCGAGGAGCGCCTTGCCGTGGCCGGGGGTGAGAGCGTGGAAGGCGCCGAGCAGGGCGCACGTGCCGACCAGGGCCAGCAGCGCCCAGGGAGAGGAGAGCGGAGAGCGCAAGGCGTCGAGCATGGCGCTGTCCTCGTCCGCCTCCTCCGAGGCGGCCGTCGTGGCATCGCTGTCGGGGAGGTGGGCCGTGATGGTCCGCCCCTCGTCGGCGCGCCGCACGTCTGCCGGAACCGCGGAGGTGCCTGTCGGCATCATGAGGTTCGCCTGCGCTACCGTGCTCGAAGTGCCGGGCGGGTCGTATGAGTTGGTGTACGTGAGAGTCTGGCTGCCGTCGGGCAGGACCGCGGTGAGGTCCAGAGTGACGGAGCCCCCGCCGGAGGCGAGCAGGGCGTGGTCGGCGAACGTGCTCCCGGAGAGCTTCAACGGGACGCTCGTCCCGTCGACCTGGAGCGTGAGTGCGCTCGTGACGTCCTCGGTGTGGGCGGACTGCTCGGCCGGGCCGAGTTTCCCGTCGCCGTCGGAGTCGAGGGCCTTGACGAAGGCCGGAGCTACCAACACGCCTGGTGTGATGACGAGTTGGACGTCAAGCCGGGAGCCGTCCGGGGTGAGGTACGTCTGCTGGACGATCTCGTCTGTCGGGTGGGCCGAGGCGGGCGCGGCCGCGAGGCCCGACCCGGTGGCGGCGAGCAGCAGCGCTGCCGTCCACCGGGCCAGGCGGCGTTGGACAGTGGTCACTGATCAGTCCTCAGCGCCGTAGTCGTTGCCGGTCTCGCGGTAGATCGCGTGGATGTGGGTGGTGCCGCCCATGTTGGGCTGGTGGGCGAACTCTATGGTGAAGTCCGGGCTCTGCACGCGGTAGTAGATCGTCGAGCTGCTCGACGTGCCACCGGACCAGGCGAAGTAGGTCGAGTCCAGGTTCTCCTCGGCGGACTCCAGCTTGGACGCGTTCTGTTCGTCGTTGAGCGGGCTGATCCATTCGGTGATCAGGTCGAGGAGCAGCTCCTTCTGGGTGTCGGTGAAGGTGGAGGCCTGGACGCCCTCGTAGGCGAGGGTCTTCCCGTCCTGTCCGGCGCCGAGGATGATCTCGGTGACCGCGGTGTCCAGGACCGCGGTGTCCAACTGGTCGTCGTCCAGGGACTGTACGACCGCGAAGGCCTTGTCGGTCTCGCCGGCCAGTGGCTCGTAGCTCACGCCGTTGAGCGTGTACGTGGCCGGCTGCACGCCGAAGAGGGTCGGTGCCAGGGGCATGGTGTCCCCGGTCAGCGTGATGTTCACGGCGAGGTGGTGGCCACCGTACTGGACCGTCCACTGGCCGTCGGCGGATGGCGTGCCGAGGATCCGGATCCAGTAGTGGTCGGAGCCGTAGTCGTCGCTGCCGGTGCTGTCGTGCAGCACGCCGTCGGCGGTGGTGATGCCGGTGACCTGCTCGTAGCCCTCGTCGCTCAGTGCCGTCTGGAGGATCGCGAGGACCGCCGACTGCTGGGTGGAGGTCAGCGCGTCCATGCGCAGTCCGGCGCGGGTGTACAGGCCGTCGGGCAAGTTGGACCACTGCGAGAGGTTGGACTGGGTGCGCTCCGCCTTGACGGTCGACTGCTGCGAGGAACTCAGCGTGCCCAGGAAGGTGGTGACGGCGGTGAGCGTCTCCGAGGCCGCTGTGGCCTCGGCGGAATAGGCGACGGTGCTGACGCCGGCACGTGAGGTGGCCGACGGGGCGGTGTCGGTGGTGGTGAAGGCGGCGGCGAGCAGCACCGCGGTGGCGACGGTGACCGCGATACGAGGGCCGCGCCGACGGGGGCTGACCTGGGTCGATTCGTTCCGGAGCGTTAACACATGGCCTCCTGGGCGGGTGTCGGGCGTGGCCGAGCGGGGCACGCCGAAGAAGTGATCCGGTCATGCCAACTCCGGCTCACGGGAGGAGGAAATCGTTAACGATCCTGTCGCCAAAAGGCCCGGGGGGCTTTTCATGTGAGATTCACAGGGTCGGACCGCGGTTCGGCGTCAACTTCTTGACTGGGCGTCAGGTCGAAGCCGTAGGAGATGTCGAGCGGCGCCGGCGGCGACCTTACTCGGGTCTCCGAGCCGAATGGGGCGCCGGGCGCCCGCTGTTCGCCAGGGTGTGCGGCGATGCCCGCTCGGGCCGCCGGTCGGCTGAAGTCGCGATAAGCCCAACCTGTCAATTGGCCCAGCAAATTCCTTGAATATGCGGCGCACGCAACCCAAAAGGGGCATGCCCCGATGCTCGCGCATTGAAGTGTCAACAATGCCGTTGATAATTTCCTTATCCATCGGGGACGGGTACCTCGTGCCCCCCCGTGTGTTCTTCCGAGTCCAACCAGCGTGCAGGGATGCGGACTTGGCGATCTCGCAGCCGGTTGACGGGTGCTGCCCGGTTGGCCGGCAGGTTGTCCCAGACCTTGCCTCAAGGGAGTCTTCGTGAGTAGGGAAAGAACCAGTCAGGCGCGTAAGCGGCGGACCTGGCGGGGCGTGGCCGGCGTGGCCGCCGGTGTCGTCCTCGTGGGTGGTGGATTCGTGGCGGCGAACGCCGCGACCACCACCGACAAGAAGGCGGCGGCCCACTTCGCGGTCGACAAGAAGGACACCGGCACCGCCGCCGTGGTCAGTGCGGCCAACGCGTTCCTCAACACGCTGGACTCCGACCAGCAGGCGTCGACCGTCCTGGAGTTCAGCCAGGCCAACGCGACCGCCTGGTCGAACCTGCCGTGCGCCGGGACCTGCCGTCCGGGCATCGACTTCGGTTCGCTGAGCGACGAGCAGCTGGCCGCCGCCGAGAGCGTACTGAAGGTGGCTCTGGGGTCCGGCAAGGGCACCGGCTACGACCATGTCATGCAGACCATCCTCGCCGACGACGTGCTCGCCTCGGCGGAGTCCACCAGCTCCGCCGCCCCGGCGCCGAGCGCGACGGCCACCGACACGGCGTCGAGCACCGCGACTCCGACCGACGTCCCGACGGGTGCCCCGCCCTCCGGCGGTACGGGCGGCGGGGGCGGCTTCGCGTACGGCAGTGGCTACTACTACCTGGCGTTCCTCGGTACCCCGTCGAAGACCGGCACCTGGCAGCTGCACTTCGGCGGCCACCACCTCGCCGTCAACATCACGTTCAAGAACGGCAAGGTCGCCGGAGCGAGCCCCTTCTTCACCGGTATCGAGCCCACCAGCTGGACCGCGGACGACGGCACGACGTACGAGCCGATGGCGAAGTTCCGCAATGGCATGCTCGCTCTCACCGGCAGCCTGACGACCGAGCAGCTGGCCGCGGCCAAGCTGTCCGAGTCCTTCGGCGATGTGCTCCTCGGCCCGGGCTCCGACGGCGAGTTCCCGGAGACCAAGGAGGGCCTGAAGGTCAGCGAGCTGACCCCCAAGCAGCAGAAGCTGGTCCTCGCGGCCATCCACCCCTGGGTCGCGGACGTGGACGACGCCACCGCGAAGCAGTTGATGAAGTCGTACGCGAGGGAGCTGAAGGACACCTACATCAGCTACTCCGGCGGCACTGGTCTGGACACCAACGGCGACTACGTCCGTATCGACGGTCCCGGTGTGTGGGTCGAGTTCATCTGCCAGACCGGCGTGGTGTACCGCGACAAGATCCACTACCACACCGTGTACCGCGATCACACCCGCGACTACGGCAGCGAGTTCTCCTTCTCATGACCGGATCGCGAAACTGGCTGACCACAGTGGTGCGCTGGGTTGCCGGGATCGCGATCGCGGTACCGGCGGCGCTCCTCCTCGGGGCGTCGCCGGCCGCCGCGCATCCGATGCCGCACTCGGTGGTACAGCTCGACGTGTACCAGCACTCGGTCTCCGCACGGCTGGAACTGCCCGTCGACGAGTTCTCCCGGGCCAGCGGGATCGAGCTGTCACAGAAGACGCTGAGCGCCCAGACCGGCGCTATCCGCTCCTACCTGGTCCAGCACATATACCCCACCGCCACGGACGGCCAGACCTGGCAGGTCACCGTCGGCCGCCCGACCCTGAGCCGAGCTGTCCAGACGGACACCGGCGAGTACCGCGAGCTGGTCGTCCATGCCGTGCTCACCCCGCCGGCCGACACCGACGTACGACACTTCACCTTCGGCTACGACGCGATCGTGCACCAAGTCATCACGCATACCGTGCTGGTGACGGTCCGTCAGGACTGGGCGGCCGGTCAGGTCGACGGCGTGGGTGCCACCCAGGTCGGCACGATCCGCATCGACACCCGGACCATGAAGGTCCCGGCGCTGAAGGTCGACCTCGGCGCGGGCAGCGACTGGCGGGGCTTCGTCGCCATGCTCGAACTCGGCGGTGACCACATCCTCACCGGCACCGACCATCTGCTGTTCCTGCTCATCCTGTTGCTGCCCGCCCCGCTCGCGGCGAGCGGAGGGCGCTGGAACGGCCTGGTGGGTCCGAGGAAGGCCCTGGCCCGTATCGGCCGGACCACACTCGCCTTCACCGCCGGGCACTCCGCCGCCCTGGCCGCCACCGCGCTGGGTCGGCTCGACATCCCCGGCTGGCCGGTCGAGGCGTTCATCGCCGCGAGCATCCTGGTCGGCGCGATCCACGCCGTAAGGCCGCTCTTCCCGGGCAAGGAGGCCCTGGTGGCCGGTGTGTTCGGGCTCGGCCACGGGATGGCGTTCTCCTTCGTGCTCGCCGAGATGCAGCTGACCACGGGCCAGTTGGTGACCAGCCTGCTCGGCTTCAACCTCGGCATCGAACTGGTTCAGCTGCTGCTGGTCTGCCTCGCCCTGCCGTCGCTGCTGGTCCTCGCCCGGCTGCGCGTCCAACCCGTACTGCGGGTGACCGGCGCGGTGCTCACCGGCACGGCCGCACTCGGCTGGCTGGTCGACCGCCTGGGCGTGCCCAACCCCGTCGCGAGGACGGCCGACAGTGCGGGCTCGCACGCTTCGCTGCTGCTGGCCACGCTCGCGGTGACGGCGATAGCGGCGATCGCCTGGACGTTGGCCCACCGCCGGCGAGCCCGGGCCGACGCGGACCCGGCGCCTGCGCAGCAGGCCCCGGAATCCACCGCCGTCCCATCACATTCCCGCAGCGGCTCCTAGCGCGCTGCGGCGGTGAACCCCCGTGGAGCGGCGGCTCCACGGGGGTTCACCGTTCCGGATCCGAGCGTCTGCCGCTGGTGAAGGTCGACGGCCCCAGCCCCAGCCTCAGCCCCGGTCCCGGGAGCGGTGTCAGGCCGCGGTCCACTTCTGGTTGGTCTGGCCGTTGCAGGTCCACAGGAGCAGCTTGGTGCCGTTGGCGGTCGCGGCCTCCGAGGCGTCCAGACACAGCCCCGAGAGGTTGTTGGTGACCGTGCCGTCGGCGTTGAGGGTCCACTTCTGGTTCGTGCCGCCCGTGCAGTCCCAGATGATCACCTTGGTGCCGTTGGTGGTCCCGTTGTTGTCGGCGTCCAGGCACTTGTTCCCGTAGACAACCAGCTCGCCGCGGGAGGTCTGGGTGAACGTCTCGTTGCGTCCGCCACCGCAGTCCCAGATCTGTGCCTGGGTGGCATCGACGTTGGTGTTCTTCTCGATGTCCACGCAGCGGCCCGAGGCGGCGCCGACGAGCGCGATGCCGTTGGTGCCGGGGATGCCCTGGACGCGGATGGCATCGACGTCGGGAGCGGTGCTGCCGGAGACGGCGTCGAAGCGCACGGTGTTGGCGCCCTTGGCGAGGTGCGCCAGCACGGACACGGTCCGGTAGGTGGTGGACGAGCCGGTCGGCGGGAAGGCGACGACGTAGGAGTACTGGCCGTTGACCTTGACGGTCGCCTTGCGGGCAGTGGTGCCGCCGTTGGCGTAGGTGATGTCCACCAGCTTGGTGCCGGCCGCCGCGGTGTTGACGCCCGTGAAGACCGGGGTGGTGGCCGTGGTGGTGTCCTCGTACGTCGTCCCGGACGCCTCGGTGCCGCCGGAGACGGTCAGCAGGACGGCGTC
Organism: Streptomyces sp. S3(2020); assembly: GCF_013044505.1. Lineage (GTDB taxonomy): Bacteria > Actinomycetota > Actinomycetes > Streptomycetales > Streptomycetaceae > Streptomyces. The sequence goes on along the minus strand of NZ_JABERD010000032.1, from coordinate 3,104 downwards.
GCCCGCGGGAACGGTCGTGGTGTAACCGGTCCCGAAGGAACCGGCGTCGGTGCCCGTCCAGACGTTGCGTACGGACGCGGTGGCCGAGGTGAGACCGAGGTCGGCCCAGCGCACGGTCATGGAGGCCGCGGCGCCGGTGCGGTTGAGGAGCAGCACGGCGCGCTTGCCCGTACCTGCGAGGACCTTGCCGTACACCTGCAGGTTCCGGGTGTCCTCGGCGACCTTGACTCCCTGCAGGCCGCGTGGGTCCTGGTCGATGGCGATCATCTCGCGGTTGGTGAGGATGTCCCTGGTCACGGTGCTCATGGTGGCCAGGTTGTTGCCCGCGAGGAGCGGGGCGCCGGAGATCGACCACAGGCCCATGTGCAGCCGGTTCTGGGCGGCGGTCAGGCCGCTCATGCCGGTCATCAGCATGTCGGGGTCGTTGTAGTAGCCGGTGTGCTGCGCGGCCGGGTGCAGCGCCTTGTCGAAGTTCGCGAGCATCATGGCTGTCGTGGGGGTCTGGCCCCAGAAAATGACGTCGGTGCTGGTGCGCCACAGATCGCCGTAGCCGGTCGCCCAGTTCCAGGGCAGTCCGCTGCCCCACTCGCAGAAGGACAGCACGAGCTTGTGCCCGGTGACGGCGGTCGCGGCCTCGTTGGCGGCGGCGATCGCCTTGTACGTCGTCTCCTGGTCGAGGCCCTCCACCCGCCCGCCGCACCAGTCGATCTTCACGTAGTCGAAGCCCCAGCGCTGGAAGGTCTCCAGGTCCTGCTGGTAGTGCCCCTCCATACCGGTGTTGGGGGCGGCCGGGCGGGTGGTGGGGTAGTAGTAGCCGCAGCCGTTCTGGCCGGCGTCGGTGTAGATGCCGGCCTTCAGGCCCTTGCTGTGGATGTAGTCGACGACGGCCTTCATGCCGCCCGGCCACAGCTCCGCGTCGACGGCGATGGACCCGTCGGCGTTGCGGTCGCCCTGCCACCAGCCGTCGTCGAGGTTGACGTACTGGTAGCCGGCGGCCGCCATGCCGGAGGAGACCAGCGCGTCGGTCTGCTGCTCGATGACCTCGGAGTCGATGCTGCTGGCGAAGCTGTTCCAGGACGCCCAGCCCATCGACGGCGGGGTCACACCGATCTGGTTGGTGCTGACGGCGGCCGGCTCGATCGTCAGGGGGGCCGACGGAGCTCGGCCGTCCAGGGCCGCCACACCGGCCAGGGTGAGAGCGAGGGCGAGGACGCGCGAGGTGACGCGGCCGGCTCGTCTTCGGATGCTGACATACGACATTGCTTTTCTCCTGTGCTCAGTAGCCGACGCGGAAGGTCGCGTCCTGCTGGCCGGTGGTCGTGGAGATCGGGTCGATGCGCAGGACGTAGTCGGAGTGGCGGATGTAGCGGGTCGGGTTGTTGTACGAGCGGAAGGAGGACCAACTCGCGTCCGCCAGGCCCGCCGTGCGGTAGAAGGTCGCGTCGCCGGCGTACGTCGACGTGCCGTCGTTGACGTCGAGTCGGAGCGCGTAGTTGTAGTGCCGCAGGTACCGGGTCGGGTAGTTGACCGACTGGAAGGAGACCCCGGAGCTGTCGGCGAGACCCGGGACCAGGGTCCACAGGGAGTCCTTGTACGGCTCGATCGGGTACTCGTCGATGCGGCCCACATAGTCGGCGTGCCGGACGTAACGGGCCGGGTAGTTGTAGGACTTGAGCCGGTTCCAGCTCGGGGCGCCCCACTTCGTGAGGAGGTTGTCGTACTCGGCCGTGGTGATCGTCGCGATGCCGCAGTGCTTGGAGTTGACCGGCTGGGTGTAGGTCCGCTGGTCGAGGGCCACCCAGGAGCCGGTGGCCGGGCTGCTGGACTGCCAGGCGTAGAAGACGCCGTTGGGCGTGTACGTGTCTCCCCAGAGCCACCAGTTGCTGGACGTGAGGGACTTGACCACGGTGGGGGCCTCGGTGCCGCCGTGCGCCACGCCCGCGCTGTACTCGGTGAAGCTGCCCGGGTCCAGGGACGTGGACCTGGCGCTGACCAGCGTCTGGTCCTTCTTGAAGAACAGGTAGTTGTAGCCGCTCACACCCAGGGCCATGTTGCCGTCGATCACGTCGTAGCCGGGGTCGAAGAAGACCTGTGGGGCGGAGGCGGTGACGAAGTCGCTGGTGTAGTTCACCATGATGACGTTGTGGCCGCTGGAGTTCACCGAGGAGTAGATGACCGCGTACTGGCCGCGGCCAGCGTCCCAGAACGCTTCGGGCGCCCAGCTGTGGGTGGTCATGTCGTGCAGCTTCAGACGCCGGTAGCCGGTGAGGGTGCGCAGGTCGGCGGAGTCCCAGACATGGATGTACTGGCTGTTGTAGCTCCAGTCCGTGCCCTTGAGGTCGGTGGCGATCACGACGAAGGTGCCGTCCTGCTTGCGCATCAGGAACGGGTCGCGCAGACCCAGGGCGCCGGCGGTCGGGGTGACCAGGGGGTTGTTCTGGTTGAGCGGGGTCCAGTTGAGCCCATCGGGGCTGACGGCGAGGTGCAGACCGTAGTCGGTGCCGTCACCGAGGTTGGTCGACTCGGTGAAGTAGACCATCGCGTACGCCGAGTCGGCTGCGTACGCGGTGCCCGAGCCGATGGTCAGCGCGAGCGGTACGGCGGCGGTCATGCCCAGGAGGCCGCGGCGGGACAGATGGTGGTTGGGGGTCAACTCGTTCTCCAAGGGGGTGTGCGTGCGGGGCACTTGAAGTGACCGGGATCTCGAACGGGGTTCGGGAACGTGATGAGGGGGCCTGGTACGCGGCGTACCGCGTCCCGGGGCGGTCAGCGCTGGGTGTAGATGAAGCCGACCTTGTCGACCTCGTCGCCGGTCCTGCCGTGGAAGCCGGCGATCTGCCAGCCGGAGGGCGCGGTGCGGGTCACGCAGTCGGAGGTGGTGGTGCCGCCGGCGAGCGTACGGCCGGTGCTCGTCGTGAACTTGGCGTAGAAGATCCGCGTGCGGCCGTCCTTCTGGGCCTGGCAGAGGTAGGCGGTCGTGACGTACTCGCCGCTGGCCAGGGTCAGGGAGGAGGCGGTGCCGCCGGTGCCGCCGTGGGTGAGCGTGGTGCCGTTGGACAGGGTCACGCTCATCTGGTCCACGCGGGAGCCGGCGCGCAGGGCGA